>CAJXOD010000020.1 GCA_913057795.1 uncultured Aquiluna sp.
AGAGATCCGGTTTAGGCAATTCTGGAAGCTTAGGAATAGATCCGGGTCCGGCAGACGCGTACTCAAGTACTAAGTAACGAGTGTCAAAATCAATTCTCAAGACCGTGGTTGGAAGGCCAACTTTGTTGTTATACGAACCCTTTGGGGCAACAGTTGGCGCGACCGGCTTCAAGATCTCGGCAAGCATGTTTTTAGTGGAAGTCTTTCCATTTGACCCAGTGATACCTATGACAGTCAAAGACGAACGGGATCGAACCCTAGCAAGCACATCCGCCGCCAATGCACTCAGAGCCTCAACGGTGTCCTCAACAACTATCTGATTAATCTTTACTGAATCAGAAGGCTCAGAAACAACTGCAAGCGCTGCACCCTTTGAAGAAACCTCGGCTAAAAAGCGATGACCGTTGTCGTTCGCTCCGAGCTTGGCAAAGAAAATATCCCCCGATGAAATTTCCCTGGAATCTGTACTTGAGAGCCCGGAAACAATTGCCGACGGCTCCCCGCGATAAATTTGGCCATTCACCGCCAACGCCACTTCGGCAAGGGTCAGTTCAATCAAGGTTCAGTGCCTTTCTTGCTTCAAGGTGGGCGTCAAAGGGAAGCTTCTTCCCCATTACCTCGCGATACTTTAAGTGACCCGGACCGCACCAAAGTATTGCCCCGCCGACACCGACAAGATCAACGGCCGTTGAGACTGCCAGAGCTGGGTCGTCGATCTCGGAAATGAAGCTCTCGGGACGCGTTTCCAAAATGCCGGTCATGAGCGCCGCTCTGATTGACGCCGGATCTTCGCCTCTTGGGTGCTGGTCAGTTACGACGATGTGGCTTGCAAATTTGGCGGCAGCTCTGCCCATTTCGATTCGCTTTCCAGCGTCTCTGTCACCAGATGCTCCAAGCACAACTAACAGTTGGGGATATTTGTCGCCTAATTCCTTTGCGGCCAATTCGACCGCCTGAGGTGTGTGAGCGTAGTCGATGTAGATGTGAGGTTCAGAGTCACTCACCAAGTCGAGACGACCCGGCACGACAGTTTCCATCGCAAGTGCCGCCGCAGCAATTGCTTTAGGTCCGTATCCTCCCTCTAGGAGCATTATTGCTGCGAGCGCAAGGTTCTTGGACATAAGCGGACCAGGGTTCCGAGCCAAGAACAGCTCTTGTTTGCCCGTTATTTTGATACCGGTGGGGGTTTGCTCAAAGCTGTAATCCTTATCGTGGCCGATGCTAACCGATTGTTCCGGTGATTGAGCGCGAGCAAGCTCGAGCATTTGCTCACCGAAGCGGTCCTCTACGTTTATCACCGAGCGTCTTGAGAACTTTTGCGTGAATAGCGCGGCTTTGGCGGATAAATAATTCTCCATTGAGCCAAACTCATCGAGGTGGTCCCTGGTGAGGTTAGTAAAGCCCGTCACGTCAAAAACTAAGCCGTCAACCCTATGTCTAACCAAAGCCTGAGCCGAGACCTCCACAACCGCAGCCTGCGCCCCCGAATCAGCCATCTCCGAAAGTAAACGGTGAAGGCGAGGTGCCTCCGGCGTGGTCAAGGCACTGTCGGCTCTGCGATTGTCAATTTGGGTAAACGCAGAAGACGAGAGCCCTGCTTTCACCCCCATTTGAAGAAGCAGCTGGTGAAGATAAAAAACCGTTGAGGTTTTACCATTTGTGCCAGTCACTCCGAAGATCTGAAGGCCCAGATTCATCGTGCCCATAACGAAGGCCGATATGGCACCCGCAATCGACCTCGGATCCGGATGAAGTAGAACTGGAACATCCGCTCGAACCTCTCGGTCACTCAGGACCGCCGAGGCACCCGCGGCTATCGCTGCGGATAGAAAATCGATGCCGTGCGACTTTTCTCCCTGCACCGCTATGAACAGCGACCCTGGCACAACATCAAGAGAGCTGATAGCGACCGAAGAGACGTCGGCTTGATCGGAGACGAGCATCCCTAAGCTAAATGCCTCCGCTATTTCACTAGTCGTTCTCATCTACTTCACCGTATTTATTAGATGGGACGCTTCTGGATTCAGTAGTCGAAGGAGGTATGCGGTAGTGCTTTAGAGCCTGCTGCATTATCGCCTTAAAGGGCGGGGTTGCCTGAGCGGAGTTTGAAACGCCTTCTGGTTTATAGATGGTGATACCGACTACAAATTTGGGGTCCTCCGCGGGCGCAATCCCATAGAAGGAGATTGCGTACTCTTCGCCGTAGCCGGAGCCATCTTTCAGCTGTGCCGTGCCAGTCTTGCCCGCAACTCGATAGCCCGGTATCGCTGCCGTCTTACCAACTCCGCCAAACTCGACTACCTTTTCCATCAGCTCAAGATCTAGGTTCGCACTTGCAGTAGAAACAACCCTGGTGGCTTGTTGAGTGGGCTTGTAAGCGACAGTTCCGTCTTCGTTTAGGCAGCTTTCAACCAAGAGTGGGTCGAGCCTCAGTCCTCCGTTTGCAATTGCTTGATAGGCATATGCCATCTGCAAGCTGGTGACGGAAATCCCCTGGCCGAATGTGGTCACTAAGTTAGTCATTTCGTCCCACTCGGATGCAGGATGCAGGATCCCGGAACTCTCGCCCTCAAACATGAGAGGACTGACAGTTCCGAAGCCAAATTTTTGCAGGTAGTCATGTCTAACTTCTCTGTCTATCTGACTTGCAAAATTAGTCATTCCGGTATTCGAGGAGTAGCGAAGCACGCCCGCGAGGCTGAGTGTGAAGTCCTCGTGGGAGAAGCTGTCCTTGATGTACTCATTATCGAAATCCAACTGCATCCGGTCCGGTGCATTCACAGTGTCGTATTCATCTGCAGTTCCAGAATCCAAAACCATCGCAGCGCTTAGTGCCTTCATTATGCTTCCAGGCTCAAAAGCCGCCTGAAAGATTCTTGATCCACGGTCGGAACTCTTTACAGCAGCAGGATCATTGGGGTCGACAGTTGGTGCTTCCGCTGCGGCAAGTATTTTTCCTGTCTCAACATCCAGCACGATCGCAGATGCCCACTCTGCCGAAAGTTTATTAACCGTGTCGGCCAAAACCTGCTGAGCAAAGAATTGAAGATTCGCATCAATTGTTAAATTCAGGGCTCCGCCGTTTTCGGTCGGCTGAGCCGTCCGGTTCGAGGAAGGAATGGGAACCCCTTCGGCGCTCCGCTCGAAGGTTTCCTGGCCGTCGATACCAGCAAGGCAGGTGTTGTATTGGCGCTCTAGACCCGCCAACGGCGTACCATCACTACCGACAAACCCAAGAATATTCCCCGCTACCGCACCCATTGGGTAAAGGCGATCTTCGAATTGGTCAAAAAAGACCCATGGGACTCTCATATCCCGAATGGCGTTGTAAATTTCAGCATTCACAGTCTTGGCAAGATTTGCATACTCAGAATCGCCGTCTAGCTTCAGGACAAGCTCCCCATAGTCGACACCGAGCAGTTGAGACAGGTCCATTGCGATTTCATCGACCGAACGCTCGGTTCTGACTCCATCTATGGTCTGAAATACCGGACCAACACGTTTCGGGGCAACATTCACGTCGTATCGAAACACAGTTTTAGCCAGCACCTGACCGGAAGAGTCAAGGATGTCGCCACGTAGTGAAGAAATGGTTTGGGTAATTTTTCTGGTCTCGAGAGATTGTTCTTGAATCTCAGCCGCTCTTACCACTTGAAAATCGACTAGGCGAAACCCAAGTACCGCAACCATCAAGAACAGAAGCACTGCAAAGGCGCCTAGGCGGCGGCTCAACGAAGCGTGAGTTCCCATCTTGGCCCTATCTGGTTGGTGACGCCGGTATTAACCCAGACTGCCAAACTAGGCCAGAACTGGCCAAATTCGCGGTTTCAACACTCACCTCAAGCTCTCCGTCTGCGACGGTAGCCATAGAAAACTCGGAAACTGTTCCTAATGCCGAGTTAGCAACCAGATTTGCACTTGCAACAGCCGAGCCATCTGCGCGAGCCGGTGCCGGCTCGCCGAATATTTTGTCGTTGTAAATATCGATCATCACCGACGCCGGGTTGGCAACCATGCCCAGCATATTGGCGGCATCAGCCAGGTTCTGCGGCGAAGACAGCGATGAGACTTCCTCCTGAATAATCTGTACATCAGTAGCTAAGTTTCGTTTTTCAAGTGTGAGAGACCGCAGTTGGTAAGCGTCTTGAGTAAGAACCATGTTGAGAGAAATTTGACCGATGAGAACCGCGACAATTCCAAGTACAAAAATAAGCCCAGCCGTCAAACTCGGCTTTAGCTTTTTGGCATCGCTTTCTGAGACCATATAAACGCTCACTAGAAGACCTCCAGTTTTTGGGCGGCCCGCAGTCTCGCGGAAGCAGCCCTTGGGTTTTGAGACAGTTCTAGTTCTGTTGCTCGCTCTACACCACGAGTGATGACCTTGAGTGCCGGAGAGGTCCCGGGTAGCTGCATCGGCATTCCGATTGGCGTCGAAGAGACCGCCGCTTGCTGCATGGCGCGCTTTGTAATGCCGTCTTCAAGCGAGTGGTAGGACATGACGACCAGCCTTGCCCCAACTGCGAGGGCATCAATGGCCTGCGGCAATGCCGACTCGAGACCAGAAAGCTCGCTATTTACAGCGATTCGAAGTGCTTGATAAATCCGCTTCGCTGGATGACCAGTTGCCCGACCTGGCGCCATTGGAACTACTGCGGCGACGATTTTGTTTAGGTCAGCGCTTGTAAGAATGTCTGAGACTTCTCGTTCGGTAACGACCCGCTTGGCAATCAGTGGAGCAAATCGCTCCTCGCCGTAGTCTCGGAAAATTTTAGTGAGTTCCTTTTCGCCGAGCCCCGCAAGCAGATCCGCGGCCGTTTTACCCAGGTTTTGGTTCATTCTCATGTCCAAGGGCGCATCCTGCGCATACGAAAAGCCGCGGTCGGCTTCGTCGAGCTGCATTGAACTAACTCCCAAGTCCATCAAAATACCCTGGACTGTGGTCAGTTCAAGCTCAGCTAGCACCTCGCCGATCTCATCGTAGGTAGCGGCAGCGGGGATAAACCGAGTACCAAAGGGCTCCAAACGCGCTGTCGCCAGCTTCAGTGCTGCTGGGTCCCTGTCAATACCGATCACGGTCAGGTTGTCGTGCTCTTTCAGAAGCGCTTCGGTGTGACCACCAAGACCGAGAGTGCAGTCAATTACAACGGCTGAGTTTCCCGTGATTCCTGGTCTTAGAAGCTCCATGCAACGTTGGAGCATTACTGGGCGGTGAAGATCTGAGGTTGAATGATTCATCTTTTATGGGGAATCATTTCCTACACCTTGATCCTTGTCCGTCTACGAGCTTGGTTTTCGTAGGCCCGACTTAGGGGAAGTAAGCCGGTACGGCCAAGGAACAAAGTGCAGGAAATTAGAACAGTCCCGGAATCACCTCCTTCGCCTGCTGAGCAAAAGACTCCTCATTGTTCTTGAGGTAGGAATGCCACGCCTGCGAGTCCCAGATTTCAGCTCTGGACCCAACGCCGATGATTACAAGTTCCTTGGTGAGTGACGCATAGTCTCTAAGTAGTTGTGGAAGAAGTACTCTGCCCTGCTTGTCAGGCGACTCGTCGGTGGCTCCCGACAGAAAAACACGCAGGTAACGGCGGGCTTCTTCGGATGTGACTGGGGCTTGACGAATCTTTTCGTGGACTTCCTGAAATTCTTTCGCCGAAAAAATATAGAGGCAGTGTTCTTGGCCTTTTGTTATTACTACGCCTTCGTCCAATTCACTTCGGAATTTGGCAGGAAGGATTAGCCGGCCTTTTTCGTCCAGCTTTGGAGTGTGCGTCCCTAACAGCATGAACACTCCCTCCGCATCGTGTTATGCCCCACTTTACTCCACTTTGCTCCACTAGCCGCATTTTGGCAAGCCCTTTTTGATTTTTTTTGCAAAATAATTTAAATAAAAAAAACCCCGCCTTAGCGGGGTTTTAGAAAAGAACGATTAATCGTTATTGAATCTCTGGTTCCAGCGATCCTCAAAGAATGAAGACCCCCCTGGAGATTTTGCGGACTTGCCCAATCCGGGTATGCGGAAATTACTCGTCGCAACCACGAGGCCAATAACCATGACCATGAATGCGACTACCCCGAAAAATGCCACCTGAAGCGAAACGGCCAAAATAAGCAGAACCACTCCCAGAAGCATCGTGATTACTCCGACAACAAGCTTCTTACCGTCCTTGTTCGACGAACCTACGTCGCGAACTCGGTTGGCAAAGCCAGCGTCTTCCTCTATGAGATTACGTTCCATCTCTTCGAGGAGCTTTTGCTCTCGCTCTGATAAGGCCATTAGTTGACTCCGTTCCTTACTAATTGTAAACAACTTTCAGACGCTAAGCTATTCCGCGTGGCTCAAGATTTCCTGTTAGAACTCGTTCAGAACAAACTCGACGCGTTTTGCGATCAAAAACGCGACGAGTTTTCTGGCATCTCCGAGGACTTGATACCCCTTATCGATTTTACTCAGTCTCTACTTTCCGGGGGCAAAAGATTCAGAGCCCTTTTCTGCTACTGGTCATTCGCCTCAACCTTGGGCTCTGAAACAAATGGAGCTGAGTTGGGCCCCGAGTCCCCAATTGTCGGAGTGGCAGCAGCCCTAGAGATGTTCCACGCCGCTGCTCTTGTTCACGATGACTTGCTTGATCAATCTGACACTCGTCGAGGTGCGCCGTCGATCCATAAGCGTTTTGAGAGCCTCCACAAGCAGCACAACTACGTTGGGTCCCCAGAGCGCTTTGGTTTGGCCGGTTCAGTTCTGGTGGGCGATCTGATGCTGGCATGGAGTTCAGAGATTTTTGGCGAAGCACTACTTCATGCTCCGAACGAAAAATCCGAAGCAAACTGCAGACACGAATTCGGCAAAATGCGCTTTGAGGTGATGGCCGGTCAGTATCTAGACGTGTTGGAGGAAAATGCCGCACCGACGAGGACCGATGGTGCGGCGGTTGCCCGAGCCAACAGGATAATGCTCTACAAAACTGCGAAATATAGCCTAGAGGCACCCCTGCTCATTGGTGCAGCCCTTGCCGGTGCGGAAGATGGATCACTCAACGCACTCAGCGAGTTCGGCATTCCGCTCGGGCTAGCTTTTCAGCTAAGAGACGACGTCCTCGGAGTGTTTGGTGACCCTCAAGTAACGGGAAAGCCCGCGGGAGACGACCTTAGAGAGGGCAAGCGCACCGTTCTGATTGCGCTCACACTAGAGACTCTTCCTAAATCTGTTGCCCGAATATTCGAAGAGTTGCTTATTTCGGGAGAGATTAATGATGAGCAGCTCGAATTTATGAGAAATACGATCGCAGACTCTAAGGCTTTAGAGAAGACCGAACGACTAATTGCCGAACACTCCACCAGATCGATTGAGTCTTTGGCTGCCCTAGAAATTAGTGACAGGGGCAGAAATGCACTCGCGAAATTGGCAGATCAGGTAATAAATCGAGCTAAGTAGTTGTCTAGCCGAGCCCTTGGGCAGCTCTACGCACGGGGGCTTTGTGCCCCGCAAGCAATGCGGTGATCGGCTCTGTACCCAGCTCAGAATTCAACTCATAAAGCCAAACGATTGACTCGTCTCGAGACAGACCTAAATCGTTCAGTAAAATTAGAGTCCCGTGAATGCTACTCAGCGGTTCGCGGTCGATAATTAGATCGGCCGGAATCATGGGTACTTTGTCGATTCGATAGGTGAACAAGAAATGTTCGTCTATCAGCCTGCGTACTCTTCCGGGCGAGGTCTCAAGAAGATCAGCGGCCTGATCAATGGTTAGCCAGCTCGAAACTTTATCGGTTATCAATTTACGCCCTTGCCGTTTCTACCAGCTGCTCAGCCACCAAAAAGGCAAGCTCAAGAGACTGCATGTGGTTTAGCCGCGGGTCGCACACTGACTCATAGCGTTCCGCCAGAGTGCTTTCGTCGATCAAATCTGACCCGCCAAGACATTCTGCAACATCGTCGCCGGTTAGTTCGACATGAAGTCCGCCCGGGTGGGTTCCTAGGCCTCGGTGAACCTCGAAGAAGCCTGCAACCTCGTCCATGATGTCATCAAACCTTCGGGACTTGTAACCATTTGCAGTTGTCATGCCGTTGCCATGCATTGGGTCAGTGATCCAAAGCGGTGTCGATTCGGACTCTTGTGCAGCTTCAATAAGCTTCGGAAGCTCATCGCGAATTTTTCCAGCTCCCATTCTGCTAATAAAAGTCAACCGGCCTGGCTCGCGCTCGGGATCCAACTTGTCGATCAAATCAAGAACATCTTGCTTGCTAGTCGAGGGTCCAAGCTTTACACCCAGTGGGTTCCTAACCTTCGACAGGTAGTCAATGTGGGCGCCATCAAGTTGCCTTGTTCGCTCCCCCACCCAAATAAAGTGACCGCTTGTGACGTATGGCGTTCCAGTTCTGGAATCTAGTCTGGTTAGTGGGCGCTCGTAGTCGAATAACAAGCCCTCGTGGGACACGAAAAACTCGGTCGACTTAAGCTCATTTGCGTCGATGCCGCAGGCGTCCATGAACCTCATCGCTCGGTCGATGTCCTGAGCGATGCTTTCGTAGCGCTTATTCGCCGGGTTGTCCGTGAAGCCCTTATTCCATGAGTGAACTTCGCGAAGGTCGGCGAAGCCGCCGGTGGTGAAGGCTCTGATCAAATTGAGAGTGCTTGCAGACGTGTTGTAAGCCTGCATTAATCTATTGGGGTCATTTCTTCTTGACTCAGGAGTGAATTCGTATCCGTTTACCGCATCGCCGCGGTAGGCGGGCAAAGTTACATCTCCACGAGTTTCGTTATCGGCGGACCTCGGCTTGGCAAACTGACCGGCCATGCGACCCATTTTTACCACCGGTAGCGATGAGCCATACATTAGAACTACTGCCATCTGCAGGACTGTTTTTATTCGACTTCGAATTCGATCTGCGGTTGCATCCGCGAAGGTCTCGGCACAATCGCCACCCTGTAGAACAAAGGCCTCGCCCCGGCTAGCAGCAGCAATTCGATCGCGTAAGGAGTCAACTTCGCCGGCAAACACCAACGGTGGCTTCACAGAAAGCTCTTCTTTTACCTTTTCAAGAGTCTCTTGGCTGTCCCAGGTTGGTTGCTGCTTCGCCTCAAGATTGAGGTAGTTGTCTAATCCGAACTCGTTCACGATTCCCTATTCTGCTCTTGCAAGTCTGCTTTTGACCGTCGAGGCGTACACGTCTTCATACTTTTGATTCGAAAGTCGGTGGATGTTGTAAACGATTTGGTCGGTCACTGATCTCAAGACCGCTCGCTCACCCTCCATGCCGGCAAACCTAGAGAAGTCTAACGGCTCCCCAATCACCACTCCTACTCGATGTATTTTTGGATACTTAGCGCCCAGCGGCTGAACCTTGTCGGTGTCAATCATGGCAACCGGTATCACTGGAACCCCAGCCTCTAGGGCCATCCTGGCTATGCCAGTTCTACCTCGATGCATGTCCGAGTTGGGGGACCTTGTTCCTTCGGGATAAATACCCAGTAGCAAACCCCGTTCTAAAACTCCGAGACCGGTATTCAATGAATCCTCCGAAGCCTTGCCCCCAGACCTATCTATAGGGATCTGACCCGTGGAAATGAAAAACCACTTTATGAGAGCCCCTCTGAGGCCCTTACCGTTGAAGTACTCGCTCTTAGCCAGAAAGGTAACCGGGCGCCTTAGCTTAAGCGGCAGAAAAATGGAGTCGACAAAAGATAAATGGTTGGATGCCAAAATTGCACCGCCGTTCTTTGGAATGTGCTCGGTCCCTCTAGACCACGGTCGGAACAGCAGCCTAAGAACCGGACCCAAAACAAAATTCTTTAGAAAAAAATAGGTCATGAATTCTCCAGTCGTTGCCTGACAGCTTACCGAAGTGAGTCGCGCGCTAAATCAGCGGCACCAATTACTCCAGCCTGATTTGAGAAGGATGCCGCCAGAATTTTTGCCACCGGTCGAAAGCCCTCTGCCGGTAATTCTCGAAGGAAGCTTTCTCTGATCGGCTCGAGTAGTAATTCTCCAGCCTCGGAAAGGCCGCCACCTATTACATAAACCTGAGGGTCAAGAGCGGCAGTAATGCTTCCCATTGCTTCACCGAGGAAGGTTCCGACATCACGGAGGAGTGACAGTGTCCCTGGGTCCTTGGCAACAAGCGCCTGTCGAACATGCTCCCCCGTTAGTTCCTTATGGTCTGCCTGCAACGATGCAAGCATTTTCCCAGCTGGATCGCCGCTAGAGCTCAAAATTCGAGCAGCCTCTAGCAGCGCGGTTCCCGAGGCATACTGCTCAACACAGCCGGTTCTCCCGCAGCCGCATTGCTTGCCGTTCCTGACAACCCTGATGTGTCCGAGCTCTCCGGCAATGCCGAAGCCCCCTCTTCGAAGGGCACCATCAGAGATAACCGCACCACCGACCCCCGTGCCCAGCGTGAGCATGACCATGTCCTTTGAGCCCATACCCGCTCCGAAACGATACTCTGCCCAACCGGCGGCGTTTGCGTCATTCTCGATAACAAGGCTCCGCTGAATCTTTTCCTCTAAACGCTCTCGAAGCGGCTCATCTCTCCAGCTCAAGTTTGGCGCGTATAGGACATTGGATTGGTCGGCATCAATGAACCCTGCAGCTGCGACACCAACGGGCACTTGCTCTGAGCCAACCTGCACAAAAAGCTCCTGGATCAGACTTGCCACCTCATCCACCATTAGATCTGGATCTTTGGCCGGCGATAGGACTCTTTTTTCGGTTATAACCTTGCCGTTGTCATCGACAATTGCTCCCAAAATCTTGGTGCCGCCGATGTCTATGCCGATGCTGAGCAAGCTGTTAGCTCCTTGGTTGAGTGAGAGCTAAATTTTAGGGGGCGAACCAACAGAAAAAGCGACAAAGAAATTTATTGATTTTCCAGTCCCAATAGAAATCCACTTCAAAACAAGTTAAAGTATGGGTAAATCGACACAGGAGAGACAATGAAGTTTTACGATGTGCCAATAAAGGTGAACACAGATCCAAGCCTGAACGCGAGCGACCTTCTCCTTGAAAGAGTTGCGATAAACCCATCTCATGCGCTTTTTAGCCGCCAGAACCAGGACGGTACTTGGAGAAATGTGACTTCCCAAGAATTCTTGGACGAAGTCAGATCACTGGCCAAGGGCCTTATCGCTCAGGGAATTAAACCGGGCGACGCTGTGGCCATAATGTCTCGCACTCGGTATGAGTGGACAATGATTGATTTTGCTATTTGGTTCGCCGGCGCAATTGGTGTGCCGATTTACGAAAGCTCGGCAGCAAGCCAAATCGAATGGATACTGACCGACTCGGATGCAATTGCTCTGTTCATAGAGGACGACGAGCACTTAGAGCGCTTCAATAAGGTCAAGTCGAACGCTCAAAAAGTCAAGCACGTTTGGCGAATTGACTCAAAAGACTTTTCCGGACTTCACCAAGACGGTGAAAAGATTGGTGACGATCTGCTGGAAAAAGCTCGCTCGCACGCAAACCTGAACGACTTAGCGACCATCGTTTACACATCTGGCACCACTGGGAACCCAAAGGGCTGTGAGCTGACTCACAAGAGCTTTGTAGATCACGCTAAGAATGCTGCTGCGGAAATCCCAGAGATTGCCAATATCAAACAATCCTCACTTATCTTCCTGCCGCTTGCCCATATTTTGGCGAGATATGTTTCGGTTCTATGTCTTCACTCTGGAATCCGAGTAGGTCACTTGAGTGACTCACTACAAGTCGCTAAAGTTCTTCCAATTTTCAAGCCGACCTTCATCTTGGCCGTGCCAAGGGTTTTCGAGAAAATCTATAACGCCGCAGAACTAAAGGCGGAAACCGGTGGCAAGGGCAAGATCTTCCGATCTGCTGCCGAGGTCGCAATCGATTACTCGAAGGCACTGGACAGCAAGTCCGGACCTTCTTTTGGGCTAAAGATCAAGCACAAGCTTTTTGACCGACTTGTCTTCAGCAAGGTGCGTGCCGCAATGGGTGGCGACGTGAAATACGCGATTTCAGGCGGTGCTCCGCTCGGAGCAAGGCTTGGGCACTTTTATCGCGGCGTAGGACTAATCGTTCTAGAAGGCTACGGGCTCACCGAAACGGCCGCGGCCGCCGTTATCGGACGCGTCGTCTGGCAAAAAATTGGCAAAGTCGGTCGCGCTCTACCTGGCACTGGAATCAAGATTGCCGAAGACGGAGAAATATGGCTACGCGGTATCAACTGCATGCGCGGCTACTGGCGTAACGAAGCCGCAACCAGAGAGGCGTTTGTCGAAGATTGGTTCAAAACAGGCGACCTTGGTGAGCTGGACGAGGACGGCTTCCTAACCATCACTGGTCGCAAAAAGGAGATGCTCGTCACCGCGGGAGGCAAGAATGTTGCCCCGGCTCCGATTGAAGATCCACTTCGTGCGCACCCACTTGTCGGGCAGGTAGTCGTGATTGGTGACTCAAAGCCATTTATTTCAGCGCTTATATCGCTGGACCCAGACATGGTGATGGTTTGGGCTCAAAACAACGGCATCGAGAAGAAGCTGACACTCGCTGAGGCAACGAAGCACCCGACCATAATCGCCGAGATTCAGAAAACTGTTGACGAGGTCAACAAGTTGTTCTCGAAAGCTGAGCAGGTGCGCTCTTTTGAGATCCTGGATGTTGAGCTAACCGAGGCATCCGGTCACTTGACCCCGTCGCTGAAGATTAAGCGCTCAAAGGTGATGGCGGATTTCGATCTACAGGTGGAGAGGATTTACGCTAGCGCGTAAACCACGCTTGCTCTCGTAGGGCCTTAAAAGCCAGTTTTCGCTCCTGCTTTTCTAAGCGATCAAGATAAAGAATTCCCGAGAGGTGATCGATTTCGTGCTGGAGGGCTTGAGCCATCAAGCCCTCACCTGAAATTTCAATTATTGATCCGTCCAGCTGAAAGCCCGTGGCCTTAGCTACCGTGTGGCGCATGGCCTGATGCCACAAGCCCGGGACTGAAAGACAGCCCTCCTCCATTGGAACCAGGTCACCCGAGAGTTCAGTAATTTTTGGGTTTATTAGGTAGCCGATTACACCCTCGACGTTATAGGCGAACGCACTTAGTCCCACCCCGATCTGCGTTGCTGCCACTCCCGCCCTGCCGGACAGAGATGTGGTGTCGATTAGGTCCTGTATCAGGCCCGAAGCCGATGTGAGATCGAGGATTTCAGCTGATGGTGTTTTCAGGATTGGGTCGCCAAAAAGCCTTATTTCCCTGACGCTCAAGCAGCTAACCCATCAACCACCAAGGCCGCTAGGTCTCTGGCAGCCTGCCTTGTGGCCGGGTGCAACTGATCGAAGTCGATAAAAGCTCCTGCGGCTAGCTGAGGGTCGTAAGGAATTCTGACTACGGCACGAACCCGCGATTGAAAGTGCGATTCGATTTCGTCAAGCTTCACAAGCTCTGTCCCAAAAGTCGCCGTGTTTAGTGCTACCACGCTGTTGCGTACAAGCTCGCTGTAACCATTCGAGTCCAACCAGGTAAGAGTCTCGGAGGCAAGCTTCGCCTCGTCAATCGATCCACCAGAAACAATTACTATTCCGTTGGCTCGCATCAAAACCGCACGCATGACACTATGAACGATCCCAGTACCACAGTCGGTAAGGCAGACGCTGTAGTACCGTGCGGCAATGTCAGCCACCACGTTGTAGTCGCCCTCATTGAAAGCTTCGGAAATCATGGGGTCGGCGTCCGAGGAAAGCACGTCCAAGCGAGATTTATCGCGTGAGACAAAATCACTGAAGACGCTAAAACTTGAAATACCGCCAGCTCGATTAACGACGTCCCTAACCGTGCGATCGGTACCCTTTTGCACGCGTTCCGAGAGCGTTCCGCGATCCGGGTTCGCGTCGATTGCAAGTATCCGGTCTTCTCGAGCTCGCGCCATTGCCATGCCAATTAGGGCAGTCATTGTGGTTTTTCCAACTCCGCCCTTTCGAGTAAGAACTGGCACAAATTTGGTCTCGCCAGCAAGATCAGCCCTGATTCTTGCATCGAGGGCCCTTCTGGCCCGCACCATCGCGTTGTCGCCGAGGTTTATTAGGCCGAAGCTGATTCGATAAAGGCCGCGCCTGAAAAAGGTCTCCGGAATAAAGTTCGGCTTTGCCTTGTCTTGCAATAGCCGATCCGCAGTCAGCAAGCTAGCTGGCTCGGGCTCAGCAAACAAGTCCTCAACCTCTGGAGCTACGTCAATGGGAATCGACACTGCATCTGCAGAAACTTGGTTTAATTGACCAGTCTCCGGGTCTAGCTCCAAGTCGCTGAAGTCAGCGCTTTCTCCTGAGGCATAATCGCGTTCTGGGTTCTTTTCCAAAACAACTCCTATTCAATTACGGCTATTAGGTCGCCGCCTTCAACAGGCGTGGGACCAGTAATGCCAAGTCTTACTATTTTGCCAGAGATTGGGGCAGCAATGCTTGCTTCCATCTTCATGGCTTCGATACCGGCAATTGGATCGCCGACCTGAACGCTATCACCCACTTCAACCTTTGGAGTCACAACCCCGGTGAATGGCGCGGCCGCGTGCCCCTTGATAGCGGGATCTGCTTTTTCGGCAGACGAAGTTGTCGCTGTAATGCTGTGGTCCCGCGCCAAAATTGGACGCAACTGGCCGTTTAGTTTTGCCATCACGGTCCTGAAGCCCTTGCTGTCAGCCTCTCCTATGGCCTCGAGGCCTACGAATAGCTGTAGCCCCTTTCGCAGTTCCACAACATGCTCTTGGTCTTGCTCTAGCCCGTATAGGTAGTCAAGGGTTTCGAGGTTATCGAGCTCCCCGTAAGCGGCCTGAACACGGTCGAACTCTTTGGTTGGACCGGGAAACAGAAGTTGATTCAGGGTTCGCTGAATCAGCTTATGGTCACTGGATTTTAGAGCCGCTAAGTCATCGGTCGAAACCGGAGTCACTGAAATGTCAGGTTTTTTACCCTTCAGAACCTTGGACCGGAATGGTTCCGGCCAACCGCCGGGCAGGTCCCCTAATTCGCCCGCCATGAAACCGATAACGGAGTCCGGGATGTCATAGTTTTGAGGGTTATTTTCAAAATCTTCAGGGTCAGCATCGACCGCGACGAGATGCAGCGCTAAGTCGCCGACAACTTTCGAAGACGGAGTTACCTTCGGAGGCCTACCAAGGATTCGATTCGCAGCCGCATACATGTCTTCAACCAGCTCGAACCGGTCACCCAAACCAAGGGCGATTGCCTGTTGCCGGAGATTTGAAAGCTGACCACCGGGGATCTCATGCGAATAAACACGACCGGTCGGGCCTGGCAGTCCAGATTCAAATGGCGAATAGACCTTTCGGACGGCCTCCCAATATGGCTCAAGATCGGTCACTGCGCTCATTGAGATTCCAGTGTCGCGCTCGGTATTTTCCAGTGCCGCAACCAGGGAGCTAAATGATGGCTGACTAGTGGTGCCGGCCATCGGCGCACTTGCCACATCGACTGCGTCCACTCCAGCATCGACTGCAGCCAAAAGTGTCGCCAGCTGGCCACCTGCCGTGTCATGAGTGTGCAGGTGAACTGGTAGGTCAAATCGCTCTCTGAGCGCGCTTACAAGTACGCGTGCGGCTTGGGGTCTTAGCAAGCCCGCCATGTCCTTGATTGCAAGGACGTGAGCGCCGGCATCGACGATTCGATCTGCGAGTTTCAAGTAGTAATCGAGAGTGTAAAGCTCCTCTTTTGGATCCAAGAAATTACCGGTAAAGCTCATGCCAACCTCGGCTAGAGACTTGGTCTTATCCCTTACCGCCGCAATTGCCGGCGCCATTTGCGATACATCGTTCAGGGCATCAAAAATTCTGAAAATATCCACCCCAGTATGAGCGGCCTCTTCAACAAAGGCGTCGGTGACCTCGACCGGGTACGGAGTATATCCGACGGTATTTCGACCACGAAGCAACATTTGAATGCACAAATTTGGAAGCTCTTCTCGCAGTTGAGCAAGCCTTGACCAAGGATTCTCCCCGAGGAACCTGAGCGCTACATCGTAGGTCGCGCCTCCCCAAGCTTCCACCGAGAGAAGCTCCGGTGTCATTCTTGCCACATAGGGCGCTGCGGCCACAAGGTCGCGACCTCGAACTCTGGTTGCAAGTAGCGACTGGTGAGCGTCTCTGAAGGTGGTGTCCGTGACCAGAACTTGACTCTGCGACCTCATCCACTTGGCAAAACCCTCCGGCCCAAGCTCCACCAAGCGCTGCTTGGAACCATCGGGAGCTGGCGTGCCCAAATCAATTTTCGGTAACTTTAGTTGCGGATCTGTGCGGCCTTCTCGGTCGCCATAGGGCTTATTAACTGTCACCTCGGCGAGCCACTGCAGCACCTTGGTGCCGCGGTCTTTGGAAACCCTCGCATTCATGAGCTCTGGACGCTCGTCGATAAAGTGAGTCGATAGTTCACCCGATGCAAACGTCTCGTCATCCAAAACTGCCTGCAAGAAATTAATGTTGGTGGCAACGCCGCGAATTCTAAATTCGGCGAGCGCGCGCTTCCCACGGTCAACCGCAGATCTGAAATCTCTACCCCGAGTGATTAGCTTCACGAGCATCGAATCAAAGTGAGGGGAAACCTCGGTTCCGGTTGACACCGTTCCGCCGTCAAGTCGAATACCAGCACCACCCGGGGAACGATAAGTCGTTATTTTTCCAGTGTCGGGCCTAAAGCCCGCAGCTGGATCTTCGGTAGTAATCCTGCACTGCACGGCAAAGCCATGGGGGCGAATGCTGTCTTGAGTAAGGCCCATGTCCGCAAGAGTCGCGCCAGCAGCAATTCGAAGCTGGGACTGCACGAGATCAACATCGGTGATTTCTTCGGTAACAGTGTGCTCAACCTGTATTCGGGGGTTCATCTCAATGAACACGTGCTTTCCCGTGTTTGGTCCCACTGTCTCAATAAGGAATTCGACGGTCCCGGCATTCTGGTAGCCGATTTCCTTGGCGAAGTTAACCGCATCAGCGAACAATTGCTGTCGAAGAACGTCATCTAGGTGCGGAGCCGGAGCTATCTCAATAACTTTTTGATTGCGTCGCTGAATTGAGCAGTCTCGCTCGTGTAGATGGATTATGTTGCCGTGATTGTCCGCCAAAATCTGCACTTCGATGTGTCTCGGGCGAATTACTGCTTGCTCGAGGAATACGTGAGCGTCCCCAAAAGCACTTCCAGCTTCACGCATCGCTTCGCCGATGGCATCAGGAAGGTCGGCCTCAGCGTCTACCTTGCGCATGCCTCGGCCACCGCCGCCGGCAACGGCCTTGACAAATAGCGGGAACCCAATCTCGCCGGCCTCAGCGATAAGTTTCGCCACATCCTCGGACGATTCGGTAGAAGCAAGAACCGGCACTCCAGCGCGGATTGCTGCGGCTTTGGCGTTTACCTTGTCGCCAGCCAGCTCAAGGACTTCTGGGGATGGGCCAACAAATGCGATTCCATTCAGTTTGGCTTGCCTTCCAAGTTCGGCGTTTTCGCTCAAGAAGCCATAGCCCGGGTAAATGGCGTCAGCGCCCGACTCTTTGGCGACCCGTATCATTTCCGAGACTGAAAGATAAGCCCTTACAGGTGAGCCATCTGCCTTTATCTCATATGCCTCGTCAGCCTTCAGTCGGTGGACAGAGCCCCGATCTTCATAAGGGTAGACAGCAACGGTCTTCGCGCCAATTTCGTAAGCGGCTCGAAATGCTCGTACGGCGATTTCACCTCGGTTGGCTACCAGAATCTTTTTAAACATAAAAACCTTACTGAACCGATGTGGCGCGCCATGCACACGCCTAATAACTAGGTAGCCTATTACAGTGCATGTACTTAGCGTGAGTTCCCTCAAGGGTGGCGTAGGAAAAACTACGGTAGCCCTTGGCCTGGCATCAGCAGCTCTCAATCAAGGGATCAACACCCTGGTCATTGACCTAGACCCCCAGTGCGACGCGACCAGCGGGCTCGCAGCCCCTGCGGACATGACCGCTTCCGTAGCCGAAGTACTGCAGAGCCCTAAGCTCCCCGTCTTGAGAAGAGCGGTGGTCTCCTCTCCTTGGTCAAGAGGTTCAAAGCTTGATGTTCTGGTTGGCAGCCCAAGGTCACTTTTGCTTGACAATCCTGCTCCAACTGTTTCCGATGTCTGGAAACTTGAGGAAATTCTTGCCCTAATCGAAGATGAGTATGACCTTGTTATCATCGACACTCCCCCATCCATCAACGCTCTGACTCGAACCGCCTGGGTAGCAAGCGATCGAGTAATTTTAGTTACTGAGCCGGCACTGTATTCAGTAATTGCGGCTGACAGAGCGCGCCGGGCGATAGCGGAGATTAGCGCGAAGCTAAGCCCAAGGCTTAGCCTCTACGGTTTCGTAGTCAATCGCCTTAGGCAGAATTCACATGAGCACGAGTTCCGCTTAAATGAACTCCGCGAAATGTTTGGGGAGCAATTACTGCAACCATATTTCGAAGAGCGCGCCGCCGTTCAACAGTCGACCGGGGCAGCCAGGCCAATCCACTCTTGGCCTGCGGAAGGCGCCGCGGAAGTAGCCCAGGGCTTCGATCGCCTATTGGCTGGACTAATGACGGATTTTGACACCACCGAAGTAAAACGGGCGCGAATCGGAATAGTTGGCCGAACCATGCGTGGTCAATCGAATTTACTGAAGGACCTCGCTCAACCGGAGACTGAAACTGCAGTTCAGCCTGAATCAAGACGGACAAGAAAAAAGAAGCGTTGGTTTCAACGCTAAGAGATCTTACGAGCCCTTCGGGCCGCAAGCTCATCATGAACGGCTGCTTCTTCAGCGGCAAAGTCAACCAAAGTGGCTTCGACTTCACGCAGCACTCTACCTATTGCAATTCCAAACACACCCTGGCCCTGACCTAGAAGATCAATTACTTCGTCCTGGGAAGTACACAAGTACACTCTTGCCCCATCCGACATGAGCGTTGTGTTGGTTAGGTCCGAAATGCCAGCTGCGGAAAGCTGCTCAACTGCGATTCTGATCTGTTGAAGTGAGACACCTGTGTCCAGGAGTCGCTTGACAAGTTTCAAAACCAAAATATCTCGGAATGAATAAAGTCGCTGTGATCCGGAGCCGGTCGCTCCCTGTATCGCGGGAACCGCAAGCCCGGTTCTGTCCCAGTAATCAAGCTGACGGTAGGTTATGCCCGCGGCAGCGGCAGCGGAAGCTCCTCGGTAACCAATATCAGTGTTTGGCAAGCCGTCGGTGAATAACACACCAGATTCGTATTCCACCGCTACTCCTAATTTGCACAGACTGCTAAGTCTGCCTTCAAGTTGAGGTTTAGGGTTTCTCTTCCGACTCGGGCGTGTCGCACTATCGTTCTATCTCTTCGATGACTTCGGTTATCAGGTGAGATCTGATAGCTCCGAATCGCTCTGCTATCTCCCTCGAGATATGCCCGGCCTTTGCCGCACTGTCCGGTGCTTTCTTGCGGAGAATCGGCTCAGTCACGCCTGTGATGATTCCAATTTCGCGCTCTGCTGCGGACTTCAACCCGCGTAAGTGGCGCGGTTGAATGCCAAACTCCTCCAAGCCGACCAAAGCAAAAGCAATCTCAACTTCGTGCGAAGAATGAGGTTGCGCGCCAAATAGGCCTAGATCTGCGCCCTCTTTAAAGGCAAGATCCGAGAGCCCAGTCTCAAGCTTCAATTGAGAGGTCGAAAAACGTTGTCCTTTTCGCAGCGAGGCTGGGCTTGCAGCCGGCAGCAATGGCTGTCTTCCGGAATCCAGTTCATCTAAGTACTCCCTGATGACCTTGAGAGGGAGATACTGATCGCGCTGAAGCGTCAAAATAATTCTGAGGCGCTCAATCTGTGGTTCCGAAAATTTTCGATACCCGGCATCGGTTCGTTCCGGAGCAACCAGGCCCTGATCTTCTAGGAATCGCAGTTTAGAGGGGCTGAGGTCGCCGAAATCCGGCTTAAGAACAGAGAGCACCTGGCCGATCGTGTAGAGCTTGCGGTGATCTTGAAGTCTCGATAGAGAGTTTTCCACGCTCAACCCTCCTTCTTCGAAGAATAAAAAGTCAAGCGAAACTTACCGATTAACACTTCGGCTCCGTCGGTCAAATCGATCGTGTCAACTCGATTGCCGTCGACATAAGTTCCGTTCATGGAACCCAAGTCCTCAAGCGAAAAGGCCAGGCGCTTCCTGGAGATTTGAACATGCTTTCTAGAAACGGTTACATCATCCAGAAAAATGTCGGCCTCTGGGTGTCTTCCGGCAATAGTTAGATCTTGGTCGAGCAGGAATCTTGATCCGGATCCTGGTCCCCTGTGCGAAATAAGAAGTGCCGAGTTGGAGGGAAGAGCCGCTACTGCGATTGCTTCTTCGTCAGAAAGAACGGGAATGTTTTTGGCTACCAGGTCATCAGAAAAACGAGCTGTGTCATCACTTCCAAAAGCTTCTTTAGACAATTTTGCCTCCCTTTTATACTTTAGGGGATTTTGTCTTGATGGACGACAAGACTTCGATAACTTGCGTGACATACAGCAAGCCAGAAAGCCAGTAGAGAGCCACCCCCCAATACGCGAAGCCCCACGCAAGCGGTAAAACTATGAAGTCGGCCTCCGGCCAGACATCAACCATCAATAAGAGCGGCAGAGCGTATAAAAGAGCAAAAGTCCCGGCTTTGCCCAAGAAGTGCACCGGTAGCGGACCGTAGCCATGGCTTGCCAAAATCGGGTAGACAATTACTAGCATCAGATCCCTGGAAACGACAATCAGAGCTAACCAGAGCGGGATGTTGCCATTAATAGTCAAACCAATCAAGGCGGCGAAGATAAAAAGTCGGTCGGCTGCTGGATCTAGCAGCTGACCGAGTCTTGTTACTTGATTAAAACGCCTCGCTATTTGCCCATCGAGCCAGTCTGTGGCGCTGGCGACCATCAAAACGATCAGCGCTGCAATGAATTGCCCATTCAAAAGTAAAACCAAAAACACCGGAACCATAAATAGCCGCAGGACGCTCAGCATGTTTGGAATGCTTCTTAGCTCCTGCATAACGCCCATGCCCAAATTCTATAGGTCTGAGATAAATCAGCTAGCTCCGCTCGCCCGTCACTCGCAATCACCATCACAAAACCTCAAGGCGACCTTGGTAGGATAGAAGGTATCGTTGCCCCTGCTTGCAACAAAACCCTTTGGAGAGTCTGAGATGATCGGCGTGCGCGACCTCGAGATTCGCATCGGACCCAGGGTTCTGATGCATGGAGTAAATTTCCGCGTGGACAAGGGCGACAAAGTAGGACTAGTCGGCAGAAATGGCGCCGGTAAAACAACCCTTACGAAAATACTCGCTGGTGACGGCCAGCCATCTCAAGGCTTCGTCGATCGCCAGGGTGAAATTGGATATCTCCCCCAAGATCCGCGCACCGGAGATCCGGAGCAACTAGCGAGAACCAGAATTTTAAACGCCAGGAACCTTGGCGACACTCTCGAAGGCATGAATAACGCAGGCCTTGAGATGGGAAGCACAGACCCTGAAGTCTCAGCCGCGGCCATGATTTCCTACGCAAAGTTTGAGGAGCGCTTCCAGGCAGCAGGCGGCTACGCTGCCGAGGCCCAAGCCGAGGCAATAGCGGGAAGCCTGGGCATCAAGGGGCAGATCTTGAACCAGTCACTCAAGACTCTCTCCGGCGGACAGCGCAGGCGAATTGAACTGGCGAGGATCTTGTTCAGCAATGCTCAAACCATGATTCTCGATGAGCCGACAAACCACCTCGACGCTGACTCTGTGGTTTGGCTCAGAGAATTTCTGAAGTCTTATAAGGGTGGGCTAATTATTATCAGCCACGATGTCGCTCTAGTTGAAGAAACGGTCAATCGCGTCTTCTACTTGGACGCCAATCGCACGATCATTGATATTTACAACATGGGCTGGAACCAATACAAGAAGGCCAGAGAAACAGACGAAGAGCGCCGGAAGCGTGAGCGATCAATCGCCCAGAAAAAGGCAAGCACTTTGCAGCTTCAGGCCGCCAAGTTTGGGGCGAAGGCCAGCAAAGCAGTTGCTGCCAAGCAGATGGTTCGTCGCGCTGAGTCTTTGCTTGCGAACTTGGACGATGTGCGAGAAGTAGATCGCGTTGCAAAAATCAAGTTCCCTGACCCAGCCCCGTGCGGGAAAACACCTTTGATGGCTGAGAACTTGAGTAGGAGTTATGGCTCATTGGAGATCTTCACTGCTGTTGATTTGGCAATCGACCGAGGTTCCAGAGTGGTCATCATTGGTCTAAACGGAGCTGGCAAAACCACGTTGTTGAGGATTCTTGCCGGGGTGGACCAGCCAGACACCGGTGAACTGATTGCCGGTCACGGACTCAAGGTTGGCTATTTTGCCCAGGAGCATGAGACTTTGGACGTCAACAAAACCGTACTTCAGAACATGCAGGATGCCGCCCCTGGCCTTCCCGACACTGATGCCAGAAAAGTGCTCGGCTCTTTCCTGTTCTCAGGTGACGATGTCTCGAAGTTAGCCGGGGTGCTGTCCGGAGGAGAAAAGACCAGACTTGCGCTTGCATCGCTGGTGGTTTCATCAGCTAACGTGCTGCTACTTGATGAGCCAACCAACAACTTGGACCCGGCAAGCCGTGAAGAGATTCTGGGTGCTCTAGCAAGCTTTAAAGGCGCAGTTGTGCTGGTGTCACACGATGTTGGAGCCGTTGAAGCATTGAACCCGGAGCGAGTCTTGATTTTACCGGACGGCGACGAAGACCACTGGAACGAAGGTTATGCCGACCTGATTGCTCTTTCCTAAACTACGAACTTGCTTACGTAAGCTACTGAGGGTTCAATCAATAATTCTTGAAAGGGTCCAGATGTGCGCCAGTCCCATCGAGAATAAATTAGAGAGCTCTTTTTACTGCGACCACGGCTGCGGTCAGCACATTGAAATCGGCGTTTTTGTGGCCTCGGGCAAATTTATTCCGTGGAATCAAGTAGACGGTGCTTCACAAAAAGCTTTTCGTCAAGATGGTTCGATCCAGGCGGAAAGAGAAATTCATATTCAGTGCCCGGGTTGCTCCAATGAAGTAAAAATTTCAGCAGTGAATTTGAGCATTTTTTCTAAGAAATCTTTAGCCGTTGGCATCACAGCGGTAAGCCTCCAAGCTCTGGAGCTTTATAAGTCGAAAACATTGCTGTCATCGGGGGAAAGTCGACCGTAAGTAACTGATCACTCTTGGGAGAAGCGGTCGACTGATGTTTGAATAATTGCGCGGTCAGCATCTGAAACTTGGCCATATTCGATTAGGAACCTGCCGGTTTCAGCATTCAAATTTGTCGCAGCCGCGATTAGGTCCCCCGCGACTTCATAGCTGGTCGCACTTATCCCCCACTCCCCCAAATCCTGGGTCACAAGAAAGGTATTTGTTTGTTTGTCGTGGGTGATTTCTAGTTCTATCTCTTGCCCTGCCTCTTCTGAAAGCGAAAAAAGATTAGCTAAAGCACAAGATGAGAAGACATCCGTTTCAAAGATAAGTTCAAAGGTGTCCGGAGATAGAAAATATGCGGCGCTGTAACCAGTTATGGCTTCTCGCTTTGGAATCATCACTAGAACAAGTCCTTCCGGTTCTGCTGATTTCTCAACCACTCCCTCTGCAAGTGCCTTTTTCGCTACTGTCATAGGTGACCTCTCTAAAGCTGTCTATAAGCGACTCTTGTGATTCAGGAGAGGTTTCTTCAGAATCCTGGACTTGATCTTCCGTGTCAATTTCGGATTCAGCCTGTGTTTCGGATGGAGACACTTGAGGCTGCGTCCCTTCAAAACGGGCCGTTTATTAGTCGAGTCTCTCCCCGATAATGTGGCAGATAGTACATTTTCGTTCCCCATGAAACTGTGTAACACTGAAAAGACTCGATCAAAGGAAAAATCAAATGCCAAACGAAGAGTTTGTATTCGAAGGATCCATGGGGCAATTGTCTGGTCGGCTAAGCCTGCC
>CAJXOD010000021.1 GCA_913057795.1 uncultured Aquiluna sp.
GATTACATCCATGTCGAGGATCTGGCAAAAGCACATCTGATGGCTGTGGATTACCTAACCACTCCCGATCAAAAATACGCAACCTTCAATGTGGGAACCGGACAAGGGGCATCCGTACTCCAAGTATTAGAAGAGCTCAAAATAGCATCAGGAATTAAATTCGAGGAGCTACTGGCTGACCGCAGACCCGGTGACCCACCGAGGTTGGTCGCTGACACGGATCGTATTGAAAAAGTATTTGGATTCAAGGCTTCTTTTGGACTAAAAGAAATAGTGAAATCCGCATGGGATGCTGCTAACTAGGAACTTTCAGCACCTGACCGATTCGAATAAAATTCGAATTATTGATTCCATTTACCTTGGCTAGGGCCGAGGATGACACTCCAAGCTTTCTGGAAATACCCCAAATTGTGTCACCCGAAACAACCGTATAAGTCTTTTGCGCTTGCGGTTTTTCTGGCTCCTGAGCTTGAGCGACATTCGTGTTGTCAGTCGATGTTGGAATCTTTAGAAGTTGGCCTACTGAAATTCGGTTTGGGTTGGAAATCGAGTTAAAGCTCTGCAGAGCTGAGCTAGAAATTCCAAACTTCGAAGCTATGCGCAGAAGTGTGTCTCCCGACTGCACTCGATATTCGACGACAGTCTCGGTCGGTTCTGGCTCAGGGGTTGGATCGGGTTCTGCCGCAACATCCGGTGCTTGCCCCTGCTGGCCGGACGAGCCTGACTTTGGAATCCTGATGAGTTGTCCAACGGAAATTAGGTTCGGGTTCGAAATAGAGTTGTGCTCCTGCAGCAGCGCTGCAGTCACCCCAAAGCTTGCTGCGATCTTGTTCAAGCTGTCGCCCGAAACCACTCGGTATTGAATCTCGCTAGCACCCTCTGCATCGGAATCACCAGCTGAATCTGCCGATGGTACTGAATCAGGCGTCTGGGTAACCTCCGGGGCCGGTTTTGGCTCAACCTGAATCACCTCCGGGACCGTTCCCACAAATGTAAGCTCCCCGAAGTCTCCAGCTGGTACGCCTTCCAGGGAAGCCAATTGAACAGTGGCCGGTGCAGTTCCGCCGGTTGGTATTCGGTCGGAGAAGTAATTGGTCGCCTGAATGTAGCCGGGGCCGTCGCCTCGAAGCCTCGCAAGGTGCTCCCAGGAGGACACTCGCAGCTTGATGCCGTCTTGAATCAAGTAAATGATTCCGCTATTTGTCCTAATAAACTGACCAACCGAGCGGGTTGAAAGCTGAAGGGCCGCGCAGGTTACGGTGGAGAGTGGGTACACGCTGCCGGGGAACTCCGCGGCAGCACCGGGCGAGGTTGGGTAAAGAATTCCACGATCCAAAAGGTATACGGCCCCTTCGCACTGAACCTTGCCGGAAGTAAATCCAGTTCGAGTTTCAAGGCCAGCAAGATCTGAACTGCTGATGGTGAAAGTCTTAGATTTCGAGACGCTGGTGGCCTGAGCGGCAGATGCCAGTTTGATCTTATTTGTCAGATCGTCTACCAAATAAAGAGTTGAGGAAGAACTCGATTTCACTATGGCGCCGGGCGCAATAGCCTCTCCCACTTTCTCAACAGTGTTAATGGCGGACTGGGGCAACTCGATTGCTTGTGGCTGACCTATTAAGGACAGGAACATGTCAATCATGACCTTGTTGCTCGATATCCGTCGCTCCGCCGACTGAACAAAGTAGGAAAATTTATTGCCTGCTGAAGTGATAACAGCCGGAGCGGCCAGCGCTGCATTCACTCTTGGTATCTTCGCCAAGAAGGCCTCAGAAACAGTCACTATTTGATCGGTCCAGTTTTCAGGATCCGTCACTGGAAGTTTTCCAGAAGGAGTAATTACAAAGGTTTCTCCGGCCTCGCTGGCGACGAAACCCCTGATCTGATCTGGAACTAGCGTGGACTCAATCGCTTGAAGATCAATTGCCGAAGGGGCCTGATCAAACCACTTGGCAAGTCCAGTCGTGGTCACCAAAGACGAATTTAGTAGGTAAGTCTTGCCTCCCGATGCAATGGCCTTTTGCTCGCTGCCAGCCACGGTAAACATCACGGACTCAGATGCCAGAGCAGCCCCGGGTGAGACTGAAACTAGCTGTTCGATCGTCATTAGAGTGGCCTTGATTGCCTGCCCGCCAACGGTCTGCAACGCAAGATCATCGACCACAACTCGAGAGCTTGCGTTCTCGATCCAATAGCGGTTACCGTCCTCGGTTTGGACCAATCGAGTTAGGGCGCCACCGTCGATAAAGGTATTTAGCTGAAGCGAGCTCAAGGCGATAGTAATGTCGCAATTAGCGCCGAATTGAACCGCGATCTGGCAATCAGCCACCGAATACTTGACGCCGTCTACAAGTAAGTATTTCGCTCCAGAATTGGAGTCGGACACGAGCTGTGTGGCCTCGCCGCTAGTAGTAAAACTCTCCAGATAGGCAGGAGAGATTTCCCCAATTGGACCTAGCGGCCTAAGTGCCGCAAGGAGCCTAGAGTCGCCAACCAAGAACTTCTTATCATTCACGATCAAGAATGTTTCTGTCCCGGCGGCCTGCAGAAGATATCCGCCGCCAATGGGTGAGCCAAACCAGTCGTGGTAGTAGCGCCAAAAGTTTCTGTTGCCATAGGCCGAACAGCTGTCTCCAGACCCATACATGTTGTCCAGGGCCGCCTTGTTAGGGGTGTAAGGCGTGTAGTAATAGAGGTTCGCTGTTGCCTGGTTTTTTAGTTCAAAGCTCTTGGTTCCGCACGATGACTTTGGGTTGTAGCGCATTGAAACAGTGCGTCCGGGTTTCCAGTAGGTGAAAGAACCGTCAGGGTTTCCATACCAACGTAGTTGTTTAGCGGCTCGATAGAGCTGGTTAAAAAGCCCAACGTAGACCTTTCCGCATATACCCGGGTCCGAATCGGGGCAACCAAAGCCCATTGCCGCGCGGTACATGTAGGACGTCGGTTTGGTCGATGTAACCAAGCCCTGCTCTTTCTGGAGCTTGGTGATCAAAACTTTTGGATTAATCCCACAGGCCACCGCGACCGCGTAAATCACCTCCGCAGAGCTGGCCGCGGGGTTTCCTGGAACAGCCGAGCAGGGTCCAACTTCGGTCGAAGTAGTCGCTGGAGTCTCCGGAATCTCGCTCTTGATGTTCTTGAGACAATCGATGGCAGGGTCAGTAGATCTGCAGGCTGAGACCCTAGAGTCCAAAAATTGCTGAAGGTCGGTCACTGTCATAGAGCCGAAGTCAAAAAATACGCTGTCGCTAATGATTAGACCCGGATCAAAGGCGCTTGCTGGAGGTGCGGCCTGGGCGGGCGACATAGCAATCGGCATCGAAACTAACCCGACAATAGCCATTAGGGAGGCGGTAAGTAGCCCAATGAGCTTCTTGAACATCACGGGATCACCACCGAGCTAGCGGCAGATGTGCCGAGGTGAAATTCCGACTCATATCTAACGGTCACGATTCCAGAACCAGAAGGTAAATCAGACAGCGGAACTTCAATTGGGAAACATTGGGTGTAGTCAGAGGCGGACTGGGCTGAAACTTTAACTATTTTTTCAACGTCCGACCCGATAAATCTCATTGTGCAATTGCCACCGGATTCGGTAATACCCTGCACCTGGGCCACAACCTCCAGCATCCCGGTATCCGAATAGGCTTCGGCAATCAGGATCACCACGTCCGCGGGCAGCTGGTCTGTGGCTGGCACTGGAGTTTCGGTCTCCCTCGGGGTTGATGACGTTTTTGGCTCTACCGAAGCTTCCGGTTCGGCCGAAATCTCTGTTTCCTGATTGGTCTCGATAGTGGCTACAGGCTCTTCAGGTAGAGCCGTTGCCCCCCAATTCGGGTAGAAAACACCGCAGCCAGCAAGTATTAGGGAAGCAAAAATCAGGCTCGCACCGACCAATAATTTGCGCACAGCTGACCTCCCAGACACCTTCAACCTTAGGTTGAGATACTCCAAATAGGCTGAGCGTTATCGCGTTTTGAGCAAATGTAAATCAGCTGAGTCTTGGCTGATTAGAGACTTTTCTTCAAGTTTTGATTCTTTTGCTCAACCTGCTCTGCAATCGATGCCCGGTAGGCGTCGAGCTTTGCTCCCAATTCTGGTGCGGCTATAGCTAAAATTCTGAGGGCCAATAGGCCTGCGTTTTTTGCTCCATCAATCGACACGGTGGCCACTGGAACACCAGCTGGCATCTGCACGATGGATAACAGTGAGTCCATGCCGTCCAGGTTCCCCAAGCTAACTGGCACGCCAATTACCGGCAGCGAAGTCATGGAGGCAATCATGCCGGGTAGATGGGCGGCGCCGCCGGCGCCCGCGATGATTACTTTTATACCTTGGTTACTAGCGTTCTTGGCCCAATCGAGCATTTTTTCAGGGGTTCTGTGAGCGCTGAGAACTTCGATTTCAGCATCAAAACCAAACTCCATAACTACGCTGTTCGCCTGCTCCATGATTCGCCAATCCGAATCCGATCCCATAACTATTGCGATTTCTGCCATGTCGTTTTCTCCCTAATTCCCAGCTTTACTTTATTCGCAAATCGGTTCGGTACAGAAGTTCCGCAGCTTCGTGGCAATCCGTCAATAACTCCAGGTGGTTTTGACCCAAAGCGGTAATGTGACCCATTTTCCGACCCCGACGGGGCGCTTTTTGGTAGGAGTGAAATTTGAGATGCGGAAACTTTGCCATTGCGGCGGAATAGTTTTCAACCAGTGTCTTCTTCGAGTCAACGCCAAGTAGGTTGACCATCACTGAGCCTCCACCCACCAATTCTGTGTCTCCCAAAGGAAGATCCAAGACGGCTCTTAGATGCTGCTCGAATTGACTGGTCTTAGAACCCTCAATTGAGAAATGTCCGGAATTATGAGGGCGCATCGCGAGCTCGTTGACCAAGAGCTTTCCGCTTGCAGTTTCGAACATTTCAACTGCCATCACTCCGACAACTTCTAAATCTCGGGCGATCTTCTTTGCTATTTCCTTCGCACCCAAGCTGTCCACTGGACCAGGAGCCGGTGCGATAACTTCCAAGCAAACACCGTCCTTCTGAACAGTCTGAACCGTGTCCCAGGCTCGCAGTTCTCCCGAGTGATTTCGTGAAACTAGCTGCGCAAGCTCTCGTATAAATGGCACCTTTTGTTCGCAGAGTAATGCTCCGCCAAAATCCTCGATGTTTTCTAGCCAATCGGAGACCTGTGAGGTTTGGCTTATGACTCTCACGCCTTTGCCGTCATAACCACCAATTGGAGTTTTGACGACAACCTCTGGACCATTGGCCACGATGAAGTTGTCGATATCAGCCGCTGTCTTTGCTGCCGCCCAAATCGGTAGGGGAAGGCCCAGGTCAGCAAGAGCCGCGCGCATGGCCAACTTATTTTGGGCGAAATGCAGTGCAGCCGGCCCTGGCCTGACTTTTACACCGGTAGCGACGAGTTTTTCCAATAGGGCCAGTGGAACATGCTCATGATCGAAGGTTATGACATCTACCGTGGCGACAAATCTGGCTAGTTGATCAAAATCCGTGTAGTCACCAACTTGAGTAGTTGCGTAGTGAGCGGATGAGCCTTCTTGCTCAGCAAAGACTCTCAGCTCGATGCCCATCGCTATTGCTGCCGGTTGCATCATTCTGGCAAGCTGACCGCCACCTATTACTCCGACCGTTGGCATATCTCTCCTACCTAATTGCCACTAGTTTCGCAGATGCCAAACGTCAGCCGCTGCTAAAGCCACCGGTTCGGGTGTTTCAACAATCAGCCGTCCAGTCTCATCAATTGCGACGGCGACCCCATAAATGTTCTTGCCGCCTGGTAATTCGGCTCTGACCTTTGTGCCCAAAGTCCCGCAGCGAGTCAAGAGTTCCGCCTGTAATTGAGCGATGGCTGTCTCGGAGTCAGCCGTGAGCCGTGACCAATAGCTTTTTAGTTCAGTTGCGATTACCTCGAGTAACTCATCTTTTTCCATTTTCAGCCCAAGCTCTTGGAGTGAAGTTGCGGTGTCCGGTGAGTGCTCTTGAGGCTTGATGTTGATCCCAATGCCTAAGACCACGGTATTTAGATCGACCATCTCGGCCAAGATTCCAGAAAGTTTTTTGCCGTCTACAAGAAGATCATTTGGCCACTTCAGGCTAACGATCAGTCCGTGCTTTTCCAAAGCCGCACTAAGTGCAAGGCCGGCCATGATTGTTATCCAGTCGGTCTGACTCCGGCTTGTAGGCCTTAGTAAAATTGAAACGGCCAGCGACTTCCCGGCTTCGGTCACCCAGTTTCGGCCCAGTCGGCCCAGTCCCGCGGTCTGCTTGTCAGCGGTAACTGCAAAAAATTCTGGAGTGTCAGAGCCAAGTCGACGCAAGAGTTCTTTATTGGTCGAATCGACCTCGGCAAGCTCGACAAGGCCGGCGAACTGCCCCTTAGAAATTGAAGAATCCATTCGATAAATGATATCGCACTGGGACTATTTGTAGGTATCAGAGACATAACCGCCGGTTTCATTGTATGAACTATGCAAGATAGGTTCGTTCAAGACCGATAAAGTTAGGCAGACGCAAAGGGGCACACGTGGCTGAGAATCCAGATCTATCTACAACCGCAGGAAAGCTGGCTGACCTCCGTCAGCGCTACCACGAGGCCGTGCAGGCCTCTGGGGAGGCTGCCGCAGTCAAGCAGCACGCGAAGGGTAAGAACACCGCACGCGAGCGAATCGAAATGCTTCTTGACCCGGGCTCATTCGTTGAGCTGGACGAATATGTCAGACACCGCTCCACCGCCTTTGGCATGGATTCAAAGCGCCCCTATGGAGACTCCGTCGTTACAGGGGTGGGAACAATTCACTCCCGCCAAGTGGCAGTTTATTCTCAAGACTTCACTGTTTTTGGGGGCTCACTCGGTGAGACAGCTGGCAACAAGATCATCAAGGTGATGGAGCTAGCGATAAAGACCGGCGTGCCGTTGATTGGTATCCTGGACTCGGGTGGGGCCAGAATTCAAGAGGGTGTCATTGCTCTAGGCAAATACGGCGAAATCTTTAGACTCAACACCATGGCGTCTGGGGTGATCCCTCAGATTTCTCTTGTCATGGGGCCAGCTGCCGGCGGAGCTGTTTACTCACCCGCACTCACTGACTTTGTGATCATGGTGGATAAAACATCAAACATGTTTGTAACTGGTCCCGATGTGATCAAGACTGTGACTGGCGAAGATGTTGGGATGGAGGAGCTCGGCGGGGCTAGAACACATAACGAAACCTCCGGAGTTGCTCATTACTTGGCAGACGACGAGCAGGACGCAATCGACTACGTGCAGTCACTTGTGGGCTACCTGCCAGAAAACAACCTTTCTAAATCGGTCACCTACCAATCCGAGTCCGAACTTGAAGTCACCGAAGAAGACAGGCTCCTGAACGAAGTAATCCCGGACAGTCCGAACCAGCCATATGACATGAAGGTAATTATTGAGTCCCTGGTCGATGAGGGCGAATTCTTGGAAGTTCAGCCACTCTTCGCCCCCAACATACTCATTGGCTTTGCCCGTATCGACGGCAACTCAGTTGGCATAGTTGCAAACCAACCGATGCAAATGGCTGGAACCCTGAACATCGATGCCGGTGAAAAAGCGGCCAGATTCGTAAGATTTTGCGATGCTTTCTCGATCCCAATCCTTACCTTGGTTGATGTTCCCGGATACCTTCCTGGAACCGATCAGGAGTGGGCCGGAGTAATTAGACGCGGGGCGAAGCTGCTCTACGCATACGCCGAGGCAACAGTTCCGCTGGTAACAATCATCACTAGGAAGGCCTATGGCGGGGCCTACATTGTCATGGGTTCAAAGCAGCTGGGTGCTGACATAAACCTTGCCTGGCCAACTGCAGAGATCGCCGTCATGGGTGGTCAGGGTGCCGTGAATATTCTGTTTAGAGACAAGATCAAAGAGGCCGAAGAGCAGGGCTTAGACATCGCCGAGGTGCGCGACCAGCTTGCCAAGGAGTACACCTATAACGTGGCCAACCCGTTCCTGGCCGCGGAGCGTGGTGAGCTAGATGGCATTATCGAGCCGGCCGCAACAAGATCAGCAATCGTTAGAGCACTTAGAGCTCTAAAAACTAAGCGAGCAAACCTGCCCCCGAAGAAGCACGGAAACATCCCACTTTGATGCGGCAATATTCCGAAACTGAAATTCAAGCTCTCATCCAAGCTAAAGGCGGCGGCGAGCATGATCAAGCTGCAGCGATAGCGGTTGTGACTCAGTCGATTATCGAATCAAGACGCCTAGGTCGGATTGCAACAGGGGCACCAGAATCCTCTTGGAACCGTGGCAACGGTCAGCTCCGCGGGCAGCACATTGGCAACTGGGTAAATGAGTTTCGTAAATAATTTCCGGCTACGAACCACTAAATTTATGAGAGGTCCTTGGAGCCGCAGCCAGCTGAAATTAGAGCCTTAGAAAGATGTTGTTACTCGACTCACTCGAGCCAGAAGAAAATAGGCTCACAGTCCATGTCTCTCCGGCCACGCTGCGAATTACGACTCTTCCCACTTTGATAGCATCCAAGGTCTGCGCCAGTTTACTGAACAGCGCCTTCTTTTCCTCTATCTCCAGCAAGTCGATTCCCCCGTCGTCTGACACCTGCACTTCTATACCTCTGGTCCGAGCACTCAAAACTGCGGCCACTAGATCTCGATCCTGAAACCCTTTCGCTCGAATCTGGTCCCGAATTCCCGCTTCGGCTAAAAGCAATTTCTTAGAGTCTGAGGAGCTAATCTTGCCCTGCTGTTCCTGAATCAAACGCAGAAGAGGCAGTGAGGAGTCGAGGGCCTCTAAAAGTCGAAGTTGGGAACCTGCTCTGCTAACGCTTACGTTTTTGGTATCCAAATTGACCGCCAGCCGCCAATCAAGAAAGTCTCCAGAAGATTTTTGGGCCGATTTCAGAGCAATTGCTAGCCCCTGGGAGGCAGCCACCAACGCAAATGAGCCAGTCATCCCACTATTGAGAAACACCTGACTTCCCCCAAGGGCATAGACGGTGACCGCCATTGCGATCGTCCCGGTCCAAGCCGCTGCCGTGTGATTGCGCCAGGCCAGAACCGCCATGACAGTTCCGATGCCCGCCACAAACCAGGTGTGATACTCATAATTTGCCCGAGCATCAATCGCGTAAATCTCCAGGGCTGGAACAACTACAGCTGACAACAGCGCAAAGAGGATGATGGCGTATGGGAGTCTGAGAGCCCTAGTGAAGCGAGTTGACAAAAATAACACCACAACGTACAGAATCAAACCCGCCGCGGCCGGAATTGGCATTTCGTATTGTTCAAAATTTATCAGCCCGAGAAAGGCATGGTAGCAGCCGAAACTCAGAGCGAAAAGGGCCGCTTGACTATGGCGAACCCGAATCACTTTGGCCACTTCAGTGACACAACTGTGCCAAGACCGGGGGATGACTTTATCTTGGCAACACCACCCACAAGAGCCATGCGGTCAATAATTGATCCGCGAATTCCGAGTCGCGCTCGAGGGACCCGTTCCATCCTAAAACCCCTGCCGTCGTCGACAATTTGGACACTGATTACCCCGGCAGCCGGAGAATTCAACTTCAGTTCCAGGTTCGTAAATTTCGCATGACGCTCGGCATTCTCTATTGCCTGAAGGGTAGCCTCAGTGATTGCATTGGCCGTTTCCAAAGGAATTGGGTCCAGCCCCGTGATGTACACGGAGGCTCGAATTCGAGAACTTCGCTTGATAGCAGCTTTCCTAAGGGACAAAAAAAGGCTAGAGGGTGTGGTGGTCCCCGAAGGCACGAGACCTTTTTGGATCTCGGCGATGCTGTCGACCGCCTCACGAGCCAGCTCCACTGCGGCTAGCCTCTCAGATGGCGTGCGTGCAGCGGCGGCAAACAAAAAGGTGTGAAGCACCTTGTCGTGCACCAACGCACCAACCCGTTGGTTATCTCTCTCCGTTGCATCGACACTCGCTCTTTCGAGGGCGCTGAAAAGATAACCAGTGTGTGCAGCATCAACCTCATTTGCCCAGTCGCGGCTCAACGTCACTATGCCCGCGACTCCGATCGAAAGAATCACCACATAAATGGACCCTTGAAGAGCTTCGCCGAGGCTCGCTCCTCCAACGGAATCATTAGTGCTGATAACCGTCCAAGCACTCATAAGAATTGCTAGGTGAGCGACGAAGCGGGCCTGCAGGCCCGTGGCAATGGCCACGCTCAAGGAAGATATGCCTACGGACCACCAGACCCATGGGTTTTCGTAGTCAGAGTTGGGAAACGTAGCCAGGGCCATTGCCGGCAACAAGAAGACGGCTAACACCCCAATTGAGCCGTGAATTAAAAGCATCGAATCGTTCCAGCGCCCCAGCCAAGCGGACGCAATTACCCCTAAAGCAGACAAAAATATAACTGCGAGCACAATATTAGACAGCATATTGAAATGCTCCGCTTGAAAAGCTTGATGCGCCCAGAGTTCGATCGTAAGAGCCGTTAAAACAGCTGCGTAAACTTTCCTCACCACGTTCTCGAACTTGCCTCGTGCCGCAGTAGAACGAATGTTCATAATTTAGAGGAACTCGCCAGAAATCAGGCCGTCTTCAATCGCTAGACGGTAGAGGTCCACTTTGGTTCCAGCTTCTCGTCCCAGACGTGCGTACTTCAATCGCACACGGTCGATGTGCTCCTTAGCTGAGCTCTGCTTGATATCGAGTTGAGAAGCGACTTGCTTAAGGCTCATGCCGGAGGAGTAAAACGATAAAACTTCACGCTCTCGCGCAGAAAGATTCGCGTCCTTGAAATTTGCATCGGCATCAATCATCGCGCTAGTTTCAGGGTTGTTGATTATGGCGCCGTCAGCCGCAAGTTTAATAATCTCCGCAAGGTATGCCATTGGCCGGGACTTCGGAACAATTGCCACCGCGCCCGCCCTTAGAGCCACTCTCATGAGGTTGGCCTTGTCGGCGATGCTATAAACCAAGACCGCGCTGCCAGAAGAGACTAACTGAGAGACATTTTCCGCGACCAGTGAACCGTCCGCCAAGGACAGATCCATAACTACTACTTGACACTGAAGGCCATTGATCTTTGAGATTAGTTCTCGGACGGTTGCGGCTTCTCCGACTAACTCCAGGTCGTTGCTGGCACACATTCCAGCGAAGCCGAGGCGCACCGCCTCATGATCATCGACGATTGCCACTCTTACGTTTGAAATCTCTACCGCCAAACTAGCCATAACTCCAACTTAGCGTGCTAGCGCCACGACTGTTTCGAAATGGTGGGTATGAGGAAAAATATCGAAGGCCCTCATGGCCATAACTTGATAGCCGGCGTCACCGAGGGTCCTTAGGTCTCGAGCGAGCGCAACCGGGTCACATGCCACGTAGATCATGTTCCTTGGGCTCAAGCGAATTAGTTGCTCGACCACCTTGTTGGCGGCTCCGGAACGCGGTGGGTCGAGAATAATTGTGTCGAAGGTCGCCGCGGTCTGAGATCTTAGAAATTTCAGAACATCGGCCTGATGGAAGCGAAGGTTATCTAGGTCGTGAGATGAACGCTCTCCGTCGGCAATTGCCTGCTTGGAAGATTCGATGGCCAAGAATTTGGCTCCGTCGAACTGCGCACTCAAAGTCGCGCTAAACAAACCAGCGCCAGAATAGAGGTCTAGGTTTTGCTTTTGCGGGTCGAGATTCAGCAATTTTGCGAACTCGCTCACGCAGGCAGTCAAGAGCTCCGGACCCTTGACGTGTGCCTGCCAAAATGAGCCTGGGCTTAGTCGGAAAGTTCTCCCGGCAACCCGTTCGATGAGCTGTTTGTCGCCATTCACCTTTTTGTCGATCAGCCATTGACTATTACCAGTGTTGCTCGCGGCGATCTTTATCTTGTCAACGCCGTTGAAGTTTTTTAGATGCAGCCCAAGTTCTTCTATTTCCTTAACTGCTAGAGGCAAGTCGCGAGTGAAGACGATCTCATTGGTCCGAATTTTAGAGGGCCCTGCGGTTCCGGACTCATCAACATTCAGCTGAACTCGAGTTCGGTAGCGAAGTCCTTGATTCTCCTGATCACCGGGAGCAGCCTCGACGACAACCTCCGACTCAATCCCTGCCATTCGAGACAGGACTTCCTGCAGAACTTGTGTCTTGAGCACTCGCTGATAAGAAAGTTCAATGTGCCCAAATTCGGCTCCACCGGCACCCTTCAGGGCTGCCTTCCAGAAGTGCTTCACTCTGTGCTCGGATTCCTCCAAGACCTCGACCGTCTCCGCTCTAAGGAAGCTCTTGGTGTCTTGAACAACCTTTGCCTCGACTAGCTCTCCGGGTATGGCTCCGGAAACGAACACCACTTTCGAGTCGTGTCGAGCAATAAAAACTCCACCGTGGGCGACTTTTTCTATTTTCAGCTTTAGCATCACATGCACAGTGTTCCACAGCTAACCTCTTTATCGTGATCGATTTCGTACTTGCATCAACTTCTCCTGCCAGAAAAAAGCTACTTTCCGAGGCCGGCATCCAATTTCGCGACCTTGCTCCTGGTGTTGACGAAGACCAAATGGTTGAAGAACTAGCACCGCAAACGCCAAGCGAGCTGACCGAATTGCTGGCTAGGGCAAAGGCTGAGGCGATTGCGACAACAGAAACAACAGCGTTGGTTTTGGGGTGCGATTCCGCACTCTTTTTTGAAGGGCAGACTCTCGGAAAGCCGTTGGCATCTAGCGTCGCGATCGAGCGTTGGAAAGCCATGCGAGGTAAGTCTGGCTCGCTCTTTTCTGGACATCACCTAATTGATGTTCAAAACAATCGGGCAGTCTCGCTCGTTACGAGCACTGAGGTTTTCTTCGCAGATCTTTCCGACCGGGAGATTGAGACCTATGTTGCCACCAACGAACCACTGCAGGTAGCGGGTGGTTTCACAATTGATGGGTTAGGTGGCGCTTTTGTCGAGCGTATCAACGGTGATTACCACACTGTGGTGGGCCTATCGCTCGTGGGGCTTAGAAAAATGATGCGTGAGCTTGGGCTCGATTATCAATCTCTCTGGAGATAACGGATACGAATAGTTGATTTTTTTGTAGGTTGAGCATAAACAACGGACCCAATGAGCCAATAAGCTTCCAGCTATGACCGATCGCAAGATTTCTAAAGTACTAATAGCCAACCGTGGCGAAATTGCGGTCAGAGTTATCCGAGCAGCCAAGGACAGCGGAATCCAGACCGTTGCGGTCTACGCAGACTCCGACCGGAATTCGCTACACGTAAAGCTGGCTGATGAGGCCTATGCGCTTAACGGCGAGAGCGCTGCAGAAACCTATTTGGTAATCGAGAAAATACTTTCAGCAGCAAAAAGAAGCGGTGCCAACGCGATCCACCCCGGCTACGGATTTCTGTCCGAGAACGCCGAATTTGCAGAGGCAGTAGTTGAGGCTGGCCTAATTTGGATTGGCCCTGATGCTCAGTCGATCACGTCTCTGGGTGACAAGGTGTCCGCGCGAAAGATTGCTGAATCTGTCGGTGCACCAATGGCCCCAGGAACGCTGAACCCAGTAGAAACCGTTGCCGAGGTGAAAGAGTTTGTTGCAATTCATGGGCTTCCGGTGGCTATCAAGGCGGCCCACGGTGGTGGTGGTAGAGGTATAAAGATTGTTCGTGATGCCTCTGAAATTGCAGAGCTTTTCGAGTCCGCAACCCGCGAAGCAATCGCGGCATTTGGTCGCGGAGAATGCTTCTTGGAAAAATACCTTGAGAAACCGCGTCATGTGGAAACACAGTGCCTTGCGGATTCTCATGGAAATGTCGTAGTTGTTTCTACTAGAGACTGTTCACTTCAGCGCAGACATCAGAAGCTAGTTGAAGAAGCACCAGCTCCGTTCTTGACCAAGGAACAAGAAATAGTTTTGTACGAGGCATCAAAAGCAATCTTGAAAAAGGTCAACTACGTAGGCGCCGGCACCTGCGAGTTTTTGATCTCGCAAGATGGAACAATTTCGTTCCTCGAAGTCAACACCAGGCTGCAGGTCGAGCACCCGGTGTCCGAAGAAGTCACTGGCCTCGATCTAGTGCGCGAGCAGTTCCTGATCGCAGAAGGTAAGGAGCTTTCATTCTCAGACCCGGAAATCCGAGGCCACTCGATTGAATTCAGGATCAATGGCGAGGATGCTGGAAACGGTTTCTTGCCGGCTCCTGGCCCCATCCACCAGTTCATAGCCCCCTCGGGTCCCGGCGTCAGAGTTGATTCTGGAGTGGTTTCCGGAGACATTATTTCTGGCAAGTTTGACTCGATGATGGCGAAGCTAATTGTGACCGGCAAAAACCGCACTGAAGCTCTTGCCAGATCCAGAAGAGCACTAGCCGAAATGCAGATTCTCGGGCTGCCAACTGTGCTTCCCTTCCACAGGGCAATAGTTGATGACAAGGCCTTTATTGGTGACGGGTCAACCTTTGGCATTTTCACTCGCTGGATCGAAACAGAGTGGAACAACACCATCGAACCGTGGTCAGGATCCCAGGAGCAAATCCCGGAGCAAGAACCTCGCCATGCAATTGTTGTAGAGGTTGCAGGAAAACGCCTTGAAGTTTCAGTGCCTAAGAGACTACTTGTGGGCGAAATTGGCTCGGCTCAAGGCCATGCTCCCAAGCGCGCAGCATCTTCTAATATCTCAGGTCACACTGGCGCCAAAGGCAATCTACTGCTGGCTCCAATGCAAGCAAGCGTTGTGAAGGTGGCGGTTAATGTTGGCGACCCTGTCGAAAAGGGCGACCTAGTTGTAGTACTGGAAGCGATGAAGATGGAGCAACCCCTAACCGCCCATCGCTCAGGAAAGATCAAGCAAATAGGCGTGGCCGTGGGAGATACTGTTTCAGCTGGCACCTTGCTTCTGGAGATAGAAGACTAATTAGTCGTCAATCGGCTGGTGCAGTGCACTAGCGGCCTCAGAAATGGATCCAGACAGCGACGGATAGACCGTGTATGTCCTTGCTAACTGATCAACAGTGAGTCGATTCTCAATCGCTACGGCAATCGGATAGATCAAATCTGAAGCAGTTGGGGCTACTACCACCCCTCCGATAACGGTACCCGAGCCCACAGAGGCATAGAGCTTTATAAAGCCCTCTTCGATGCCTTGCATTTTGGCTCTCGGGTTGGTTTCGAGCATGATTTTTCGCACTTCACCGCGAACCAAACCCTGCTCAATTTCATCCTGAGACCAACCGACCGAAGCAATCTCCGGTGACGTGAAGACATTGGAGGCCACGTTACGCAAACTTGTTGGGACGGACACATCTCCCATGGTGTGGTAGATCGCAGTTCTTCCCTGCATGGCAGAAACCGAAGCTAGCGGTAACGCTGTGGAGCAGTCGCCGACGGCATATACATTCGCCCTAGAAGTTCGAGCGACTTTGTTTGAAATCACATGACCGGTTTCATTCAGTCTCACGCCGGCCTCTTCCAAACCAAGATTCGCAGTGTTTGGAATTGCTCCGACAGCCATCAGGCAATGCGATCCGGAAATAACCTGACCACCTTCCAGAGTGACTTCGACGCTCTCACCTAAGTTTTTCACTGAGGTTGCTCGAGCATTGCGCAAGATATTCATGCCTTTGCGCTTAAAGACATCCTCAATCAATTCCGCGGCATCACCGTCGTTTCCTGGAAGGACCTTATCTCTCGAGGACACGAGAGTGACCTCACTGCCGAGATCCAGGTATGCCGACGCGAACTCCGCTCCGGTGACACCGGAACCAACCACAATCATGTGTTTCGGTAAGTCGCCAATGTTGTAAAGCTGCTTCCAGTTCAGAATTCTCTTGCCGTCACTCTTGGCGCTAGCAAGCTCTCTGGGACGAGCGCCGGTGGCGACAATAATTGTTTTGGCCTCGATTCGCTCTGAGGAAGTCTCGCCAGATTTGGTTATAAGAACGTGGTGGTTTCCGTCAAGGACTCCATGGCCATTAACCACGGTTACACCTTCGGCCTCGAGGGTTTCCAGCATGTCCTTGGACTGCGACTTGGCCAATTGAAGTAAGCGTGCGTTGATTGCCTGTAAATCTATGTCGATTGTCGGAGTCACGCGCTTGCCGTCCACTACTAGCCGAACGCCAAGTGCAGAAGCAGATGCAACACGTTGGGCCGCTTCCGCAGTCGCGATAAGAGTCTTCGAGGGAACAACGTCGGTGAGGACAGCATTGCCGCCGATGCCATTTTCCTCAATAAGTATGACTTCGGCTCCTAGCTGGACACCAGCACGGGCAGCTTCGTAGCCACCCGGGCCACCACCGATCACCACAATGCGGTGCTTAGTTATTTTTTTTTCGATCACAGCCCCTATTCTCCACCACGTAAGCATGACTAAGCGTGGCTAGACTAATTTTCATGACGCATCTACTCGACGACGAGACAATTAACCCCTTCGAAATTGCCCAGAAAGCCGCTGACCAAATTAGAAAGCTTTCGGGCGTTGGCACTCACCATATAGCGCTGACACTTGGCTCAGGCTGGGCAAAGGCAGCCGACCTTATTGGTGAGACGGTCAGCGAAATATCGGCCTCCGAGGTCATCGGCTTCTCAAAGCCCGCTCTTGCAGGACACGTTGGAAACATCAGATCCATAAAACTTCCTAACGGGAAGTTTGCGCTGGTAATTGGAGCCAGAACCCATTTCTACGAAAACCACGGCGTCAGAGCAGTGGTTCATTCAGTTCGAACAGCCGCTAAAGCCGGAGCTAAAGTAATGGTCCTTACAAACGGTGCCGGTGGAATAAAGCCGAAGTGGGCCGGTGGTGCCGCGGTGCTGATTTCAGACCACATCAACCTGACCGCCTCAAGCCCGCTTGAAGGGGCCAACTTCATTGATCTGACCGACCTTTACTCCGCAAGGCTGCGCGCTATTGCTAAAACGGTTGATTCCAGTCTCGATGAAGGTGTCTACGTTCAGTTCCGTGGCCCCCACTACGAAACACCCGCTGAAGTCCAGATGGCCAAAATAATGGGGGGCGACATCGTAGGAATGTCAACCGCCCTCGAGGCCATTGCCGCAAGAGAATCAGGCATGGAGATTCTTGGCATGTCGCTAATCACAAACTTGGCCGCAGGTATCCAAAAGACTCCGCTCAGTCACGCGGAAGTTATTGAGGCTGGACAGCAAGCCGAAGCTCGAATATCCAAGCTTCTAGCAGAAATTGTGGACAAAATTTGAGTCAGCTAGCCGAGCACGCCAAAGCGTGGCTTGATCAGGATCCGGACCCAGTTACCAAGCTCGAACTTCAAGCGCTTATCGATAATCAAGATGAGGAGGGGCTTTCTTCTCGATTCAGCACCCGCCTAGACTTCGGGACCGCCGGACTGCGTGGCGAATTAGGTGCTGGCCCGAACCGAATGAACAGAGTGGTTGTGGCCCAAACAGCTCTGGGCCTCGCTAAGTTTTTGAACGCTAATCGTGAAACCTACTTAGATCCTTCCGGAGGACTAAGCGCGGTAATCGGCTACGACGGCAGAACAAACTCAGATGTATTCGCCCTAGACAGCGCGGAGATTTTGAGCGCAGCCGGAATTAAAACTTTTCTTTTTTCGGAGATGGTTCCTACCCCGGTTGCTGCATTCACCGGCAGGCGGCTTGGCGCGAGCCTCACCGTAGTTGTGACTGCAAGCCACAACCCTCCAAGAGATAACGGTTACAAGGTCTACCTTGGAGGCCCCACCGGGGGCAGTCAGCTTGTTCCACCGCAGGACAGGGAAATAGCGAATCTGATAACTGCACTCTCCACTGGAACTACTTTTCAACAGATTCCGAAAAGTAAGGACTTTACGCTCATCGGGCAACCAGAAATCAGCCAGTATCTGGATCGAGCCAAAACGCTAATCAGCATGCACGAAAGCGAAATTGCAAAAAGATCGGCAATCCGGATAACACACACCGCTCTGCATGGAGTTGGCTGGAAGGTAGTTAGCCCACTAATGGCGGCAGCTGGTTTCAAGGTATTACCCGTGACATTACAGGAAGAGCCAGACGCGAAATTTCCAACCGTAGCCTTTCCAAATCCGGAGGAAAAGGGCGCCATGGACCTAAGTTTCGCCGAAGCAACTAGAAATGACAGTGACATTATTTTGGCAAATGACCCAGATGCCGACCGGCTAGCGGTAGCAGTCCGCAACGGCGATGGTTATCAGATGCTCACCGGAGACCAGGTTGGATTGCTGCTTGCAAATCAGCTTGCTCCAACCTCCAAGGCGATCGCAAACTCGATAGTGTCGGCTGATTTATCAGCACTCGCGAAGCACTATGGCGTGCCCTACACCCAGACGCTGACAGGCTTCAAGTGGATTTCTAAGGTTCCCGATCTTGGCTATGGCTATGAAGAGGCTCTCGGATACTGCGTTGATCCGGAATACACCCCGGATAAAGACGGCATAACAGCGGCCCTAATAATCGCCCAGATGGCATCGGATTTGAAGGCCCAAGGTAAGACCTTGGTTGACCAGATTCAGGATTTGGCCCAGAAATTTGGGCACGTTGCAACCGGTCAGGTTTCACTCCGAGTGTCGGATCTTTCGGTAATTGGAAAAATCACATCCGGCTTGCGGTCTAACCCACCGGCAAGCATTGGAGACGAAGCAGTCCTTTTCGAGGATTACTCAGCCCGAACCGATGCCATGAAAACGGACGCCCTTGTGTTTTCCAACGAGTCGATCAAGATAATCGTGAGGCCCTCAGGGACCGAACCCAAGCTCAAGTGTTACCTACAGGCTTCCGCGACCAGCAAGCCTGCTGCCACAAAACTGCTTGAGAACCTAAAAACTTGGGCCGAGGCTACTTTGAGTGCTTTGAAATAAATCTTTGAATGCTGTCTGGAATAGGCAGAGATGCCGATTCCGAGTCAGCCGGTATTGCCTCGCCGGCCTTTGTTGTGAGCGGGATCGTACCTGACCAAAAACCCAAGTTCATGTCCTCTGGTGGGTCATCAACTTCGTTTACCGAAATCTTTACCGATGCTTCCGTCAGCGACAAGGACAAAATTAGTGTGGCGGCCACTTCTTTCTTGGTGGTTGGTCTCGCCTCGCCAACTCTTCCTGGAATCATCGCGTCGCTTACAACATCTAGAGCGTGATGCTTTTGGTCCATGGGAACGACTTTGACTCTTCCGAAGATCATGACCGCTCGGTAATGCATGCCGCTGTTGAAATTACTTCTGGCGACCTTCAGGGCATTGAGTTCAGTTATGGAAACACAGACCTCTGGTTCAGTTTCTAAGACGCGCATCAGCCTTGATCCGGATGAGCCGTGTAGGAATAATTCATCCCCGCTTCTGCCATATGCCATCGGGATGACCAGAGGAGAGCCGTCGATAACAACGCCCACGTGCGCCACAAGATTGTCATCAAGGATGCTGTTCAGATCCGAGATGCTCTCGGAGGATTTGTAGCTCATTCTCTGGAGCTTGGTTCGCTCCGAGGAGCCCGGGGTACTCATTCTGAAAGACTAGCTCAGCGTGGCTTTTAGCTTTTCTCCAAGTTCGCCCAAATCAAAAATGTTATTTATAGCGATCACCTCGGCAGGAATCCCGGCAAGCTGGTCAAGGATTTCTGGCGTCGCCAAAACCACCTGCGCCATTTTGTCGGCCCCACGAGCTTCTTCTATTGAGACAGCCCGGACCTCAGCTTCGATCCCCAGCATCGAAAGAGCCCTCTCGGCATTGGATTTCAGTAGAACACTGGTCCCAATCCCCGCTCCACACGCCGCGTAAATTAACAAATCTAAATTAAAGCGCTTTTTTTAAAAGAATGTCCTCAATGACGCTCACGGCAGAAGCATTTAACAAGTTGTTCATAACCTCATCGGTACTCATTAGCCGTCCGAAATCGCCCAGCATTTCTATATGCTCGCTCGCATTCGGCGAACACATCGAAAAAATTAGACTGACCGGATCATTTGCGGATCCTGAAATAACCGGCTCAGCAAGCCTCAGAAGTGACATACCCGGTGCTAAAACCGCATTTGACGGCTTGGCGTGAGCAAGGGCGAGGCCAGGGGCAATGACGAAGTATGGACCTAGGGCTTTTAGGCTTTCTAAAACCTCGTCGACGTAACTAAGTTGCGCTTTACCTGATTCGACCAGAAGCAAAACCGATTGCGACACTGCGTCAGCGAAGCTAGGTGACGTGTCTTGAGTGACTATGGAACCTGCGCCAAAATAGCTACTCAGCACCGTTTGCCTCAGCGAAACCGGCTTCAATCATCTCAATTAGCTCTTCGCGCTCATCTACCGCTTGAAAAGCCGCCTCGGCGGCGTTTAGCTGCAACTGCTCAAGGTCCGCAAGCTTGTAGCCAAAAGTATCGACCAAAATCTGCAGTTCTTTGGTGAGGTTTGTGGAACTCATAAGCCGGTTGTCAGTATTCACGGTTATGTTGAAACCGAGGTCATACATGATGTCAATCGGATGATCGGCCATCGTGTCGCCCAAGATGCTAAAAGATCCGGTTTGCAGGTTCGAAGAAGGAGAGACCTCAAGGGCTATCTGTCGATCGTGCACCCACTGAGCCACCGGGCCAAGAACCACTAGATCGGTGTCACCATCGGTTCTGGAAAACATGATGTCCTCCACCAATCGAACTCCGTGTCCTATCCTGAGCGCTCTTCCGGAAACTATTGCGTCTTTAATGGACTCAATGCCGCTGCCTTCTCCCGCGTGAACAGTGCAGGGAAATAACTCAGCTGCGAGGTAGTCAAATGCCAATTGGTGCCTGGATGGCAAAAAGCCCTCTTCGGGCCCTGCGATGTCGAAGCCAACGACACCATCGTTGCGGTGCCTAACTGCAAGCTCCGCAACCTCAAGAGCATTGTCAGCGTGACGCATTGCGCTAATAATCTGCCCTGTGCGAATGAACCCGCCGCGGTCACCCACTTGTTCCATGCCACGCTCAAGACCGTCTTGCACGGCTTCAACTGCCTCGTCGAGACTTAGGCCCAAGTTCAAGTGTTGTTCGGGAGCCCAGCGTAATTCCGCATAAATTATGTTTTCGCTCGCCAAATCCATGACGGCTTCAAAGGCCACCCGTTCGAGACCCGCGCGAGTCTGCATGACACCCACAGTGTGCTGGAAAGTTGAGAGGTACCGCTCCAAGGAGCCAGAGTCTGCATTTTGCTTAAACCACGCCGCTAACCCCAGCGAATTGGTGCTTGGTAATTCGTGCCCGATTTCAGCGGCAAGTTCAACGATGGTTTGGGGCCTAAGCCCCCCATCTAGATGGTCGTGGAGCGATATTTTCGGAAGCGCTGCGATGTCCATTTGTTCCTAACTAACCGTGTTTCTTATTGGTCTAGGCCTAATTAACCCGTCCAAGGATTAGCTTACGTTCCGCCGGCTTGCTTTCTTGGAATCCGATTGCCTCTTCGGCAATTGCGATTGCTCGCTCGAACCGCTCTGGGGTGTCCGTGTAGAGAGTCATTACTGGTTCTCCGGCTTTTACGTGATCGCCGAGCTGAGCATGCAACTCGACACCGGCTCCAAACTGAACCTGATCTTCCTTGCGCTCTCTTCCAGCTCCGAGCCTCCAGGAAGCGACGCCGATTGACAAAGCTTCCAGCTTCGAAATAAATCCGGACTGGCTGGCTCGAATAATGTGCGAATCCGTGGCCTTTGGTAGTTTCGCGTCTGGGTCTCCACCCTGCGCCGAAATCATCTTCCGCCAGACATCCAGGGCTTTGCCGTTATTTAGATTCTCGCGAGGGTCCACGTCTGGCATACCGCTTAGTAGAAGCATCTCCCTAGCCAATTCCACCGTTAGTTCCACGACATCGGCTGGGCCTCCGCCAGAAAGAACCTCCACCGATTCCTCGACCTCAAGTGAGTTACCAATCTTCTTACCCAACGGGGTGGACATGTCGGTCAATAGCGCCGAAGTATTAACACCGGCATCTTTTCCGAGCTGTACCAGCACCGTCGCCAATTCATTTGCTCGGTCAAGGGTCTTCATGAATGCACCGGAACCGACCTTCACATCCAGAACCAATGACGAAGTACCCTCGGCAATCTTCTTGCTCATGATGGAAGAAGCAATAAGGGGAATTGCCTCAACTGTTCCTGTGACATCCCGGAGCGAATATAGTTTGCGATCTGCAGGAGCAAGCCCTTGACCAGCGGCACAAATGACTGCCCCCACTTCGGCCAGCTGGCTATACAGTTCTGTATTGGAAAGACTGGCCTGCCAACCCGGAATAGCCTCTAACTTATCCAGTGTCCCCCCGGTGTGGCCAAGACCACGACCACTTAGCTGAGGAACCGCGATGCCATAGGAAGCGACCAACGGAGCGAGCGGCAGGGTGATCTTGTCCCCCACGCCACCGGTGGAATGCTTGTCTGCGGTGGGCTGGGTGAGTCCAGAGAAGTTCAATCGCTCTCCGGAGGCAATCATCGCCATCGTAAGGTCTTTGATTTCATCTCGGCTCATGCCGTTTAGCAAAATAGCCATTGCCATTGCAGACATTTGTTCATCCGCCACCACACCAGAGGTGTAGTTCTCGACCAGCCAGTTGATTTCAGCGGTACTAAGCGCTCCGTGTTCGCGCTTTTTAATAATCAGTTCTACGGCACTAAAGCTCATTGCGTTGAAGATCCTTCGGTCCAAAGGCATCCGGGAGTACCTCGTCGATTGTTTTAATTCCCGAAACAGTTTGAAGGAGCATCCCTTCGGCACTGTGCTCAAAAAGCAACTGCCTACACCTGCCACAAGGCATCAGGGGGTTTCCTTGACCGTCAACGCAGGCAAATGCCACGAGCTGGCCGCCTCCGGTACGAAATAACTCACTTATGAGAGAGCATTCCGCACAGAGCGCGAGCCCGTAGGAAGCATTCTCAACATTGACGCCCGTGATGATGCGACCATCGTCACAGATTGCCGCGGCACCGACCGGAAACTTCGAGTACGGAGAATACGATTTTGGAAGCACATCAATGGCTTGTTGGGTTAGGTTTTCCCAGTCAATGTTCATCCACTAGCCCTTCACGTATGGCACTGCTAGTGCCTTCGGCGGCCTAGATTTCCCTACAAAGCCCACAACCGCAATGATCGTTACTACGTATGGCACCATCGTAATAAAGTCCGTTGGAATACCCGGACTCACTTGGTTTGCCCACACCCTCAGGATGATTGAGAACCCAAACAAGAGAGCTGCAAGCGCCGCATAGATTGGGTTCCAGCGACCGAGGATAACCACCGCGAGAGCGATAAACCCAAAGCCTCCAGACATCTCTCGGCCGAATGCGCCCGCGTTACCGATTGTGAGTGCAGCGCCGCCAAGGCCCGCTATTGACCCACCAATAGTCACCCACCAGAACCTGGTTCGTCCGACATTAATGCCGACTGTGTCAGCGGCCAATGGGTGCTCACCAACCGCCCTGGCTCGAAGCCCCATTCTGGTCTTGAATAGAACGAACCAGATCGTTGGCACGATCAAAATGGCGAGGAAAACCGTGATGCGGTTTTCGAAAAACACAGGACCCAAGATTGGAATGTCGCTCAACACCGGAATCTTTATGATGTCCATGGTTCCGGGAAAGTTCACGCTCTGGGCATCCTCTGTCAGCCATTGCTGATAGAGGAAGTTAGTAATCCCGATAACTAGAACAT
>CAJXOD010000022.1 GCA_913057795.1 uncultured Aquiluna sp.
GACTTTTCTCGAAAAGAAAGTAAGGGGCTTCTCTATGATTGATGGATGGCTGAAATTATCAGAACAAACCTAGGTCTCAGCTCCGGCCGATTATTGCAATTCTTCAGAGACGGAGAGCCGCACACGAAGGCGGAGCTGGCGAACCTGACTGGACTAGCCAGGTCTACCGTTTCTCTGCGCCTGGATCCTCTGCTGGCCCTAGGTATCATCGGTCCAATGACGGATGCGACTTCCACTGGTGGCCGCCCCTCAGCGCGCTTGCATTTAAAGGATGACGCTTTCGTGGTCGGTGCGGTCAGTTTTGGAGCCACCCATGCTCAGGCCTCACTGGCAGATCTGAGTGGCAAGATTTTAGTTTCGATAGAGGCCAAACGTCAGATATCCGACGGACCGGAAGTGTGTCTTCGTTGGATGACCAGCGAACTTAAGTATCTACTCGCCGGATTAGGTATCCAGGAAGACCGCCTATTGGTAATCGGGATTGGAATTCCGGGGCCCGTCGAGCACACAACCGGACGCCCCGCTAACCCGCCAATCATGCCCGGTTGGGACGCGTTTGACATTCCAGAGCGAGTTAATCGAGAGATCCAAGCAAAGGTTCTAGTTGACAACGAAGTCAATATGATGGCTCTTGGTGAGAGGTTCATAAACTTCCCTGAGGTAGAGAATCTAATCTTCCTGAAAGCCGCCACGGGGATAGGCTCCGGCATCATTGCTGGAGGGATGCTGCAACGTGGAGCTCAAGGGACAGCCGGAGACATTGGCCATGTTCGCACATTAGTTGGAACGGATGTTGCCTGTCACTGCGGAAATTTCGGTTGCCTGGAAGCAATCGCCGGAGCCCCAGCAATTATTAGACGCGTGAACGAGGCTGGCCTTCCAATTCGAAACACTTCGGATCTAATTGATGCCACTCGCAGGTCAAAAGTCGAGGCGATTCGGGCTGTGCGACAGGCCGGGAGGGACATCGGTGAGGTTCTCAGCACTTGCGTTAGCCTTTTGAATCCTGAGATTATTGTCATCGGTGGGTCGCTCTCCTCCGCCGGGGAGCATCTGATTGCCGGCGTACGCGAAGTCGTCTACGGACGGTCAACACCCTTAGCAAGCGAGAATCTCACGATCGTCCAAAGTCGAGACAGCAAAGGCGAAATTGTAGGAGCTGCTGTCATGGCAATTGATTACGCTCTAGACGACGCCACCATTGACCAAATGCTGGAAGCGATGTGAGCCGCCAGCATCAGCAGAACATTATTTTGGACTCCAAAAAGGTCAACCTACAGAATCGGACGGAGAAGCCAAGTGCCACTGGTAGGTCCTCGAAAATTAATTATTTACCTGAGGGGCTTTTAGCTCACAAAGCACTCCCCGTCGGGCTGGCGGGATTTGAACCCGCGACCCCTTGTCCCCCAGACAAGTGCGCTACCAAGCTGCGCTACAGCCCGTTGCCGCTAGACAACTCAAAAAGTCTATTGGGTAGCTTTGCTCCTGAGATACCGCTCCAGGACGATTGTTAGAGCAACGACCCCTGCTCCCAGAACTAGCGCTATTACTGGGCCAGTTGGGTCCGAGACGCCTAAAGGCTCGCGGTCTGGGTCTTGCCATGGCCAGAGCGCTCGAAGCGATCCGATCATCAGGCCAATCATCAAGCTGAGAGTTAGGACGCGATAGTTATCCAAAAACCATTTCATGACCATCGCAAAGCTCAGAAGGCCGACGATCGCTCCAAGAACAAAAAGACCCAGGTATCCAAGGTCACGGTTGTTTACCGCTGCGATAGTTGGCCCATACATGCCCACCGCCAGCAAGAAAAACGACCCCGAAACACCGGGCAGGACCAGCGCGCAGACAGCCAATCCTGCAAACAGAACGATTTGCCAAGTAGCAGGATTGTCAAGGCCGGCATTCGGCACAGAGGTTAGCCAGAAAGCGGTTGTTGCCCCAAGAATCAGAATGGCCACGTGTATTGAACGAAAGCTCTTGCCAACAAGTCTTATCGGGACATAAAGCGACGCTACAAGCATGCCCGCGAACGCGGCACGAACGATTTCTGGTTCCGCAACTAGAAGTGGTTCCAGAATCGACGCAGTCGTAAGAATCGCGAGAATCATGCCGAATAGTATCGGAAGCAACATCGTGAATTTGATTTCGCGTAATTGCTTGCCGGCCTCCGCGGGCTGGCCACGAAGCAAAAATCCGACGGCTCGAACTAGGTGAGAAATGCCGTTGATGATGTGATCGTAAACGCCCACTATGAGCGCAACCGTGCCGCCGGATACCCCCGGAATTACTTCGGCCGTGCCAATAAGCATGCCTCTCAGGGCGTTACCGGCAAACAGCGAAGGTTTCACTAGCGAAGCCTTTTACGGCGCTCTCTGACCCTTACGCCAAGCTCAACCGGAGAGCCCTCAAAGCCATAAGTTTCGCGGAGCTTACGAATAATAAATCTTCGGTAACCGGCCTCCAAGAAACCGGTAGAAAACACGACAAACTTTGGTGGTCTGGCGGCAGCCTGGGTGCCAAACAGGATTCTAGGCTGCTTGCCGCCCCTAATTGGGTGCGGATTGGAAGCCTGAATCTCCTGTAAGAACGCATTGAACTTGCCGGTTGGTACTCTCTTGTCCCAAGACTCGAGAGCGACCTCTAGGGCTGGAACCAGTTTCTCCAAGTGCCTACCGGTCAAAGCCGACAAGTTAACTCTCGGAGCCCAGTCAACGTGAGCCAAATCCGATTCAATTTCTTTTTCAAGATACATTCGACGCTCATCGTCAAGTGAGTCCCACTTATTGAAAGCCAAAACCAGTGCTCGACCAGATTCCAAGCCCAGCTGAACGATTCTGACATCGGCCTCACTGATCGGCTGTGTGACATCAAACAGCACCACAGCAACTTCTGAGCGCTCGAGCGCTGCTGCGGTTCTCAACGCAGCATAGAAGTCCGCGCCCTGCGCCTTGTGAAGCTTCTTGCGAATACCGGCGGTGTCAACAAAGCGCCAAGTCTTTCCAGCAATTTCGACCTGCTCGTCAATTGGATCGCGAGTGGTCCCGGCTAATTCGTTCACGACTGCACGGTTAGTTCCAGTTGCCTTGTTTAGCAACGAGCTCTTACCAACATTTGGGCGACCGATAAGTGCGACTCTTCTTGGGCCAGAATATTCAGCTTCGGCTACTTCGGACTTTTCAGGAAGCATCTTTAGAGCGGCATCTAATAAATCCGCGACTCCGCGACCGTGGAGGGCGGAAACCGGGAAGGGCTCCCCCAGTCCTAGTGACCACAAGCTTGCTGCCTCTGGCTCGAGGTGCAGGTCGTCAATCTTGTTGGCTACCAAAATCACCGGCTTACCGCTTGCGCGTAACATTTGAACTACTCGCTCATCAGAGGCAGTCGGGCCGACCATTGCATCGACGATAAACAGAACTCCGTCAGATAGCTCTACGGCCACTTCAGCCTGGGCTGCTACAGCCAAATCGATACCCTTGGCGTCAATCTCCCAGCCACCGGTGTCTACAAGAGTTATGGGCTTACCGTTCCATTCAGCCTTGTAGGAGACTCGATCTCGAGTAACGCCTGGCTTGTCCTCAACAACTGCTTCTCTCCGGCCCAATATTCTGTTAACCAGAGCGGACTTGCCAACATTTGGCCGTCCCACGATTGCGAGAACTGGAGGGGCGGTGTGAAAACCCTCTTCTGGGCTGTCGGCTAATTCGAGGTCTAGCAGACCAATGTCTTCTTGATCCAGCTCGTAGTCGACGAGCTCATCCTTTAGAAGACCAGCCTTGGCCTCTTCTAAGTTGTCTGAATCGCTCACTTATTCACGTCCCTAATCATCTTTACCAACGCAGCAACGCTGCGTTGAAAATCCATCTCGGTTGTATCCAGCAAACTGACACCCTCACCTGGGGTTATAAAGTCAACAATTTGACCATCAGATAAATCTCGCTTGAGGATATTGCCAGCAGGCTCAGTTCCATCTAAGCCCCGGCGCTCTAGCCTAACGCTTGGGCTCGCAGTTAGCAGAACTTTTAATATTGCCTCAGGCGCGACAACCGTTGTTATGTCGCGTCCCTCGACAATGATGCCCTGGCTTTGGCAGTTCGTAATTCTTTTCCTGGCATCCTGAAGCTGAAGGTTTCTAACCAGCTGCTCTTTGGCAACAGCGCTCACAGCTTCTGATACCGCCGCTGTCCTGATTTCTGCTGTTACATCAACACCTGCAAGCATGACCAGCTCACTATCCGGGTCGATTGAAATCGAATAGTCAAAGCTTCCGATCAATCGATCCAGCTCTAAGCCTGGAAAGTTGGACTTATGAATTGCGAAAGCCCTATAGCCGGCTCCCGTGTCCAGATAACCGAAGCCCAACTCCCGAGCAGCAGCCTTGGAGACGCTAGATTTACCGGAACCAGCAGGTCCATCAATGGCAATTACCACTTCAGCCATTAGGCCAGCCGCCAACCGTTTTGCACAAGCTGTGCCATCAACTTTTCCTGAACTGCAGGTAGGACTTGCATCTCCACTAGGCCGATTGCTGCTCCCGGCGAGTGCTCGAGCTTTATGTCTTCCAGGTTCACGCCGATTTCGCCGACGAACGTCAGAAGGGCTGCAAGAGCGCCGGGCGAATCGTCGATCAAGGCGGTCACGGTTTTGTATTCAAGATACTTTCCGCCGTGCTTACCTGGAATCGCCGAAACCCCATGGTTTCCAGCCGCCAGCAGCGAATGAATAACCGCAAGGGAACTGGATTCGTCAGAGTTCTGAAACGATTCCACGAGGTTGTTTATGTCTTTACTAAATTCCACCAGTAGCGGCCCTATTGAAGCTGAATTTTGACTCAAAATCTGCAACCATAAATCTGGGTCACTAGCAGCTATCCGGGTAGTGTCTCGAAGGCCCTGACCTGCCAGGTTTAGATCTGCATTTGATCCACTCGAAAGCCTTGCTGCGAGCGCCGATGACACAAGCTGGGGCAAGTGTGAAACCAACGCGACCGAATTATCGTGTTCTTGGGCGGACATGACTACCGGTAATGCATCTAGCATTAGCGCCAGCTCAGTCACGAGCTCCAGCCGCGCGCTAGAAGAAGTCTCGTTAGGGGTGATCACCCAAGGCCTAGCAAAGAACAGGTCCGCTCTGGCGCCCTTTGGGCCTGCAGTCTCCCTCCCCGCCATTGGGTGAGAACCTATGTAGCGAGCAGAGTCTGACGCTGCTTGAAGCTGTACCTCGTTAGCAATTGATACTTTTACGCTTGCCACGTCGGTTACCACGGCATTTTTGTGCTCCGCAAGTTGCTCACAAATAACCTTTGCAGTCAGATCCGGTGGCACACACACAATTACAACATCTGGCTCATCGGAAGATTCAATGCCTGCACCATATTCGATGGCCAACCTAAGGTTTGTCTTGGAGTGCTCACTCAAGGACGCGATCACGCCTTTTCGGGCCAGAGCTAGTCCAAGGCTGGTGCCAATAAGACCAGTCCCAACTATTTTTATCGCTGGGCTCACTGGGCTAAATCTTGTCTGAGAGCTTGCGCGCCTCTGAGGTAGACATGTTGAATCTGAGAACGTGCGGTCTTGGTCTCAACGTGCATCATCAATCGAATGACTCTAGGCATAGCTCCAGCGACGTTCATCTCTACGCTGCACATTAGGGGAACATCCCCAAGCCCAAGTTCTCTGGCCGCTACCGCTGGAAACTCACTTGTAACATCCGGGGTGGCTGTAAACCAAACTGAGATCAAGTCCGCGCTCTCAAGAGAATTAGCGTGCATGACCTTGGTGACTAGTTCAGCCGTGGCTTGCAACAGATTGCTTCTGTCATCTGCGTCAATTTGGATGGCGCCCCTAATCGCACGAACTGCCATTAGCGCCTCCTTGACTTCTCGCCGTCCTGACCAACCTTCATCAGTGAACCAACCTCAAGCTTACTAAGCTCCCGGAACTGTCCGACCTTAGTGTTACCGAGCCTTAGCGGCCCAAAGCTCTTTCGGGTTAGGTCTAACACTGGGTGGCCGAGTGCCTCCATCATGCGCCTGACTATTCGGTTTTTCCCGGAGTGCATAACTAGCTCCAAAAGCGTGGAGGTATCGTTCTGGTCCAGAATCTTGGCGCTGTCTGGCTTCGCAAGCCCATCCTCTAAACGGACACCATCTTTTAGCTTCTGCATTTCGACTCTGCCAAGGACTCCCTTGACTTTGGCGACGTAGAGCTTCTCAACTTCGTAGCTGGGGTGAGCAAGCTGGTTAGCAAGTTCGCCATCATTGGTCATAAGAATCAAACCGGTAGTTTCGGCGTCTAGTCTGCCGACGTTGAAAACACGATCCATCCCGATAAAGTAATCCGCCAGGCAGTTTCTGCCGTTTTCGTCCGCCATAGTGGAGACAACGCCCCTGGGCTTATGGAACGCGTAGTACACCCGGTCCGGGTCCATCTGAACTGGCTTGTGATCCACTTCGACATTGTCTTCCAATGGCCGAACTCGGCTCCCGAGCTCGGTCACAACTTTCCCATTGACCTTCACGCGACCCTTTACGATTAGGTCCTCAGAGGCGCGCCTGGATGCAATTCCAGCCGCGGAAAGTGCTTTTTGAAGCCTTATGCCCTCGGGCTTATCTTCTTGCTGATCTTCTCGATTACTCAATGCCATCCTGATCTGGGAGGTAGGGGCTAATTGCTGGAAGCTCATCTAGTGAATTGATGCCCAATACCTCTAACAGCATCTGAGTCGTTCCAAACATTGCGGCACCGGTGTCTAAATCGGTGTAAAGCTCGGTAACCAAACCCCTTGACATCAGCGTCCGCACGACTGAATCAACGTTTACTCCCCTAATAGAGGACACTTGACCGCGAGAAATTGGCTGCCGATAGGCGACTACCGACAGGGTTTCCAACGCAGCATGGCTCAGCTTCGACGGGTTTTCGTTGGCAACCAGTTGCCTGACGGCCCAATCGTGGGCCTGGCGAACGTAAATACGCCATCCGCCTCCTACTTCTCGAAGCTCAAAACCTCGACCGGCACCCTCGTGAGCATTCTCGTAGTCCGCAACAAGTGAATCAATCTCTTTTTTTACTTCACCGATCGGTGCCTCAAGTGCTCCGGCAAGAGTTATTAGGTTTAGTGGCGTTTCAGCCACGACAAGAAGTGCCTCTAGGCCAGCGCGTAGCTCGAAGTCATTTCTCATTATTAGTTCTCATAGTCAGTGCCTAAACTAGCCAGAGTTTCATCGCTAAAGTTACTATTTTCCCAAATTACCGTGAAATCAGAGAACGGCCCAGCCTGCTCGATGGAAATTGCTCCAACTCTATAAAGCTCCAGTACTCCCAAAAAACGCGCTACAAATTCGCCGCGATCCTTACTGTCGGCGATGAGCTCCCGAAAACTAAGGCGCGCAGTCTTTCGTAGCTTTGAAACCAAAATTCCAACCTGCTCTCGAATGCTTATCTTCGGAGCGTGCAAGTGAGTCAAACCAACGCCCGGGATCTCCTTCGGGACAAATGCCAGCTGAGCCATCTGAGAAAACTGCTCTAGGTCGGTGCTCCAGACCAATTCTGGTCGGAGGTTTCGATAAATCTCTTCAAGCCTGACCTCACGGGCAATTCGAACTGACTCCAGCTCCAGGGCCGTGCTAAACCACGAGGAAATCTCCTTGAATGCGCGGTATTGAAGCAATCGAGCAAATAACAAATCTCTTGCCTCTAAGGCAGCAATGTCCTCTGAGTCGACTGCCTGCCCCTGGGGCAGCAAGCTGACAATTTTCATGTCCAATAGCGTTGCGGCTACGACCAAGAATTCGGAAGCGCTTTCGATCTCCTGCTTGCTATCAAGCTGTTTTACGTACTTCAGGAATTCATCGGTGACGCGCGCCAGGGCAATTTGGGAAATGTCGAGCTCGTGTTTGCCAATCAGGTTGAGCAGCAAGTCAAACGGACCCTCAAAATTATCAAGGTGAAGCTGGAAGTCGACTTCCGATTCAAGCTGCGCTGCCACGTTTCACCAGCTCCCTTGCAACCCTGCGATAAGACTCTGCGGCAGCTGAATTCGGCGCGAATTGAGTAATCGGCTTGCGGGCGACAGTTGCATCTGGAAACTTAACGGTTCTGGCGATGGCCGTGTCAAAAACGAGTGTTGGAAACGCTTCTTGCAATCGGGCTAGCACCTCACGGGCGTGCAGGGTCCTGGAGTCGTGCATCGTCGGGATGAGACCATCGAGCTCCAAGGCAGGGTTGGTCCTTGCCTTTACCTTGTCAATCGTCTGAACCAATAAGGCCACCCCTCGAAGTGCGAAGAATTCGGTAGCCATCGGGATTAGCACTCCGTGGGCCGCGGTCAGAGCGTTGACAGTAAGCAATCCAAGTGAAGGCTGGCAATCGATAAAGATGATGTCGTAATCGTTTTTTACTTTGTTCAAGATGCCGTCCAGGACGCGCTCTCGGCCCATCTCGGTAACAAGATTCATTTCGGCAGCCGACAGATCGATGTTTGCTGGAATAACATCGAGATTTTCCATGCTCGTTTTTTGAATTGCGGCCACAGGGTCCAAAGTCGAATCCATTAGAAGATCGTAGATAGTTGTCGCGTCCTGATAGTCAGCATCAAGGTTTACCGACAGGGCCCCCTGCGGGTCAAAATCCACAACAAGTATTTTCCGACCGTACTCCGCTAGGGATGCCGCGAGGTTAATGGTCGTAGTTGTTTTACCTACTCCACCTTTTTGGTTACACATTGCAATAATGCGAGCGGGACCGTGCTGCTTTAGCTTCCCCGGAACGGGGAAAGCCTTGTTTGACAAATTCACCCAAACCTCCAAATTATCTTTGCACTAGCCTACCGCCGAGCACGAGGATGAGCGCTCAGATAGACCTCGCGAAGTGTGTCCACGGTCATCAATGTGTAAATCTGAGTGGTGGCGACCGAGGCGTGTCCAAGCAGCTCTTGCACCACTCTCACATCCGCACCACCTTCTATCAGATGAGTCGCAAACGAATGCCTAAGCGAATGAGGGGAAACTTCCAAATCGCAAGCTTTGCCAGCCTTTTGGATTATTGCCCAGATGCTCTGCCTGCTGAGCCTGCCACCGCGGCCGTTTAGAAAAAGCGCGTTATCGCCACCCTTTTCGGCCAAGTCAGGCCTAGTTCGCACCAAATAAGCCTGCGTGGAACGCATAGCAAAACCGCCCAGCGGCACTAATCGTTCCTTGGCGCCTTTGCCGCGGACTCGAATAAGGCCCGAATCATTGATTTCATCTAAATCCAGACCAACCACTTCGCTAACCCTGGCTCCAGTTGAATACATCAGCTCCAAAATTGCACGATCTCGTAGTCTCAGTAAATCAGTGGACTTTTCCTCTGGCTCTGGGCCCGCTGCAGCAAGTAGATCTAAAACCTGCTGCTGGCTTAGGGCCTTGGGCAACCTGAAACCAAGCTTTAGCGGTCGAAGCTTGCTTGTCGGGTCATCTAATCTCTTATCCTCTAAAACTTGAAATTTATGAAAACCCCTCACGGCCGCCAAAATTCTAGAGATGCTCGTGGCTTTGTAACCAGCGGAACCCAATGACGCCGAAAAATCAATGAGCTGTTGAGCGGAAACCGTAAGTTCCGTCAAAGAATTTGACCCCAGAAAACTAAAGTAAATGCCCAAATCGCTTTTGTATGCGCTCAAGGTGTTCTTGCTCAGGCCTCGCTCAACGCTGAGGTGCCGGAGATAAACATCTAACGGCAACACAAGTAGTTAGCTCTCTTCAAAGAGGCGCTGCTGCTGCTGTCTTATTAGAGCAGCCTTCACCAAACCGTGAAACAGCGGGTTTGGCTTTGTTGGTCTCGACTTGAATTCCGGGTGAGCTTGAGTGGAGACGTAATACGGATGGACATCTGCTGGAAGTTCAACGTACTCAACGAGACTGTCCTTTTCCGATGTGCCGGAAAAAACCAGGCCAGCGCTGGCAAGCTGCTCGCGGTATGAGTTGTTGACCTCGTAGCGATGACGGTGACGCTCACTGGCTAAGTCAGAACCATAGGTTTTAGACACAACCGAGCCCGGCAACAGGTTTGCCTCGTAGAGGCCAAGTCGCATCGTGCCACCAAGGTTGGAGGACGCAATCTTGTCTACTTGTTCCGCCATGGTGGCGATCACGGGATTTTTGCCTTCGGGGTCAAATTCGCTGGAGGTTGCGTCTGTAATGCCTGCAACGTTTCTTGCGAACTCAATAACCATGCACTGCAATCCAAGACAGAGACCTAGTGTTGGAATTTGATTTTCCCTGGCGAACTTCAAGGCACCAAGTTTCCCCTCAATGCCGCGCACGCCAAAACCACCAGGGACACAAATAGCATCCATTTCGCCCAAATGGTTAAGCGCCCCTTGCTCCGTTTCGCAATCATCGGATCGGACCCAGTGAATGTTGACTTTCGTAAGTTCGGCAAATCCACCGGCACGCAGTGCCTCCGTCACAGAAAGATACGCGTCAGGAAGATCTATGTATTTGCCAACCAGCGCAATGTTTACCTCATGCTTTGGTCGATGCACAGCCTCAGTCACCGGATCCCAATTGGTCCAGTCAACGTCACTAGTCTCAAGCCTTAGGGCCTTGATGATGTAGCTGTCGAGACCTTCGTCGTGAAGAACCTGAGGTATGTCGTAAATGGATGATGCATCCGCGGCGGTAACAACTGCCTCCCGGTCAACGTCACACATTTGAGAAATCTTGCTCTTTATTGCATCCGGTAATTCTCGGTCCGACCTGCAGACAATCGCATCCGGCTGAATTCCAAGCGATCGAAGCATCGCCACCGAGTGCTGGGTTGGTTTAGTTTTTAGTTCACCTGACGGCTTGAGAAAAGGAACAAGTGTGACGTGGACGAAAAATACGTTATCCCGGCCAACGTCCTGCTTTATTTGCCTGGCTGCTTCCATGAAAGGCTGGGACTCAATGTCGCCGACTGTTCCACCAATTTCAGTAATAATTACATCGGGAATTGGCTCTTTGTTTGCCTGTAGGCGCATTCGCCTCTTCAACTCGTCCGTGATGTGCGGAATTACTTGAACTGTGTCGCCTAAATATTCTCCGGCTCGCTCTTTGGCGATCACGGTCGAGTAAGCCTGACCCGTTGTTACATTCGCTGCTGCATCCAGATTTATGTCCAGAAAGCGCTCGTAGTGCCCTATGTCAAGATCGGTTTCCGCGCCATCATCAGTTACGAACACTTCACCGTGTTGAAACGGATTCATTGTTCCGGGGTCAACGTTTAGGTATGGATCAAGCTTCTGCATCACGACCGAAACCCCGCGAGCCCGAAGAAGATTACCCAGTGAGGCTGCTGTCAGGCCCTTGCCTAATGAGGATGCGACTCCCCCGGTTACAAAGATATGTTTGGGGGTTCCAGAGCGTTCGGCCATGGAACTTCAACCTATCAGTTGAAGCGTCAAGAAATAGCCCGACACAGACAATTACCTTGCAGAATCCAATAATTCTTTTGCGTGCTCAAGCGCGACCTCGGAATCTGGATTACCGGAAAGCATTCGTGCCAGCTCAGTCTGACGCTCGGTGTCGCTCAGCAATTCCACGGATGACTCCGTGATTTCACCGGAAACATCCTTGGACACGCGAATCTGTCTGTCGGCAAACGCAGCAACCTGCGGAAGATGGGTAACAACTATCACCTGCGTGGACTCCGCCAGCTTCTTTAGTCTTCTTCCAAGCTCAACCGCTGCCTGCCCTCCAACCCCAGCGTCTACTTCGTCAAAAATCATGGTTGGAAGCTGCTGACCAGCTACCAGTACCAGCTCAATCGCGAGCATTATTCTGGAAAGCTCACCGCCCGAAGCTCCCTTGCTCAATGGTCGCGGGTCAACGCCTGAGTGCGCGGCCAATAAAAATTCAATCTTGTCGGCACCGTGCACATCAAAATCGGAGCCGGGGGTGACCTGAATTTCTAGGCGTGCGCCGGACATTGCAAGCTGTGCTAGCTCCTCTGACACTCGACTCGAAAGCAGTGAGCTCGCAGCTAATCGCTCGTCGGTCAAAGCTGCGGCGTGAGAATGAAGTTTCGACTCAAGGCCCCGAAAATGCGTCTCAAGTTTTTCAATCTGCTCGTCCGAGGAGTCCAAGTCCAGGACGTCCGACTCAAAACCAGGAAGGTCACTAAGTAGCTCCTCAATAGGCACCCCGTATCTACGCTCAACGGCTACGAGTTCAGCTTTTCTTCCGAGTAATCGATCGAGAACTTGAGGGTCGGCATCTAGATCCGCTAGGTAACTCGCCAACTCACCCGAAACGTCCCCGGCAAGCGAAGTGAGGTCTGACAGCTGCTTCGCTAGCTTCTTTAGGTCCGGATCGCTGGTGCTCTCAAGTGACTTGGAAGCCTTTGCCAAAAACTCCGTGGCATCAGAGCCGTCTTCGCTACTAAGGGCATCGTGCGCCTTGGTGGCAGCCGACCGCAGTGACTCAACATTTGACAGCCGGTGAATCTGCTCCTCGACCTCGTTGAACTCTCCAACTTGAGATTCCAGCCCGGCTATGTCGGCGATTTTCAAACGTAATGCGTTCAGCTTGAGTTGGTCCGTCTCGGAAGCCGTTCGCATTCTTTCGATGCGAGAACGAAGCTCCTGGAACTCTCGAAAGGTTCCCAAGTATGCTGTTTTCGCCTCGGCTAAGCCCGTGCCTCCGAAAGAGTCGAGGGCTTCCCGTTGCTTAGCCGGAGATCTCAAGCGAATCTGTTCGCTCTGGCCATGAATGGTCACAAGCTCGCTCGTTATCTCCTCGAGGACTGAAACAGGGACCGCAGTACCTCCAATGGCCGCTCTGGACCTTCCATCACTCGACACGGTGCGGTTAATAAGAATTTCGTCCTCGGAAGTGTCGCAACCAAGCTCCTGGAGTCTGGTTAGCAGCTCCGGATTGGTCGAGAAGATCCTGCCCTCAACCAAAAGTTGCTGACTACCTCGACGGACGGTTGAGGAATCGGCCCTGGCTCCCAGAAGCAAACCCAAAGCCGTGAGTACCATAGTTTTACCCGCGCCGGTTTCACCGGTGAGGGCAGTGAACCCTGGACCAAATTCCAGGTTCGCAGAACTGATAACTCCTATGTTTCGAATACCGAGAGTTGCGATCACGCAGTTGCCTCCGGACCTCGCCAGCCGGTTACCGGGAGCGCAAATTTTCTAACCAACCTGTCGCTGAATGGAGCGTCGGTCAAAATAGCCATTGGGATTGACTTTGGGCTTTTCTTCACTTCAATTCTTGAACCGGGACCAAGGTCCGTGGCTCTTCTACCGTCGCACCAGACGACTCCCTCGCCAGGTGAACGTCGAAGAACCTCGATTGCCAGCTCCGAATCCGGTGCCACCACAAGCGGCCTAGCAAATAAGGCGTGAGCTGAGATGGGGACAAGCATCATCGCCTGCACATCCGGCCAAATAACTGGCCCACCCGCACTGAAGGCGTAGGCGGTTGATCCGGTGGGAGTGCTTACAAGGACACCGTCGCAACCAAACGAGGAGACTGGTCTTGAATCCACCTCGACAACGACTTCGAGAATGCGCCCACGCGAGCTCTTCTCCACGGAAACTTCATTGAGGGCCCAGCTTTCGAATACGAGTTCAGAGTCCTGAAAAACCTTTACATCGAGTGCTACTCGATGCCCAACCGTGTAGTTTCTGTCTGAGATCGCCCTAAGCACGTTAGTCAGGTCGTCTACCTCGGCCTCCGCCATAAATCCAATGTGTCCCAAATTGACTCCAAGAATAGGCGCGTCTTGAGATCGGGCTAATTCGGCTGCCCTAAGAATTGAACCATCTCCTCCAAGCACAAGGACAACCTCTAGGTCTTGATTTGTGAAGAGGCTTTTATCCGAGGGGGCACTACTAAATTGCGCCCGTAATCGTCCGATGTCCTCGGCTGCAAAGACACAGTTCATGCCGAGCTCTTCAAGGCTCGAGCACGCATCCAGCGTTCTCTGCAGCTGCTCAGCAGACTCAGCAGAGGAAACCACCAGAACATTTCTAGCCATTGGCAACCTTTCGAACCCCTTAAGACTAGTAACTAGTTCATGAAATCACGTACTAGTTGTCAACAGGATTGAGCATAAAAAGAATCCGGACTACTTATTAGAAAAAAGCTTGTCCACCATAAGCTGTTCCACTCCGTAATCCAGTAAATCGAATTTCATTAGAGACAGATACTCAACGTTGCCGTTCGTCCCCTTGATTGGAGATTCGGTAAGTCCGTGACAGTAAAAACCATCGTCATTGGCACCCTTTAAGACCTGCTCCACCGCACGCTTACGCTCGTTTCGGCTCGACACCACACCGGTTGCGCTTAATGAGTGCTTTCCAACTTCAAACTGGGGCTTAATCAGCCAAATTTGTTCTGCTTTTGGCGCCAGCTCCGCAAGCTTTTGGGTGACAAGTGTCAGTGAAATAAAGCTCAGATCAACCACCACTAATGAAAACAGAGTTTCTCCAACCGCCGCGATTACCTGTTCGCTGGTCAAATGTCTAAGATTTTGCCCCTCTAGATTGACCACTCGAGGGTCGTCCCTAATAAAATCAACTAGCTGATTGTGCCCTACATCAACCGCGAGCACCTTATCGGCCCCATTTTCTAGTAAGACTTGCGTAAATCCGCCAGTGGACGCTCCGGCATCTAGGCACAACCCCTCAGGAGTAATGTCAAACTCACTGAGAGCGTGAGCCAGTTTGTGGCCGGCTCTTGAAACGAAGTCGATACCCGCAGATAACTCGACCTTGTCTCCCGGCTCAATCTTGCTAGAGGGCTTCTTCGCTAAGCGCCCATTGACGCTGATTCTGCCCGATGTAATAAGAGCACTGGCCTGAGACCTGGAGCGAGCGAGCTCTCGGATTACAATCTCTATGTCTAAGCGCTCACTCAAAATAAATTCTCTTCTAGCTCTTCAACTATTTGGTCCAATGCATCGACCTGCTCGTCAATCGGCATGTTCTCAATCTCAAGTACTCGAAGCTCTAAGTTATCAATTGCCATTTTCGTCCTAGCTGTAGATGCTTGCGTCGACATTGAGGGCATATATTGGCCGTCCGCTCGTCCAGATTACGTGGCAAGCCGCCTTCAATGTGTCCAATGACTGCGGGTTTCCGGAAACAATGACTACTCGATCACCCAGAAGCTCGACGGTGGAGTCGCCAGACTTGGCACCTCTCCTGGTGCTTTTTGGTTGCTGGTAGGGATCGAATAGTCCCGTCAGGTCCTGAAGTATGAATTTAGGTCGGTCCTTTTTACCTGCTGCCAAAAGTTCCTTGCGCGTGACAATGCCAGTCATGACAACAGCCGCATCCATACCAGAGCCGTTGGCCCCTCGAATGTCGGTATCCAAGCGATCTCCGACCATCAACGGATTCTTGATTCCGAGCTGCAAGAGTGCCTGATCGAATATTGGTTTGAAGGGCTTGCCCGCTATTTCCGGAAGTATTCCGACAGCGGTATGAACGGCACCCACCAGTGTTCCGTTTCCAGGGGCTATGCCCTGCTCAACCGGGACGGTCCAATCTTGATTCGTGGCGATCCAAATCGCCCCACCTTGAATCGCGAAAGACGCTTGAGCTAGTTCCCTCCAGGACACGTCCGGACTAAACCCTTGAATTACGGCCGCTGGAGCGTGGGACGCATGGTCGACTACATGAAAACCCCGCTCCTCCACGGCGTGCCTCAAGCCGTCCCCGCCAACTACCAACACTTTCGCGCCCATCGGAATTTTCTTGGCCAGCAACATAACCCCGGCACTAGCCGAACCTACGATCTGCTCCGCGGTAGCTTGGATTCCAAAACCGATCAGCTGTTCAGCAATAGTCTCTGCACGCCTAGAAGAGTTATTAGTCAGGTAGCCCACCTGAATACCGAGACTTGCAGCCCTATTGACCGACTCAACGGCATTTACAATCGCCTCTGACCCTTGATAAACGACCCCATCGAGATCTAATAAAAGTGAGTCGTATTTACTTGCCAGCACCTCTAGGGCCTTTCCCCTTATTGTTCGAGCGTTTGAAATCTGGACGCTTCGAATCGGGACGACTTGGACGACCGGAATCCGGACGACTTGGACGATCGGATCTGTCAGGTCGTTCCGTGCGGCTTGAACTGGAAGATCTGTCAGGTCGATCGGTACGATCCGGACGACTTGGACGATCAGTCCTCTCCGAACGATCCGAGGAAGGACGACTTGGACGGTCAGATCTGTCAGGTCGATCGGTACGATCCGGACGACTTGCACGATCCGACCTAGCTGCCCCACCCTCTCTCGGAGTAAATTTGCGATCCCCTGGGGTGAATTTTCGATCGCTGTTGCTAAACGAGTTGGCGGGCTTCATTGTTCTTTCAAAGTCCTCGCTGGTGGGAATGCTTATTTCCTCAAAAACCTGAAATAACTCCTCGCCCTGCTCGGCCATGGCCTTTTCTGCCCTGAGGGCAAGCTCATCCCACTTGTCGCCATCGCTACCGGCTTCCCGCAGACACTCGGCGTAGCTCCGGAATAGCAGAGGAGACTGTTGAAAGATGCGCTTGGGATTCAGTTCGGGGATTTCCAGCTCTTGCACCGCTAGCTTGGCCTGACCTAAGTCGAGCCTTGCCCCAGACAGGACGATAGCCAAATTAATGCGGACCCCTGTATCGAGCTTTGATCGATCGATGCCAACCACGGCCTCTAGAGCGCGCTCGGGCCTACCAAGGCCACGCTCAGAATCTACGATCAAAGGCAGTTGGTCGTTGGACCCGGACAGTCTTCGATGTGTTAATAATTCTCTTATGGCAAGCGCAAATTCACCGCTCGCGTAGGCGGTTAGGCCTAGTGTTTCGTGGACGATAGCAAGTCTTCCGGCCCGTCTTGAGGCCGCAAGGGCATGCTTATGAGCTAACGCAGGATCGTCGTCGATCAGCAGCGAAACCATGGCCAGGTGTCTGGCCACCATCTCTGCATTTTCGGCTGTGAGTGTTTTTAACTGGACGCGCACCGAAATGTCGATGTCGTCTGGGGTTACCTGAGAAGGAATTAGAGGAGACTTCTCGTCATTTTTGACACGATGAACCCGAGTCTGCCACTCAGGGCGCTCCTTATCAGTGCGCTCCCCACGACCACTTGGCCCCTCTTCGTTGGGTCTAGGTCTTTTTCCTCGTTGTTCCAAGATCGCTCCTATGGCAAATCGCTTAAATAGGAAAGGCCACCCCATAAGGAGTGGCCTTTTCTAAAGTAAGTCCGGCGGTGTCCTACTCTCCCACAGGGTCTCCCCTGCAGTACCATCGGCGCTGAGAGTCTTAGCTTCCGGGTTCGGAATGTAACCGGGCGTTTCCCTCTCGCTATGGCCGCCGAAACACTATTGAGATATGTGAATCGATTAAGCATAAGCTTATATTCGGTTCTCGACCATACCTCGAGAACCACACAGTGGACGCAAGCACAATTTTGAAATTGTATCAAGTTATCGGGCTATTAGTACGGGTCAGCTCCATGCCTTTCAGCACTTCCACATCCCGCCTATCAACGCAGTAGTCTAGCTGCGGCCCTCTCGACAATAAAGTCATGGAAATCTCATCTTGAAGCAGGCTTCCCGCTTAGATGCTTTCAGCGGTTATCCCTCCCAAACGTAGCTAATCAGCGGTGCACTTGGCAGTACAACTGACACACCAGAGGTTTGTCCAACCCGGTCCTCTCGTACTAGGGTCAGGTCTTCTCAAATTTCCTGCGCGCGCAGAGGATAGAGACCGAACTGTCTCACGACGTTCTGAACCCAGCTCGCGTGCCGCTTTAATGGGCGAACAGCCCAACCCTTGGGACCAACTACAGCCCCAGGATGCGACGAGCCGACATCGAGGTGCCAAACCATGCCGTCGATATGGACTCTTGGGCAAGATCAGCCTGTTATCCCCGAGGTACCTTTTATCCGTTGAGCGACAGCGCTTCCACAAGCCACTGCCGGATCACTAGTCCCGACTTTCGTCCCTGCTCGACTTGTCAGTCTCACAGTCAAGCTCCCTTGTGCACTTACACTCGACACCTGATTACCAACCAGGCTGAGGGAACCTTTGGGCGCCTCCGTTACTTTTTAGGAGGCAACCGCCCCAGTTAAACTACCCACCAGGCACTGTCCCGGAACCGGATCACGGTTCGCGGTTAGATATCCAGGGCTACAAGAGTGGTATTTCAACAATGACTCCACCTGAACTAGCGTCCAAGCTTCATAGTCTCCCACCTATCCTACACATGCAGCACCGAACACCAATACCAAGCTATAGTAAAGGTCACGGGGTCTTTTCGTCCTTCTGCGCGTAATGAGCATCTTCACTCATAGTGCAATTTCGCCGAGTTCGCGGTTGAGACAGTTGGGGAGTCGTTACGCCATTCGTGCAGGTCGGAACTTACCCGACAAGGAATTTCGCTACCTTAGGATGGTTATAGTTACCACCGCCGTTTACTGGGGCTTAAATTCTGAGCTTTGCCGAAGCTAACCCATCCTCTTAACCTTCCAGCACCGGGCAGGCGTCAGTCCGTATACATCGTCTTGCGACTTCGCACGGACCTGTGTTTTTGATAAACAGTCGCTCCCCACTGGTCTCTGCGGCCATACAGCGCTCCAACAGTAAATGTCTTCACGCCTCAGGCCCCCCTTCTCCCGAAGTTACGGGGGCATTTTGCCGAGTTCCTTAACCACGATTCTCTCGATCCCCTTAGTATTCTCTACTTGACTACCTGAGTCGGTTTGGGGTACGGGCAGCTTGAACCTCACGTCGATGCTTTTCTTGGCAGCATAGGATCACCCACTTCGTCCATAAGGACTCATCATCAGATCTCAGGCTATGTGAGAGACGGATTTGCCTATCTCTCGCCCTACATCCTTAAACGGGGACAACCATCGCCCCGCGGAGGCTACCTTCCTGCGTCACACCTGTTAATACGTTAACCGCACCAGCATAGGGTCGTAGGCTCGTCTGCCCACCTCAGCCCGAAGGCATCAGTAAGCAGCTTCAGCTACTTAGCATTACTGGATTAGTTTGGTCGGTTCTTCGCCGGTACGGGAATATCAACCCGTTGTCCATCGACTACGCCTGTCGGCCTCGCCTTAGGTCCCGACTTACCCAGGGCGGATTAGCCTGGCCCTGGAACCCTTAGTCATTCGGGGTGCGGGTTTCTCACCCGCATTTCGCTACTCATTCCTGAATTCTCACTCGTGTGGCGTCCACGGCTGGGTCACCCCGCCGCTTCGCTCGCCACACGACGCTCTCCTACCCATCTGTACGCCTGGATCTTACGACCTAGCAATGTACAAATGCCACAACTTCGGTGACTTGCTTGAGCCCCGTTATATTGTCGGCGCGGAATCACTTGACCAGTGAGCTATTACGCACTCTTTTAATGGTGGCTGCTTCTAAGCCAACATCCTGGTTGTCTATGCGACTCCACATCCTTTCCCACTTAGCAAGCGCTTAGGGACCTTAGTTGGTGGTCTGGGCTGTTTCCCTTTCGACTACGAAGCTTATCCCCCGCAGTCTCACTGCCTTGTTCTAACTCTCTGGCATTCGGAGTTTGGCTAACGTCAGTAACCTTTTAGGGCCCATCGGCTATCCAGTAGCTCTACCTCCAGAGAGAAACACAAGACGCTGCACCTAAATGCATTTCGGAGAGAACCAGCTATCACGAGGTTTGATTGGCCTTTCACCCCTATCCACAGCTCATCCCCTCCATTTTCAACTGAAGTGGGTTCGGTCCTCCACGACGTCTTACCGTCGCTTCAACCTGGCCATGGATAGATCACCTCGCTTCGGGTCTAGAACCTGCGACTAAAGCGCCCTATTCAGACTCGCTTTCGCTACGCCTCCCCCTCTCGGGTTAAGCTCGCCACAGATCACTAACTCTCAGGATCATTCTTCAAAAGGCACGCCGTCACCAGAACATGCTGGCTCCGACGGATTGTAAGCACACGGTTTCAGGTACTATTTCACTCCCCTCCCGGGGTACTTTTCACCTTTCCCTCACGGTACTTGTCCGCTATCGGTCAATAGGTAGTATTTAGGCTTACGAGGTGGTCCTCGCAGATTCACACAGAATTTCACGGGTTCCGTGCTACTTGGGATACTTCTCGAGCGGAAATAACGTTTCGACTACGGGGTTCGCACCCTCTATGACTGGCCGTTCAAGACCATTCGTCTACATCATTTACCTACTCGTGCAGATCAGCAGATCTGCAGAGAAGTCCCGCAACCCCAAACATGCAACGCCTGCTGGCTATCACACATGTCTGGTTTGGCCTCTTCCGCGTTCGCTCGCCACTACTAACGGAATCACTGTTGTTTTCTCTTCCTGTGGGTACTGAGATGTTTCACTTCCCCACGTTCCCTCTACCTGTCCTATACATTCAGACAGGAGTAACTGGATCTAGTCCAGCTGGGTTTCCCCATTCGGAAATCCTCGGATCAAAGTTTGCTTATCAACTCCCCGAGGCTTATCGCAGATTGCTACGTCCTTCATCGGCTCCTATTGCCAAGGCATCCACCGTGTGCTCTTTGAAACTTGACACACAAAGATGATCTATCACGAATAAATTCGCAATAAATCGTTGACCTGGAATAAATCCAGGTCTAAAGATGCTCGCGTCCACTATGTAGTTCTCAAAGTACGGGCGGTTCCGCATTCGTAAGTTTCCTTACTCAATACGAACCTGACCATGAAGAGTCGAAACTCGAAATGGCCCCTGGGTAATCGTTTCCGATCCCCAAGGACCCAACAGCGTGCTAACCACAATCTCCTCCAGCAAGGTTCCGACCCGTAAGGGCGTACTGCTTGTTGGATTTGATCAAAAATTCTATGTAATGTTCCACCCTGAGCTAACCAGTTACAGAACATGTGCCTGTAAGTGGCTCTCTTTGTGGAGAACCGAAGTTCTCCGAGATGCTCCTTAGAAAGGAGGTGATCCAGCCGCACCTTCCGGTACGGCTACCTTGTTACGACTTAGTCCCAATTACCAATCCCACCTTCGACGGCTCCCTCCTTGCGGTTAGGCCACCGGCTTCGGGTGTTATCGACTTTCGTGACTTGACGGGCGGTGTGTACAAGGCCCGGGAACGTATTCACCGTAGCGTTGCTGATCTACGATTACTAGCGACTCCGACTTCATGAGGTCGAGTTGCAGACCTCAATCCGAACTGAGACCGGCTTTTTGGGATTCGCTCCACCTTACGGTATTGCAGCCCTCTGTACCGGCCATTGTAGCATGCGTGAAGCCCAAGACATAAGGGGCATGATGATTTGACGTCATCCCCACCTTCCTCCGAGTTGACCCCGGCAGTATCCCATGAGTTCCCACCATTACGTGCTGGCAACATAGGACGAGGGTTGCGCTCGTTGCGGGACTTAACCCAACATCTCACGACACGAGCTGACGACAACCATGCACCACCTGTATACAGACCTTGCGGGGAGCGTATTTCTACGCTTTTCCTGTATATGTCAAGCCTTGGTAAGGTTCTTCGCGTTGCGTCGAATTAATCCGCATGCTCCGCCGCTTGTGCGGGCCCCCGTCAATTCCTTTGAGTTTTAGCCTTGCGGCCGTACTCCCCAGGCGGGGTGCTTAATGTGTTAACTTCGTCACGGACCACGTGGAATGTGGCCCACAGCTAGCACCCACCGTTTACGGCGTGGACTACCAGGGTATCTAATCCTGTTCGCTCCCCACGCTTTCGCTCCTCAGCGTCAGTTACAGCCCAGAGATGTGCCTTCGCCATTGGTGTTCCTCCTGATATCTGCGCATTCCACCGCTACACCAGGAATTCCCATCTCCCCTACTGCACTCTAGCCTGCCCGTACCCACTGCAAGTTCGAGGTTGAGCCTCGAAATTTCACAGCAGACGCGACAAACCGCCTACGAGCTCTTTACGCCCAATAATTCCGGACAACGCTTGCACCCTACGTATTACCGCGGCTGCTGGCACGTAGTTAGCCGGTGCTTTTTCTGCAGGTACCGTCACTTTCGCTTCTTCCCTGCTAAAAGAGGTTTACAACCCGAAGGCCTTCGTCCCTCACGCGGCGTTGCTGCATCAGACTTTCGTCCATTGTGCAATATTCCCCACTGCTGCCTCCCGTAGGAGTCTGGGCCGTGTCTCAGTCCCAGTGTGGCCGGTCACCCTCTCAGGCCGGCTACCCGTCGTCGCCTTGGTGAGCCTTTACCTCACCAACTAGCTGATAGGTCGCGAGCTCATCCTTGACCGAAATTCTTTCTTCCCCAGTGGATGCCCACCGAGGAAAGTATCCGGTATTAGCTACAGTTTCCCGCAGTTATCCCAGAGTCAAGGGCAGATTGCTCACGTGTTACTCACCCGTTCGCCACTAATCCGCCGGAGCAAGCTCCAGCTTCATCGTTCGACTTGCATGTGTTAAGCACGCCGCCAGCGTTCGTCCTGAGCCAGGATCAAACTCTCCGTAAAAATCAATTCTGCCGATAAATCGGCAAAGCTTTTACGAACGCCTCGGAAATGAGGCGATCAATTTGATTTGGCTTTCGAACTGTCTACTGACAATTCTGTTTCATATCTTTATCCAAAAAGGATCTTGCCAGGAACAAGTTCCTGCCAAGGTTTTTGGCATTACATAGTGCACGCTGTTGAGTTCTCAAAGATCGGATGCTTCTGTGATTTCCCTTCCGGGTCCTACGCAGAGCAACTTTTCAAGTCTACCGATTTTGGGGGCGCTGTCAACTTCTGGTTACCCAGTTATTTCTTGCGATTTCCCTAGTTGGAAGACCTAAATCCTAGACACTAAAACAGTTGGCCACAAGGGCCAATATTTAGTACTTGGAAGTGTTGTACTTGAGTTGGCGATCTCTAACGGATCTTGCCTAACTTTGGCTAACTCGGGAAAGCTTAGTCACGTTTTCATAACCTTGTCAAATCCAAGACAGACCGGCGTGTTTTAGCTGAAAAACAAACCTGCTAGAGACTTTTTTCCGCGCGACAAAACAGCCACTTTTCCAGGTAAATACTGGTCTATCAGGGCAAGCTCGTCAGTAACCTTGTCCTTATTGACGGCCACCGACCCCTGGGCGATTGCACGACGCGCCTGACCATTTGATTCAACTAACCCGGACTCCACCAGTGCAGTCACTACAGAAATACCAATTTCGCATCTAATATTCGGCAATTCCATGAGCGCAGCGCGCAGAGTTTCTGGGTCAAGTTCGGCTAGTTCACCCTGCCCAAAGAGCGCCTGGGAGGCCGCCTCAGCGGCCAGGGCATCTTTTTCAGAGTGCACTAGCTCGGTAACCTCGAGTGCCAGCCTGCGCTGTGCTGCCCGCTTATGCGGCTCGGCTGAGACTTGTTGTTCGTAATCCTCAACCTCTTTGCGCGTTAGGAAGGTAAATAC
>CAJXOD010000023.1 GCA_913057795.1 uncultured Aquiluna sp.
CTCTTGGCTCATCGGCTTCGACTAACTGCTTCCAAAGTGCCTTAGTCAAAACAAAGTGGCCCAAGTGATTGATTGCCATTTGAGACTCGATTCCATCCACGGACAAACTAAAGTCCGGGCCCATCACTCCAGCGTTATTCATAAGAACATCAATCGGGTCGGAAAATGTACTGGCGAACGAGCGAACCTCATCAAAATTCGCAACGTCTAAAACTTGGCTAGTTATCTTCGAGTGGGGGTATTGCTTGGCGATCTCCTCGCCTGCTTTTTCGAGTCGGTCTTTGCCGCGGGCAGTCATTATGACATTGAACCCCAGGGCGGCAAGCTCCTTGGCGGCCTCCAACCCGAGTCCGCTGCTTGCGCCTGTTATCAGTGCTGTTTTATTTTTGGCTGGCATTTATTTGCAGGCTGCCTCTCGATTAGTTTTGCTCGTCACTCTGAGCTTTCATTATTATGCCTTGAAACTTCACCGCAGCAATAGGCTTGAGGTTCTGTCCAATTTGAGGTGTTAGTTGACCAAGGGTTCATCGATTACCGTTCGTCTCGGTGTGGGGCAGATTATTACCTGGGGATCTTCTTTCTACTTGCCGGCGATATTGGCTGTTCCAATTTCGGCCTCACTTGGCATTTCGACCCAGGATTTCTTTTGGGCTTTCACTCTGTCACTGCTGGTCTCTGGCTTCCTAGGACCCCAGGTTGGACGAGCGATTGATCGTCTTGGGGGCAGGGCCGTTTTGCCCTTCGGAAGCATTGCTTTTTTTGCAGGACTGAGCCTGCTATCGGTGAGCACGAATCAAGTCATGCTTATTTTGGCCTGGTTGCTAATTGGTATTGGCGGGTCAATGGGAAATTACGACTCGGCCTTCGCAACTGCAGTTTCTTTCTTTGGCAATAAATCAAATCGAGTAATAGCGGGCATCACGGTGTTTGCCGGCTTTTCCTCCACAATTTCTTGGCCACTTACCAGCTATCTTGAGCAAACAATTGGCTGGCAGCAGGCAGTATTTTTCTGGGCCCTCATGCACCTAGTCATTGCACTCCCGCTCAACCTCAGCATCCCAAGGACTGAACCTAAAGAGGTTCCAACAACCACCGGTCCGATTCGGAAGATAATAAAAAACCGATTCCGGTTTGACGTGCTGCTCGTGCTTTTTGCCGTGATGTTCGCTCTCGAGGGCTTCATTGTTTCTTCGGTGAACACCACCCTTCCGTTTTTGCTCGGGGAATTGGGCGCCAGCTCCGAAGTTGCGCTGCTTGCGGCGACAATCCTTGGGCCTTCTCAAGTGCTGGCAAGGGTGCTGATTTTGGTTCCTGGAAAAATCATGACGCCGATGCGCGTGGCCGCGCTGTCGATTGCTGCTCACCCAATTGGGGTTGTCTTGATCTGGATCTTCGGAGTGAACGCCCTAATTCCGTTTGTGATTCTGCATGGCATCGGAGTTGGATTGAATCCGTTCATTAGGGGTTCGCTGCCGCTTTTGTTTTTTGGGACCGAGGGCTTCGGTCAACGCCAGGGCTACATCATGATGCTGAGCAAAATGGTGTCGGCACTTTCGCCCTCGCTGCTGACGCTCTTGGTGTTGGCAAACGTACAATCGGCAATCGGTCTCACCTTCGCCATGGGCGTCTTGGCGATGGGACTGCTTGTCTGGCTAGGTGCGATTCACAGGGTCAGAAATAAGGCTGCGCTAGATGCTAGCGCTGCATCAAGTCTTGAGGGTTAGCACTCTCCACCCATTTGGTAAGACCGGCCCAGTGGCCCCAGCCCTGATCAAATGAAAAGTGTCCTGCCCCTGGAAAAATTAGCGGCTCTAAATTGAGTGCAGGTGCGTAGATGCTGACACCTCTAGGAAGCCACTGGTCATCATCACTTGCTATCACAGTCAAGCTCTTTGCCCACTTATGAGCGCTCGCAGCTAGTTCTGGGTCATCCAGGTCAAGAGGCGAACCTTTTATCTCATCGGTCTCAGAAAGTTTGTTTGGGTCCGGCGGTGCTACAAGCAGCACTCGATCAAAGGGCGTATCAAATAGATTATTTTTTGCAGCGATTAGCCAATTGGTAGTCCCAAGTGAATGACAAATAGCTATTTTTTCGCCGCCTTGAACCTCATCCATCATGTTGGCTTCTTGGCGCAACAGCTCCTGCCACGTGTCAGTACTGGGGGTGTCAGGGTCTGGGAACTGCGGGTACCAAACTTGATTTCCATTGTTTCTTAGCTCCGCTGCAGCGAGCCTTGCCCAGTGACCAGGGGGCCGTATGTTGGTCCAGCCGTGGTGGATCAGAACTTTCTTCACAAATGCATCTTTCCACAAAACCCGAAAGAGAACCTGATCTAATCGTCTAGTTTCCGGCCTTGAGCCGCAACGAATTAGCAACCACCGAAACGGATGAGAATGCCATTGCTACGCCAGCGAGCATTGGATTCAGTAGCCCTAGGGCCGCAACCGGAATCAGAACTATGTTGTAGCCAAAAGCCCAACCTAAATTCTGCAAAATGTTTCGGTAGGTCCGCTTTCCGAGCTTGAGAGCAAAAGCAATGGCGCGCGGGTCATCATCCAAAATAGTGATGGCGCTTGCGGCCTGTGCCGCGTGGGCTCCGGAGCCCATTGCGATGCCAACGTCAGCCTTGGCAAGTGCCGCCACGTCGTTGATGCCGTCGCCAACCATTGCAACTGGCTCGCGATAGGCCGACAGCAATTCCAGCTTGCCCTCCGGGGAGACGTGTCCTTTGAAGTCAGTTATGCCCAGTTGTTCTGCAACTTCGCGAACTCGCTCCGGGTTGTCCCCGGAGACTAGGTAGGGGCTAAAGCCAGCGGCTTTTAGCTCATCCATTGCTTGCTTGGAGGTTGGCCTTGGCTTATCGGAGAGTTCGATGAGTCCGCGGGCAACATTGTCCCAGGCCACAACAACAAGAGTGTTTGGACCGGCATGTTCAAGAGCTTCATCCAGCTCGGCTTGGTTTTGATAGCTTCCGGGTTTTTCAACCGAGACCATCACGGAATCAACTTGTCCCGTGAGTCCGTTTCCGGCGACTTCGATGACATCGGTTGCGACAAGATCGTGTGGGGTTTCGGCTATCGCTTTAGAAACTGGATGCTTGCTGGTCACTGCGACCGCCGAAGCTTTTTCTAACATTGCCTCGGCGCTGACACCTGACAATCCGGTGGCTTTGATGATGGCAAGCTTTCCGTCGGTAAGTGTGCCGGTCTTGTCCAAGAAGACATGCTTGGTCTTTGCAAGCAAGCGAAGTGAGTCGGGGGTTCTTACAACCACGGCCTTTTTGGTGCCGATGCCGGTGGCAACCACCAGGCTCATCGGCACGGCAATCCCGAGAGCACATGGGCAGGCAATCACTATTACAGAGATGGCCGCCTTGATGGCGATGTCCTGTTCTCCGAGGAAGAACCATATCAAGTAGGTGGCAATGGCGATGAGAATCACCAGCGGCACAAATATCTTTGAGATCGAATCGGTTAGGGATGCAAGTTTGGATTTCTGTGCAGTTGCTTCTCGAACTAGGTCTGCGATCTTCGCAAGCCTTGAAGAGGAGGAGACCGCCATTACTTCAATTTTTATTTCACCCTGCAAGTTTGTGGTTCCAGCCGTTACTAGCTCGCCGGTTTGCAAGTCCTTTGGCAGTGACTCTCCGGTGAGCGTAGAAGTGTCGATTGACGCGAATGCTGAGAGCAGTTTTCCGTCGGCTGGAATCGCCTCACCGGCTGAAACCAAAACAATCATTTGCTTGCGCAAAGAGCTAGTCGCGACATTTTCGCGCTTACCGTCGATTTCCACGGTTGCTGTTTCAGGAATGGCGCTCAGCAGTGCTCGAACTGAGTCAGTGGCGCTTTTTCTTGCCCTTACCTCTATGTATCGGCCGAGTAATACAACCGATGGCACAACCGCAGCGGTTTCAAAGTAGGTGTGAGTGTGGCCGGCGAGAATCAGATAAACGCTATAGCCGTAGGCGACGCTAGAGCCAAGCGAAACAAGCGTGTCCATGGTCGCATCAAAGTGGCGAAGGTTTTTTATAGCCGCTGTGTGGAATGGCCAGGCCACATAAAAAATCACAACGGTGGCAGCAGCCCAAACTATGTAATTACTGTATTGGAATTGGAAACCGGGAACCATGGCCAGAAGCACCGCTACCAGCGATGCGATTCCACCGGCAATAAGACGAGGCTTCAGGGTTTTGAGTTCAGACTTCCCAGTGCCAACCCGGTAGCCGGCGCTTTCAACTGCGTCGGCAATCACGGAAGGATCCAGCGGGTTGATTAGCTGGAGGTGAGCTTTTTCGGTGGCAAAATCTACGTATGCACTGACTCCATCCAGTTTATTTAGATTCTTCTCAACCCTCCTGGCGCAGGCGGTGCAGGTCATGCCCTCGATTTCAATATCGAGCAATTCAACACCTACCAAATTGGTATCAGGCATCTATTTTTGCGAATCCCACTGCCTGGTAACCGGCTTCTTCAACGGCTTCTGTGAACTGCTCATCGGTAATATCGCTCGAGGTAACCACTGCGGTGCCGCTCGAGTGATCGACCTTTACGCTCTCAACCCCTTCGAGGGTGGCGATTGCATTAGTGACACTCATCTCGCAGTGTCCGCAAGTCATTCCGGTAATTGTTATTTCAGTTTTTGACATTGCTCTCCTTATTATTAGTTGCTGATATGGATGCTCATGCGAACAGCTGTGCTATCTGGCTCCAGCGTGTTTTATTCAACGAATACCAAATCCAAGTGCCTCGACGCTGTTTTTCAACTAACTCAACTTCTGCAAGTTTCTTGAGGTGGTGACTAATTGTTGGCTGGCTAAGTCCCAGCGGACCCGTTAGGTCGCAAGCGCAGCTTTCCTGGAGATCAGCCTTGGCGATCAGGGCCAAGATCTGAAGTCTGGTTGGGTCGGCAACCGCCTTCAGCAGCGCAGAGATGTCCTCAGCCTTGGCTCTTGCCATGGGCTCTGCGGTGCTGGATGGCGCGCAATCTGCGAGCGTAAGTAAATTTTTATTCATCTTCTATTAACCCTATACATCGATACACGTCTATAAATTCCCGAATGTCTGCTATAAATAGACAACCATCTATAAACCAATCCCAACTCTAGTTCAGAAAGCCGAACAAAACCATTACTAAATCCCAAAGTACAGCCGCAAAAATGAGTAAGTACCTGGCCGAGTTGCTAGGGACATTCCTTATTGTCTTGACCGTGGCAGGCGCCGGTCACATGGTCTTTTTGCTGGGGGCCGACGAGACGGTTGGGCTAGCGGCAATTGCCGGAGCAGTGGGACTTGTTTTGTTTGTTGCAATCAGCATGTTCCAATCCATCAGCGGAGCTCACTTCAACCCGGTGGTAACCATTGCTTTCGGGATCAGGAGGCAAATTGACCTCAAGACCGGTTTTGTCTACGTTGCTATGCAGCTATTGGGAGCGTTCCTGGGCGCAGTGGTCGCAAACCTAATGTTTGGTGTCTATGCAGTAGCGGCAGGCACTGTCCAGCGACTAACTACTCAGACTTTCGTTGGTGAGATTGTTGCCACAGCTGGGCTACTGCTAATTGTGTTGTTGTTGGTTGATCAAGAAAAGCTGTCCTTGATCGCTCCCAGTATCGGAGCCTGGGTTGCCGCTGGCCACTTATTCACTTCCTCTACCTCTTTTGCAAACCCGGCCGTGACATTTGGTCGAGCCTTTACTGATGCTGTTACCGGAATCAACTTCGCGTCGGTGCCCGGTTTTGTAATTGGGCAACTAATTGGCGCGGGAGTCGCGCTGACCTTGTTTTATTTTCTATCCACCAAGAAGGAGCAAAATGTCTAAGCCAATTTCATCGGTGATGTTTGTTTGTGTTCACAACGCCGGTCGTAGCCAGATGGCAGCTGGCTACCTTTCCCATTTGGCGGGTGACCGAGTTGAAGTCAGGTCGTCAGGAACAATGCCGGCTGACAAGGTCAACCCTGCGGTTGTCGAGGCGATGCTCGAGGAGGGTATCGATATCTCCAGCAACACCCCGAAGGTTTTGACCGATGAAGACGTCAAGGCGAGCGATTACGTGATAACTATGGGTTGCGGCGACGCTTGCCCGTTTTATCCAGGCAAAACCTACTTGGACTGGGTGCTTACGGACCCAGCCGGTCAGGGAGTCGACACTGTGCGCCCCATACGCGATGAGATCCGCGGACTAGTTGAAAGCTTGATTGCTGAAATAGACAAGAAACTGACTCGCTGAAGTAACCGAGGGCGCTTTCCGAGCGACTTAGCGAATACTCGCCGCTCCTGATCCAGGTTTCTAACTGACAAGGATAAGAAACAAAGGGACGAGAAAATGGCGCGCAAAACTCGATGCCATGGCCAACTTGTCCGGCAGTCTGTAGGACCATCACCGAAGCGATCGATCTCGACCTGGAAACAGGCGTTCTGGTCGCGTCGCTATGTGATTTAGCGCCCGGCTCCCTGAGCTATGGGGCAATCAAAAGGATCGCGGGCTTGGAGACCCACGCGGTTGAGGTAGCTCACGACGATGCCGTAGGAGCGAACTAAGGATGTCTCCGTATAAGCGATTGAGCGCTCCAGGCAGTAGGCCTTGACCATTTTTGCGGCCTTGGCTAGGGCGGGGCGAGGCATATTGGGGAACAAGTGGTGCTCAATCTGGTAGTTGAGTCCGCCCATGGCAAGATCCATAGCAGTACCCCCGGTGATGTTCCGACTGGTCAGCACTTGACGGCGCAGGAAGTCCACTTTGACGTCTCGCCCAATGATGGGCATGCCTTTGTGATTAGGGGCAAAAGAGGCGCCCATGTAGACACCAAAGACAGCTAATTGGGTGACAATGAAAACGCTTGCTACCCCCCAAGGCATAAACCAATAGACCAGCCCAAACAGAATGATGTGGCGGGAAAGCAGCATCGTGATCTCGGAACCGCGAGCCTCAATCTTTTTTCTGGAGAAGGCGCTCTTGAAGCCCTGGATGTGGAGGTTGAGCCCCTCCAGGGTCAATAGAGGGAAAAAGAGCCACCCTTGACGTTTGACGATTGCGCGCTGCAAACCGGTGGTGGTAGGGGCAATGTCTTCTCGGAACACGACGACATCGGATTCAATGTCAGGGTCTTTGCCCACTGTGTTCGGGTTGCCGTGGTGTCTAGAGTGTTTGTTCATCCACCAGGAGTAACTAATACCCACCACCAGGTTCGCAATAATCCGCCCCCAGATGTCATTCGAGCTGCCGCTAGCAAACACCGCCTTGTGGGCCAATTCGTGAGCAAGAAAAGCAAATTGAGTGAGCACGATTGCCAGTGGTGGCGCAAGAGCAACGCTCCACCACGAGGATCCCAAGAAAATCATGCCGGTGACGGTCATGCCGAGAACGACAGTGAGTATCGACGCAAGCACGCCGTAGTAGCCATGGCGCCTACGTAATAAACCGGCGGACTTAATGCTCTTCATCAATCCAGCAAAGTCCGAGGTGTACGGGTGCGCGGCGGGATCAATTCGAGAAGGACTGTCGCTGCTTCGGTCAAGTGTTGGTGACATGGAGACTCGTCTCAGGTATCGGGGCTTCTCAGGATACAAGACGCTCACACCGCCTCGATATCCTAAAGCTAGAGCGTCTTCCTGTGTTTTAGCTGGAGGAAGTCAGGGTTTCACATAGTATCCGTGACGCAGCTAAGACCTGGGCGCTCAAGCCGGTTCTCCCCGACTGGGTTTAGCGCAAGCTGATGTCAGTAGAGTCAAAAACTTCTCATTGACAAACTAGTAAGGGTTACCTAACCTATTCAGAGCGGCGGAAAATATGCGCTGAAAACAGAAGGAACCCTAATTGCTCAAAAAGACACTTGCTCTAGTAGTAGCCGCGGTAGCGGTAATTTCAGTTTCCGGCTGCACGGCAGAAGCAGCGCTACCGGATAAATCCTCCATCGTCGTTTACGCAGGCAGAAGCGAAGCTTTGATTCAGCCGATTGTCGATCAGTTCACCTCAGACACTGGTATCGCCGTCGAGGTTCGATACGCAGGAAGTGCCGAGCTCGCGGCTCAGCTCTTGGAGGAGGGGCAGAACTCTCCCGCGGATGTCTTTTTCGCTCAGGATGCTGGAGCTCTCGGAGCCGTCGCTAAGGCCGGCCTCCTTTCAAAATTGCCAGATGAAATTCTGGGACTTGTTTCTCCTCAGTACTCAGCAGCCGATGGCAGCTGGGTTGGAGTCTCCGGGCGAGTGAGGGTGTTTGTTTACAACCCCGACAAAGTGGCCAATGTGCCTAGCTCGGTTTTTGATTTAGCGGCGCCAGAATGGCAGGGCAGAATCGGAATTGCCCCAACAAATGCGTCCTTCCAGGCGTTTGTTACCGCCATGCGCGTTCTTCACGGTGAAGACAAGACTCTCGAATGGCTTCGGGCTATGAAGACCAACGGCGTGATCTACGAGAAAAACTCTGCGATCTTGGAGGCCGTTGAAAACAAGAGCGTGGATGCGGGCCTTATAAACCACTACTACTGGTTCGCCATGGGTAGGGAAGTTGGCTTCGAGAACCTCACTTCACGCTTGGGTCAATTCCAAGCTCGAGACGTTGGTAACCTAATCAACGCTGCTGGAGTTGGAATCGTTAGCGACTCAAATGCAGCCAGGAGTTTTGTGGAGTACCTGCTAAGTCGCACAGGCCAGCAGTATTTTGTTGACGAGACCAGTGAGTATCCCCTGATTTCCGGGATCGAAGCTGGAGTCGACCTGACCCCGCTGGATCAAATACCGGCTCCAGATATCGACCTTAGCGATCTAGATAGTCTTGAGGAGACACTCAAGTTGATTCGGGAGGCTGGGCTTATCTAGCCAAGGAGTGATGCGTAAACCACCGGCACTGCTAGTAGTTTTTGGGGTTAGTGCTGCCCTGTTGGCGGTTCTCCCAATCGGTTACTTAGTGCTTCGGCTTTTCGAGGGCTTCGATAGAGCCCTAGCTGAGCTGCTGCGACTAAGGACCCTTGAGTTACTGGGCAACACGATTTTGTTGGTGACTGCAGTTTCAATAAGTGCACTTGTGCTTGGGTTTGCCCAGGCCTGGTTGACTACCCGCTCCAATGTGAAATTCGCATCGGTGTTTGCAGTGCTAGCTGCACTGCCGCTCGCGATTCCTTCCTACGTAATGGCTCTTGGATACATCTCGCTCTTTCCCAATTTCTCAGGGTTTTTTGCCTCGTGGTTGGTTCTTACGTTGGCCACCAGCCCCTATGTGTTCTTGGGGGTCACCGCGGCCTTGGTGAGAATCGATACTGCGAGCGAAGAGGTGGCCAGAACACTGGGTCTCGGTAGGTTTCAGGTATTGCGCCGCATCACTTGGCCGCAGGTCCGACCTGCGGCGACGGCCGCGGTTTTATTGGTGGCACTCTATGTCCTGAGTGAATTCGGAGCCATTGCGCTTTTGCGCTATGACACTTTCACCAGGGCCATCTATAACGCTTATCGAGGGTCTTTTGACAGAACTTCCGCCGCTGCTCTCGCACTTGTTCTTCTAGTCATCACCCTTATTGTCATATGGTTTGAGCGTCGTTATCGAGGTGTCTACCTTGCAAATACAAAGGCACTTGGCAAAAGAGTCAGGGTTGATTTGGGCTCTTGGTCCTGGGTTGCCATGGCTGGACTCACTTTGGTCGCAATAGTCAGCGTTGGTGTTCCAATCCTCAGTCTTCTAGTTTGGAGCATCCAAGGAAGTGCGAGCCTGAATCTAACGATGCTGCTCGATGCTCTTTGGGGTTCGGTGCGCTTGGCTCTCATATCCGGATTAGTGATTGGGGCTTTTGCCACCGCAGTAGCGCTGTGGGCTGTTCGGTACCGGACCAAGCTAGGCGTTTTCGTGGAGACCGTTACCTGGGCAACACATGCGCTTCCGGCCGTCGTAGTCGGCCTGGCGCTGGTGTTTTTTGGGGCGAACATCACGCCTTGGATTTACCAAACAACCTGGATGCTGGTCATCGCCTACATGATCTTGTTCCTACCCAATGCCTTGGCAGCAATCAGCACCCCAATTGCCCAAGTCCCTAGAGACCTAGAAGATGTTTCTCAGTCACTTGGAGTTCCGGCCAACCGAACCCTATTCAAAGTGGTCTTGCCAATTGCATTTCCGGGGATCATCGCTGGTGTCGCATTGGTTGCATTAACTGTGCTGAAAGAATTGCCCGCAACTTTGTTATTGCGACCGACTGAAACCAACACGTTGGCGACCAGGCTGTGGGGCGCAACCGAAGACCTTGCTTACTCCCAAGCAGCACCATATGCTCTGCTTCTGGTTATCATTGCCGGGTTACCCGCGCTCGCGTTGAATGCTCGGGCCAGGAAAGCACTATCGGAGGTTCGAGGCTAATGGCGACTCTGAACCTACGCGGCGTAAAAAAGTCATTTGGTGATTTTGAAGTCTTGAGTGGCGTTGATTTGTTGGTAGAGGATAAAGAACTGGTTGCGGTTCTTGGTGCTTCTGGGTCTGGCAAGTCCACTCTGCTTCGATTAATCGCAGGTTTTGACAAACCAACAGCCGGAACAATCGAGTTGGCGGGAAAAGAAATTTCTAGCGTCACCAAAGTCATGGTTCCGGAAAAACGAAACATAGGGATTGTTCCGCAGGATGCGGCTCTTTTCCCTCACCTCAGCGTAAGTCAAAACATCGGCTTTGGATTAGCTGGCTGGTCTTCAAAAGACAAAGCGGGGCGCGTGAACGAGCTGCTAGAAATTGTTGAACTCTTAGGGTTTGCGGACGCAAGTCCTGACAAGCTTTCCGGCGGACAGGCTCAACGCGTGGCCCTAGCGCGAGCTCTGGCTCCGAGACCAGCGATTGTGTTGATGGATGAGCCTTTTAGTGCGCTAGATGCCGAGCTAAGAACCAGACTCCGGCTGGATGTAAAGGCCATCCTGCAAAATCAGGGGGCGACTGCGATCTTAGTTACCCATGACCAGGAAGAGGCGCTGTCACTGGCGGATCGCGTGGCTGTACTGCGCAGCGGTCAGATAGTTCAGGTTGGTTCTCCGACCGAGATTTACAACTCACCGGTGGACATAGGCATCGCGACTTTCCTGGGAGACGCGGTTCTGATTGACGGCGAAGTAAAAAACGGCAAGGTGGTAACTTTGCTGGGCGCCTTGAACCCGCTGAACAAAGTCACTGAGGGTCAAGTTGGTCGAGTGGCAATCAGGGGAGAAAATTTCTATTTGCTCCCAAACCCAAAGGGCGAGGGCGAAGTTATCGGTCAAGTTTTCTTTGGGCACGATGCCGTGGTTGAGGTCGTGACCAAGGGCCTAAAAATTAGAGCAAGATCCAACGGGCCCTTTGCCCCGGAGGTTGGAATGAAGGTTTCAGTTTGGGTTCGCGGTTCAGTGAATTTTTACCCCGTTTAAACTGACAGTTTTCCATAAGTTTCGACAAACTCACAGGTACCGGACAAGCTCTGCCACTAGGCTCGGAATTGTTTTCAGGGCAGCTTCTTTTGCTGTTAGTCATAGGAGCGATGGAACTTGAATTGGTTTGATGCGCAAGAGATAATCTCTGCGTTTGGCGACTGGGCCGCAGTTGCTGTTGCGTTTGTAATTTTCATTGAAACCGCCTTTATTTTTACATCCATTTTGCCCGGCGACTCCCTGCTGTTTTTGACCGGATTAACTCTCGCAAACTCGGAATCTTGGCTTCCAGATTGGGCAGGTTTCCTGCTTATTTGGACCACGGCTTTTTCTGGGACCCAGGTGGGCTATTGGATTGGCGCCAAAATCGGGCCGCCCTTGATAGCCAAGGAGCGCAAGTTCATTTTGAACAAGGCGACACTCGATAGAACTCATGAGTTTTTCGAAAACTACGGAGCTAGGGCAGTGGTTTTGGCTAGATTTGTGCCGATTCTGAGGGCTCTGATTCCAATGCTTGCCGGTATCTCCAAGATGGACTACCGAAGATTCACCAAACTAAACCTTGTTGGCGCAACGGCTTGGGTCGTGGTTTTCATGGTGCCAGGCTATTGGTTGGGTGGTTTCGATATGGTGAAAGAAAACCTGGAAATTACCGTCCTGCTTATTGTGGTGGGTACCACGATGTTGCTGCCGTTGGAAATCCTAAGAGACCGACTGGTGAAGCGACACAAAGTTAGAAAAAGTCAGTCAGGCAAATAGCAGCCCCGCCAGCAACCAGTTTTTATCTAAAACTTCTAAGATTATCCAAATGCGCTCACTCAGACTCTTTGTTGTCACACTCATCGGCCTTCTGGTCCTCACCTCATGCCAGGCAGCTGAGCCAGTGCCAGCCATAACCTCCGCAGCTCCGCAAGTAACAGTTGAGCCGGAACCGGAACCCGTGTACCAAGCGGCTCCGCTAACCGGAGTTTCATACCTTGAGGGCGAGAATCTGTATCTAGCCATGCCGGCAGTTTCGGCAAAGATTGACAACACTTACTCTGGTAGGCCGCAACTGGCGCTAAACGAGGCTGACATTGTGTATGTGACTCGGGTTGAGGTGGGTCTCACCAGGCTCCTACCGGTTTGGCATTCGAGGATGCCAGAGGCAATCGGGCCGGTTCGATCAGTTCGACCGGTCGACGCATCCATAGTCGATCCATTCCACGGGATCTTTGTTTTCTCGGGTGGCCAGGCTCCTTTCAAGTCGGCGGCAAAAAGCACTGGCCTCGTTATCAGCGATGAAGACACTGAAATGAAGAACGAGACCTACTATCGCGAGTCCACAAGAAAAGCGCCTTGGAATCTTTATTTCAGTGCGCAAAAACTGCAGGAACTCTATGCAGCTGAACAGCCAGTGCCTCAGGCAGGTTTCGAATTTGATGCAATTCCATCGGCCGTGTCTCAAGGACTCGCAGCAAAGGGGCTAAGCGTTAAGTATCCGCAGTTGAAATCAGTTTGGGATCTTGGCACCGCTAAGTTCGATTGGGCCGAACCACTGCAAGTTGCTTGGCTTCGAACTCAAGATGGAACCCCTCACACGCAATTCGGCGGCGATCAGGTGGCAGCTAAAAATGTGGTGGTCCTAGAAGTCGTGCACGATCTAAGTTTTGTGGATCCAAAATATGGCGCGATTCCAAAGGCCAAGCTTGTCAATAACGAGGGCATAGCTCACGTCTTCTCGGATGGCTACTACCTGAAGGGTTCTTGGTCCAAGGGAGAGAGTGAAGACCCAATAATCCTCACCACCGCATCCGGAGAAGTTCTGAAGCTAGCAATTGGAAACACCTGGGTTGAGATGATGGATGTTCCAAAATCGGTATTGAAAATTTCTTTGACCGAGCCTGCCACCGAGTAACGCTGTGCGCGGAGTAAAGAAGAAAGACCTACCCGAGAAGATCTGCTTACGTTGCGGCCGACCAATGGTGTGGCGCAAGTCCTGGGAAAAAAATTGGGATGAAGTTCGCTACTGCTCAGAAAAATGTAAGCGCACAAAATAGTTAGTTATAAGGACTTGGTGTATTCCTTTAGCCATTCCTTGAGATCTGGCCCAATATCCTCGCGGTCACTCGCGATCTTGATGGTTGCCTTTATGAAATCGAGCTTGTCCCCAGTGTCATAGCGACGACCAGTGAAAATAACACCCCTTACACCGCCGGCAATTTCCGAGTGCTTGGCGGCATACTGCAGGGCATCGGTTAGTTGAATTTCTCCACCTCGGCCGGGTGCAGTCCGCTCAAGAATTTGGAACATTTCCTGCCGAAGCACATATCTTCCAATCACTGCATAGTTAGATGGAGCGGTTCCCGGAGCCGGCTTCTCCACAAGATCAGTAACCATTACGCTGTCTGAATCTGTGGCGGTAACTGAGGCGCAACCGTAGAGGGAGATTTGCTCGGCTGGAACCTCCATTAGGGCAATGACGTTATCCCCGGTTTGTTGGTGAATTTCAAGCATGCGATTCAGTAGGGGATCCCTAGCGTCGATAATGTCATCGCCAAGCAGCACCGCAAAGCTGTGCTCGCCAACGTGGCTCTTGGCTCTCAAGATTGCGTGACCAAGGCCCAGAGGGTCGCCCTGTCGCGTGTAGTGAATGTCCGCCAGCTGGGAGGACTCTTGGACGCTAAATAATCTTTGCGCGTCACCCTTGCTGGCGAGTACCTGCTCTAACTCGGCTACTCGATCAAAGTGGTTTTCAAGAGCGTTTTTGTTTCTTCCGGTAATCATGAGCAAATCGCTGAGGCCAGCGGATACTGCCTCTTCGACGACGTACTGGATAACGGGCTTATCGACGATGGGAAGCATCTCTTTGGGCATCGCTTTTGTGGCAGGAAGGAACCTGGTTCCTAGGCCGGCTACCGGGATCACTGCTTTGGTAACTTTGTAGTCGGTGTTTTTTGCAAGGGTTTTCATAGCTAGAGCCTAGACTTTTTTTGAGGATTCTCTGAGCATTCGCACCTAGAATCTTGTTAGACCAACACTTCGAAGGGGACCGTTTTGAAATCAAAGTCACTGGCTCTTATTGCCGCGCTAGCGGTACTGCTTTCCACGGGCCTCTCCGCGAACGCAGCATCGAGCGAACCGGCCTATCAGGCCATCAACGCGCAGAGCGTTTGGGACCAAGGCTTTACGGGCGAAGGAACAACGGTAGCGATCATTGATCAGGGCGTGAATCTAAATCATCCCTATTTCGTTGGCCAAATAATCGATGGGTACTGCTTTGTAGAAGCAACCTCCAGCTTTCGATGCCCAAATGGCTCACTGGAGCAATCAGGCGTTGAGGCTGCTTCGCAGCGAAAAATCGGAAGCCAATTCTCAACCGAGGACCATGGCAACATGGTGGCCGGAATTGTGGCTGGAAACCCTACCAACGAGGCACCTGGTGGCGTTGCTCCGGGTTCAGACATATTGATGGCAAATGTTGACCTTACGCTGAGCGGCATTTTGGCTGGATTGAGGTACGTGGACCAACGCAAGGAGGAACTGAACATTGTGGCGTTGTCCATGAGCTGGGGCGGCTACTTCACGGAGATTCCACGTGAATGGCTTCGTTGTGACACAAACCCCGAACTACAGCAGATGGCAGCAGTTCTCAGTTCTCTTCGCAAAAGTGGAGTTATCCCTTTTGCTTCGGCCGGCAATACTCCAACACTTGACATCGCCACCTCACTTTTCCCGAGCTGCCTGAAGGATGCCGTGGCGGTTGGGTCAGTCAACCAGGCTAATGACGTGTCTTGGTATGTGACCATGTCTGACAAGGTGGAGATAGTGGCGCCCGACTACACAATCAGTGCAAATACATTCAGTTACATCCGCTCATCTGGCACCAGTGCCGCAGCTCCCTTAGTTGCCGGTAGCTACGCTTTATTGCGTCAGGCCTTCCCTAACCACGGCGCTGAGCAGGTGCTGTCGGCAATCAAGGTATCTGGAAAGCCCATCAATGACGTGATCCGGAAAAACATACCGATGGTTGACCTGCGAGCGGCTTATTTGTTGCTTTCAAACACAGCCACTGGAGCAGTCATAGCCCCACAGTCCCCAGCAGGACAGGTTCTGAATGTAGGAACCTTTAACGGCAAAATTGTGGTCTATGCCAAGGGCTATAAGGGCCAAACGCTGTCATGGAGAATTGCCGGCAAGTGGCAGAAGGTGACCGTGACCAAGGATTATCAAGCCTTCGATCGCCTCACTTCGGCGACCGGGCTGACGGTGAAGATAGATCTTTATCTCAATGGAGTAACCCCGGCCGCTTTTTCTAAAACGGTAGTTACCAAATAGAGGCGGTTCTCACTAACGAGAGATTACGAACTTAGCGGCATTCAAAAAGCCACCTAGTTCGGTCACGCGTCTGGATGCAAAGGCCAGCCTCACCGGTACTGCCATGACTCCAAAGACCCTTTTGAAAACCCTTGCTCTTGCGATCCGGTCTTGCTTTGCTCCCCATCTAGCGCCCGAACTGTCGGCCGGATGCATCGCAATGGGGATAGGCGCAAACACGCACTTTGCACCTTTAGAGATCAAGTCAGCGATAAAAATATATTCATCCCCTAGGTGGTTTTTGGCTCCGGCACCGAAATCCTCATCGAAAAGCACACCGTAGTTTTTGACATCCTCCACTCGCACGATCATTTCGTAGGTGGCGGCTCTGGCGCAGTTGAATCTAGTCAGTTCGGTGAGCTTCGTTGGATAGTTTTTGCGCAACTTGCCGGTTTCATCCACGGCGCTGGTAAGTAGCAGTGAGACCTCCGGGTGGTGCTCCAAATAACGCAGCGCCTCCGTGAGGGCTTGTTCGTGGAATACCACGTCGTCGTCACCGAACAACAGGTAAGTTCCGTTGGCATGCTCTATGGCGGAGTTTCGACTTTTGGCAACTCCCAACGAATCTAGATACAGCACACCGGGTTTGACTGGTTTAGCAAGAGCCTTTTGGATGTGAACTTGGTATTCCCAGTCAGCACCGTTTGGATACCTGATGTTTTGGGCTCGATCGGCGAGAGTCGAGTATCCAATGGTCAGAAGCGGCATTAGAAGCTATTTGCCTTTGCCCGGGCGAAACGCATCAGGCTCGAGGACACCGAGGAAAATGTGGTGTTTAGCAGCCTTAGTCCAAGAAAAAACACAATGGTGTTTGAAAGTGAAATTACCCCTGCGATGCTCAGCCAAATCAATACGCCCATGAGAGCGACCACCAGAAAGCTTGCTAGAAGCGTCCCAAATTCTGCAGTTTGAATTCTGGAACCCAGGCGCTCTGCGGGGGCTACGGCTTCCTTGTTTCTCTTCGCCTCAACATAGCCACGCTGAATAATCTGCTGCTTTCTAAAAAGCCTTCCGAATACTTCAAGGACGATGATTACCAGCAGCAGGTTGATACCGGCAAAGGCTGGGGAGAGAGCGAAGAAAAAGCCCGAAATCACTATTAGCTGAGTTATAAAGCTGAACACATTTACTAGCTCCAGGGCCATAGCCCATTCCCAGCTTTCTTTTTGGCTGGAGCGTTCTCTAGTGTCCGCACCGAATGCCCTGTCAAAAAACTTCACGCGATAGGTTTTTTGAATGTAGTTGGCGATTCTCGTCGCAATAAATAGCGCCGCAAAGATTGAAACCGATAACCCAAGTTCAAGCAATGAACGGTTTGCCCCGTCGATTACCAAGTCGGTAAATAACTTGGCTACCAAAAGTTCAGTAACCGGTATGGCTGCGGCTATCAGTACAAGCAGCAAAAGCTGCCAACGGAAACGTCTTGTGGGCAACAAAAGTCTCGCGGAGGAGAACAGCTCGATTGCCATGCGTTTCATTAGTTATCAAACCTAGCAATCGCGCTCTTTATTGCATCCAACACTTCGAGTTTTTTCTCTTTCGAGACGCTGATATCGCGAACCAGATGGTCTGAGTCAAGCTTTGTTAGATCAAGAGCAATGATCTCGGGGTTCATGACCTCAACGCCGGCACCTAGGGCGTAGTCCTGGTATTTGATCCCTGTGCCATGAACGTTTTCCTGGAAGCCCTCGAAGGTGACAAGACCGCATGGAACGCCATAGGACTGGCAGGCAATCATTACGTGCATCGCCGAGGTGATGACACTCTCGTAGCCAACTAGGTTTTGAAGAAAACTCTTGATGTGATCCGGGTGGGAAAGCAACACGGAAATCTCGTCATAGTTTTCGGGCAATCGAACCGGAATAGCTAGATGAGAAAAGTGACGGATAAACGCAACTCTGCCGTTTGTTTTGCCTCTTTTTAGGGGTATCACCTCGCTGATTGCTAGGCCTGGGTCACCAAAGCTATCCACTTGCGGTCCACCGGAGCGGCTCAGTACTGCGGCTGTTATCGGTCCGCGCACCGAGTGGTAGTCGGCTTTTTTTGAAAGCTCAATTTCTTCGCTTGATATTCCAGTGCCGACAACGACCGAATGTGGCTTTATAAATCGACCAATTGAACCAATCGCTACCAGGTTCTTTTTGGTAGTCGGCCTAGTTGGGGACTGAAGAATGATTTTGCTGCTGGTGAAGTGGGAGATCATTAGTGGAGACAGCCAGTCTCCGAAGTTTCCTGGGAATGGCTTCGACCACCAAGTAACTGGGATTATGTTTTCCGAAGGCTTGTCCGAGTAGTAAAGGAACGAGCTAGCCACATCAATTGTTGCTTGATCTTGGTTACTGGCTAAAAACTTCTTTTCAAAATCCCATTTGGCAATGGTGAGGTTCTCTGTTTGACCATTCATCCCCGCGCTTAGCATCTGGCCCAAGGCAGTCCGTCTAGCTGGGTCAATGTGGGTCGGTCTTCCTTGGGTCAAAAGCCCCGTTACGCCGACGCCATCGACCAGTCTCCGAAGCGGATACTTTATGGCTTTCGGTAGGAGGCGCTCAACGCGCTTTACTCGACGCAATATTTTGCGACGAGTTCCTATTGCCTTGGCTGGCCCGTGCTGAACAACTTTGTCTTTGAAGTCGGCAACATTGCCGCTTGAGCCAAAGGAGAAAAAGGCTGGGTGCTGACCGGGTTCGGTCATCGCGCGCGCGCGCATGATTCCGGTGGTTGGGATCATCTGGAAGCTGATTAGTCTTGAGTTTGCTCGCCAGGCTTCTTCGAGAAAGTAGTCATCGGTTGCTTTGATTTCAGCCCGCTGCTCAAGCGCGTAGGCGTCATCGATTAGTTTGCGTCCTTGCTTGGTGGCATTTACGCCCCAGAAGCTTGGCTCCCAGAATCTAGTTTTGTTGTTGTACCCAATCTGCATCGGAGCACCAAAGCTTCTCTGGAACCCAATCAAATCGGCGCTGGAGTTAGCTATGTAATCCGGCAGGTGCGAGATTCGACAATCTACATCGATCCAAAACACCATTTTGTCAGGGTTGCGGTCGCAGACTTTTTTAATAAAGCCAATCTTTTTTCTCGTGACATCAGCCCAGTCCTCGCCCTCGTTCTTTTGGACCTCTAGAAGCTCATGCTCAAGCCCTAGCTCATCTAGCTGTTGGCGCAATTGCTTAGCGTGGTTGCCGTAGTACTCGTCGGGGGTATAGAACGAGCAAATTACTATTTGGGGTTTAGTCACGGGCAAAATCTATCACCGAGCCTTGGTTTGATTGGAGAGCAACCCGACCCAAAACCCAATACCCCAACAAAAGTGCATGGTTGGTAAAACCGCGAGTAGCCAGAATTTGGAGCTGAGGTCTAACTTGCTAACACCGAAGCTGACAAGCGCCACTGCAAGAAGGTAGATCCAAAGCGGAACTTGCAGCAAGCTCGCAACTACTAGTAGGGGAGGAATCCAGTAGCGGAAGGAGGACTCCATCGGATTCTGTTTAGTTAGGGCACCGCGCCAGACGCCGGTGGAGTAAAACTGCTTGCCAAGAGCCTTGATGCTCTCTCGCGGGTAGTAGCCGACCTTGAGTTCTGGGTCAAACCAAACGGTATGGCCGGCCTGTCTAATTCTTAGGTTCAGCTCCCAGTCTTGACCGCGCACCCATTTGGCTTTGTATAAACCAAGCTCGGTGATTATCGATTTTCGAAAACAACCCAAATACACGGTGTCAGCGGGCCCTGATTTTCCGCCAACGTGGAATGACCCACCGCCAAGACCAAACCTTGAGTTATATCCAAAAGCAACTGCCTTTTGAAAGGCCGTTCTGCCTTTGGCAATCATCATGCCGCCAACATTTGCGGCGCCGGTAGCGTTCAGTATTTTGACGGCGCTCGCGGCATAGTTATCGGATAGTTCCGAGTGAGCATCGACTCGAATTACTGTTTCGTAACTTGATTTCTCGATTGCTAAGTTCAAACCGTTCGCAGTAAGCCCAGTTGGGTTCTCTATCAAAATCAGAGTTCGATACTTCTTAGCCAGCGATTCGGCAATTTGGTTTGTTTTGTCGGTGGAGGGTCCAAGAGCCAGCACGAGTTGTTTTTTTCCTGGAGTCTTTTGGCTTAGAACTGACTCGACAGCGATTGCCAGGTAATCCTGCTCGTTCAGAACCGGCATTACAAAGGAAACGTCTTTGAGGTCAGACATTGACTATGTTTCTGCCTGGCGCAATTATTCGCCAACCGGCTTTTTGCCAGGAATCGACATTTAGAACGTTCCGGCCGTCAATGATGGTTTTGATTCGGGGCAAGCTACTCACCGCCTCAGGATCCAGGTTTTTGTAATCCGCCCATTCTGTTCCGAGAATCATCAAATCGGCGTCCTTCACTGCTGTCGATAGATCCGCTTCGGAAATCAGCCCGGAAGACTTTTTATCCAGGTTTTCCAGAGAAACCGGATCGTGGACGGGGACAACGCCGCCGAGGGCTTGCAGTCTCAGCGCGATCTCAAGAGCAGGCGAGTCTCGAAGATCGTCGCTGTCAGGCTTGAAGCTGATTCCAAGCATTGTGATCTTCTTGTTTCTTATGTCGCCAAGTTCTTCGGTGGCAAGTGACACGATTCGCTGGCGTCTTCGGAGGTTTATTTGATCAACCTCTTTTAGAAACGCGAGGGAGTCTCCAACGCCAAGCTCATCCGCTCTGGCGATGAATCCACGAATATCTTTGGGCAGGCATCCGCCGCCGAAGCCAATTCCGGTTCGGAGAAAGCTTTTGCCAATTCGGTTATCCAGCCCGATTGCTTCGGCGAGCCGAACGGCATCGGCTCCAGAGGCCTCGGCTATTTCCGCCATCGCGTTTATGAAACTAATTTTGGTTGCGAGAAAAGCGTTTGCCGAAACCTTCACAAGTTCAGCCGTTTCTAGGTCTAGCTCCAACACAGGAATACCCTGATCAATCATGGTTTGGTAGCAGCCCTTCAGGGCTTGGTTGTATTCAGGGTCATCGCTACCGATAACTATTCGGTCCGGCAACATTGAGTCTGCAAGGGCTGTTCCTTCTCGAAGGAACTCCGGGTTCCAGCAAAGCCTTGGAACGAATCCTGAAACCTCTTGCATTTTTGCGATCAGGTTTCTGGCGGTGCCAACCGGCACAGTGGACTTACCAACCACCAGACTCGATGGCTTCAATACCGCTGCAAGCTGTCTGGCGGCAGCAAAGACATAAGAAGTGTCGGCAGACTGTTGTCCAGAGATTTGTGGTGTTCCAACGCAAATGAAGTGGATGTCACTTGCCGCACTGAGGTCATCGTGGTGTGATTGAAAGCTGATTTTCCCCGAGGAAATGGCCTGCTTTAGGGCATCTTCTAATCCGGGCTCAAAAAAAGGCAGTTTTCCAGTTGTCAGCGTTTGAACTCTGGACCGATCAGGCTCGATTCCGATGACGGTATGGCCAAGCTGTGCCATGGCAACCGCGTGAGTTGTTCCAAGATAGCCAAGCCCGATGACTGAAATCTTCATTGTGAAAAGGAGTTTACTGTTTGGTGGGCTAAATGTAGTTGACTGTTGAGAGTTGCTTCTCTCCTTACTGAGCTATTCCGTACAGCCGGTCTCCGGCATCTCCTAGGCCCGGCACGATGTAGCCGCGTTCGTCAAGTTTTTCATCGAGAGCTCCAAGAACTACGT
>CAJXOD010000024.1 GCA_913057795.1 uncultured Aquiluna sp.
ATCTTGAAATCCTACGACCACCCAATTCTTGCAACCTCCACAGATGGTGTTGGCACAAAGGTTGCCATTGCCCAGGCAATGGATAAGCACGACACCATTGGCCAAGACTTAGTCGGCATGGTTGTTGATGACATCGTGGTAACCGGCGCTCGCAGCTTGTTCATGACCGATTACATAGCCTGCGGTTTATTGGAGCCCACTCGAATCGCAGACATTGTTAGAGGAATCGCTAAGGCCTGTAAAGCTGTCGATGTGGCCTTAGTTGGGGGCGAAACGGCCGAACACCCAGGGCTACTAAAGCCGCACGAGTATGACGTGGCGGGAGCCGCAGTCGGAGTGGTTGAAAAGGACAAGATTCTTTCTAGTGAAAAAGTCCAAGTTGGAGACGTCGTTTTAGGACTGCAATCATCGGGCCTGCACTCAAATGGATACTCCTTGGTCCGAAAGATTGTCGCTGATAACAACTGGCAATACACCGATCTGATTGCGGAGTTTGGAAGAACTTTGGGCGAAGAACTGCTCGAGCCAACTGCCCTCTACACCGGAGTTCTGAACAAATTGCTTCAAGATATTCGCTACCAAAATAAGTTTTCAACCATGAGCCACATCACCGGGGGCGGCATTGCGGCAAACCTTTCTAGGGTACTGCCCGCTCACGTCTCCTTGGATGTTCAGCGTTCAACCTGGCAGCCACAACCGGTCTTCCAGGTCCTTGCCGAGTCGGCCGGTATCAATTTATTTGACTTGGAATCAACTTGGAACTTAGGCCTTGGCTTTGCGATTGTGGTTCGCGAGGACAGCGCAGCGTCAATCATCGGAAGCCTGAGAGAGCTTGGTGTTTCGAGCTGGCAACTAGGTGTCATCGAGCCAAAGCCTGAAAACGCGGAGTCCAAAGGCTATTTGTCATCGGCCAAGGGCACGCACGGTGGTTCGGTCCGACTAGTTGGGGAGTATGCCAAATAAACAAACTGCCGTTGTTGCAGTAATTGGCCTGTTGTTGGCTTCGGCCGCATTTGTCATTGGCCTCATAACCGGCGCAAGCAACGCTTCAGTCTCAAGCGTTCTTGATTCTCCTAACGAGCTTTGCTTCATTGACACCAGTCCCGATCAATTCTCCGAAAAGCATTCCGAGACCAAGCTAGCCGGGTGCCAAGTAGTTGGAATGAGCAAACAGGAAGCAATTGCTTATCTAAAGAGTGCGGATTTGACGGTTCGAATTGCCTCTGAAGAGGGTGAAAGTTTCCCCATGACCGAGGACTATTCAGATTCCAGAATCAACCTGGAGATTTTAGTTGGGCTGGTCGTTGCTGCAACTGCCTGGTAATTAGGCAGGCTCTTCTTCGGTCTCTTCATCGTCATAAAGGTCAGCCCATTTGTCTTCGTATTGAGGCGCACCCTCTGTTACCTTGCTGAGCTCTGCTTCGAGCGCAGAGTAATCAGTTGCCGGGCTGAAATACTTGAGCTCTCTGGCAACCTTGGTGTTTTTAGCTTTTTGACGGCCACGCCCCATGGCGAGCCCCCTTTTTCTCTAACGAATCTGGATAAAACCGCTACCCAGGGAACCTGTGGGATTATGTCCTCAAATTCTAACAGGGCTAAGTGAACCTCAAGGCCAGTGTGAGGGTAAGTAGTGGAACAACTATGCTGATCGCGCCGGTCAGGAGCATTTGGGCTATTCGGCCACGATGATAAAAATCAAAGCCAGCCCTAGCAATCCCAGAGAAGGTAGATAGGCCGCCAGCAAGGCCAACAATGCCGATAACCAGGTAATCCTGAGCGAGGTTTCCCGCGTGGATGTATCCAACTAAAGCCGCAGCGACGCCATTGGTAAGGAAGAGGCCAAAGGGTAATACTCCGCCCCACCGAATCATAAACACTCGTGCGATGCTCCCAAGGCCACCAAAAATGCCAATCAAAAGCGTCATCAAGAGTGGATTAGTCATTTTGCATCAGCCCTTTGCTGAATCCTTCTGCCAAGGTGCCAACCGGCGCCGTAGCTAGCGATGCCGCCGAACATCATTGCGAAAATCTCCCAGGTCAGCCCGTTTATGTCTGCAAAGAGCGTCACAGCGCTCATGGTGGTAAAGCCACCGGCGAATCCGTAGGCCCAAAGCCACTTGCACCATAGGGTTTGAAAGTAGGGAAGCCTTGCGGTTAGCCCTAAAAAGTGAGCACCAAGTAGGTTAATCGTGGTCAGGGCTATTAGTTCACCGGTAGGAAATTCGGCGCTAACGGAAATCGCTTCCGATAGAAAATACCGAAGCATTGTTCCTAGGGCGCCTCCAATGAAGACGTAACCCGCCATTCTCCAGTTGGTAGACACATCCAAAGCCTAGCCAATGAAAAACGCCCCAGTTATGCCAGCGGCACCTTTGATTTTCTTCCAAGCTTGAAGGTTGACAGGAAGCCCAAGAATAAGAACGCACTTGCCGCCCAAGCTGCCAGTTGAACGCCCTGGGTAAAGGCCTCACCGGACTGGTAGATGACTTCGTCAACCACCTGCTGAGAAACCTGCTGGGGCAACAGAATCTCATCGAGTACTGGTATTGCCCCACCAGCCGAGTCAACCACAAGCTCAATAACCTGCGTCTGCTGCTGGGCAGTCAAACCGGTGTCCTGCAATCTGGTTTCCAAGTTCCCCTGAACCCCGGTAAATAGCATCGATCCGAGGACTGCGATGCCCAAGGCTGAACCAACTTGACGGACGGTTGATTGTGATCCAGAGCCTTGACCGTTCTGGTCCATCGGCACATCCTGCATCACAACTCCAGTGAGTTGGGCCGTGGCTAAGCCGATACCTATTCCATAGATAAGCAGCAGCGGAGCAACCGCCACCCAGCCACTTTCGGTGCTGGCTAGGAGTGCGATGCCGATCACGGCTACTAACTCAAGCAGCACACCAGTCTGGACGGCTCTTGCCGGAGGTAGTTTGCCGGTCATTGCGCCACCGATAGCGCTTGCCGAGAAGGCGCCAAAAGCAAGCCAGAGCAAAACCAAACCCGAGCTGACCGGGGAAAGACCGATAACGTTCTGCAGCCAAAGCGGAAGTGCGAACAAGATTCCAAACTCACCCATCGAAATGATTCCCGCAGCGATTGATCCGTTCCTGAATGAAGTAATCGAAAATAGACCAAGATCCAGAATCACGTTTTTGTGGGCTTTTTCTCGCCTGATTTCCCAGCGCACAAACGCAACGCTTGCAATTATCGAAATAGCAAGCGCAACCGGAATAATCGAAATTGTGTCTGCCGGCCACACAAGGTCGCCAAGACTGAACTGCTTTTCAGTCTGTGTCCACCAGCCGTAGATGCGTCCCTCAATAAGGCCAAATACCAAAGTTGAGAACATAACCACGGAGATAACTGCTCCGATCCAGTCGATGCCACCAGCACGCTGTGGAGACTTTGACTCTGGAATTAGCCACAAGAGCCCCGCCAGGATAATGATTCCAAGCGGCAGGTTGATCATGAAGGCCCAGCGCCAAGTAAACTCCGTTGCCAGCCAGCCACCGAGTACGGGACCAACGGCCACCATGCCACCGATAGTTGATCCCCAAATTCCAAATGCGATGCCGCGTTCGCGGCCCTGGAAGTTTGCGTTCACTAGCGACAGCGTCGTTGGGAGCACCATCGCACCACCGACACCCTGAGCAACTCTTGCCAAGATCAACTCGGTTGCCGACTCGGTGAGACCGGCCCAAACCGAAGCGATGATGAAAACCACGATGCCGAGGTTCAAAATTCGCTTTCTACCGAATCGGTCGGCAAGTGAGCCAAAGACCAACAGCAAGGAAGCAAAAACCAAAATGTAGCTTTCCTGAACCCACTGAACCTCAGTGGATGATAAATCAAGCTCATCGATGATGGCTGGGAAAATTGTGTTGACGATGGTTCCGTCGATGATCACCAGGGAAATAGCCAATGAGATAAATACAAGGCCGATCCAACGCTTGCGCGAAGAGGTTTGTGATGTCATGTCGCTCTTTCCTTTTTCATTATCCGATTGCCAGGAGCGCACATGCCCCAAGAGCCAAAACTATTCCTGCCCCCTGGGATAGGGCAATTCTTTCTTTAAGAAACACCCTCGCCAACAATATCGTTCCGACTGGGTAAAGAGCGGTCAGCACCGCGGCCACTGCGAGAGCGCCGGATCTTGTAGCAACCAAGAAAGTCACGTTACCAAGGACATCGCCGAGCCCGGCTAATAACAACAGCCCCGCTAATTTATAGTCGGCGACTCTTTCTATGAAGGCATTCTTTGGTGCCCTCAGCCAAAGTGCAAAAAGACCGCCAAGGAGCAGCACCAGCCCAACTACCTTCATCACAACCAAGACTGCGAGCCCCGAATCCGCAGCTGCAGAATCAAGAAATAAGAAGATGCCCGAAAAACCGAGGCCAGCACCAACCGAATAGGCAAGAGCAAGTGGTGAGGGGAGTTTTACATTCTGGCCCGGGACAAAACCAACCAGGACCACCGCGATCAAAATTAATACCACCGCGATAACCACGAAGTTTGACAGTTCTTGCCCAGAGGCAACATCCACCATGACCGGGATGATCGCCGAAATCACTGCAGTCAGCGGGCTAATGATGGAGATCGGACCGATGGCCAGTCCCGCGTAGAGGCAGCTCAGTGCGACGGCTGCCGCGATGCCGGCTAGAGCGCCGGCCTGAATTGTTTGGGCGGAATACTCAGCACCAACAAACAGACTGAAAATGATTGCGAGAACTAGCCCGACGCTAAAAGAGTAGGTAGTTGCTGCGACTGCCCGAATTCGTCTGGCGGCAAGAGCCCCAACGAAATCTGCGTAGCCATAAGAAAAGGCGGACAGTAGGCCAAAAATTATGGTCACTATCCGCCTTCTTCCAATGTGGCTCCGACCGGCGTCGATCCGGTGACCTAACGATTTTCAGTCGTTCGCTCTACCAACTGAGCTACAGAGCCGTGGGGTAATACCCCCCATTCGCACTAGGCGAAGCGACCCTGACGAGACTTGAACTCGCGACCTCCGCCGTGACAGGGCGGCGCGCTAACCAACTGCGCTACAGGGTCAAAATGGTGCTAATGACATCGCCTGGTGACCCCAACGGGATTCGAACCCGTGCTACCGCCGTGAAAGGGCAGCGTCCTAGGCCGCTAAACGATGGGGCCATGAAGTTGGCAACTTCAAAAGCACCGAGGTAAACATTACTGGTCAAATAGCGAGTTGGCAACACACAGAAAACCTTCAGTCATTAGTTGAGGCTTTCAGGTAACCTATTTTCCCGGAGGAATTTTGAAAATAGGTCGTAAACAAGTAGTCGCAGCTCTTGCTGGAGTGGCTATTTTGCTCACCAGCATCGCGCTGGCGCCCGCCTATGCCGTGCCAAGCTACCCAACCGCAGGCGAGGTTGCAGCAGCAAAAGCCAACGTCCAAGAGAAACAAAAAATGGTCGAGCGCATTGAGGGCATTCTGGAAACCATTCGGATTGAGGCAGACGCCCTAGAAATAATCGCTCTTCAAAAAAACGAAGAGTACAACCAGGCGATTGAGGAAGTCGCACAAATGGCCGCCAAAGTTGATGGCCTGCAGTCCAAGGTTGAGCTGGCAGCAACAGAAGCCGAAGACGCGAAGGTTCAACTGGCGCAAATAGTCGGCAAGATGTATCGCGACCAAGCCAGTGGAAACACTTCTCTAGAGTTATTTTTTAATCCCGGTAACGCGGAAGATTTGCTTTATCAGCTGACAATGCAAGACATGCTTGCTCAGCGGACTGGGGCAATCTACGAGGCAGCAATCGATAAGCAGACTCAAGCCAAATCATTGGCTGAGGAGCTATCCAGCGCGAAGGAAGAATTGCAGGGCTTCGAAGTCGAAGCGGAAAAGATATTTGCTGAGGCTAAAGCGGCAGCAGATGCAGTCATCGCCAAGGTAAAAGAGTCTGAGCGCCAGCGCGCCAACATGATGAGCCAATTAGCGACCCTAAAAGACACCGCAGATGATGTTGAGCGCCAGCGTATCGAGGGCCTAGAGGCCGAGCGCAGACAAAACCTAGTGAAGTCCGCACCAACTGCCCCAGAGCTCTACAGCGTGGCTGAGCCAGATTGGTCAAAGGTTGAAACTGCAATTTCCTTCGCCAACGAGCAGCTTGGTGAAAGATATGTTCTTGGAGGCTCTGGTCCAAATGTTTGGGACTGTTCGGGAATCACGATGAAGGCTTATTCGGCAGCCGGCGTTTATATCGGTTGGCACTCAGCCACTGCCCAATTCAACGTGCTGGCCAGTGCGAAAAGACTGGTTCCGTTCCAAGACGTCCAGCGTGGAGATCTAATTTGGTGGAGCAAGGAAACGGCATTTTCCGGCGACAAATATCACGTTGCCATTTACCTAGGTGATGGCATGATGCTGGAAGCTCCAAACCCAGCTAGAACCGTGAGAATTGTGCCGGTTCGCTACGGTGAAATTTGGCCCTATGCCGGAAGACCAACTGCCTAAGGCAACACCAAAGCTTTCGAGTCGCTAGGCCGCAGAGCCTTTATGTCAAGCCGCAGCGTAAGGGCCATGTGCGGCACCGTCAGCGCCCAAATAACGACCAGTAGATACCAAAGCAGGTCTTGCCCAAACTCAAAGCCTTGAACTAAACCAAGCACCACAGTGAAAACGATCACTATGAATAACGCTGGCACTCCTGCCCAGATTGCCTGTCCAAGAGCGGCCATTGGCTTACCCAGCTCGTGGAGTTTGGTCGATGTCTTTAGCTCGAGAGAAAGTCTTCCAGTGTGACGAAGCGCGTGCCAAAAACCAAAGTAAAAGGCAAACGCGACTAGCGGCGGTGCCACCAGTGCCAAAACCAAAAGCAGGCCTAGGTCCAGAGCCTCTTGTTTTCGCTGCCTGACCAGCATCCAAATGATGCTCACAAGAGAAATAGTTACCAGGCCAGAAAAAAGTAACGGTGTTATCGACCCTGCCCAATTCACCAAGGCGGGATTTACCTCATTCAATGCCGCAGCGCTTTCAGAATTTGACAGTGGAATAACCACCGGCGTGAACCCCGAGGCGATTATGTAGGGCACCTTGGGAAACTTCGATTTGTTTTGCTTCCGAGCATCCAGTTCTGAGATAAAAGCTGCATCCCCAATGCCGAAGTGAATCGCGCTCATCAAAACAACGATTTGAAACCCCAAAAGATTAGCGCTGAGAATAGCCCAGATAGCAACCCCAACGACGCTTAGATAACCAATCAGGAACAGAGCCATTCTGCCGCTTGCAAACTTGGGAACTGAGATTATGTGGTCTGCGGCACCGTGCGGAATTCCGACTGTAAGAGCGATCAGGGCAAGTGCTACCTGCCAGCCAATTGGCAGTCCGCCAAATCCTAGAAATACAAGCGAGGCAAAGATGCCAAATAAAATGCAGTAGCGTGAGAATGCCCTGAGGTTTTTCATCAGTCTTATCTCGGAAGTCACCATCATTGAAAGCCTAGCGCTGGAGGAGAAGCCGAGTTGTTTGGAGAGTGGTCCTATCTCGCGATGCTTGGGTTCGTTATTCTCGCTTCGTTTTGGCTGGAATTTGTATTTCGTCTTCGTGTGCTTCGGGACCCCAAGCGGCTCCTAAAAACCATCGCACTTGTCGCACCCGTGTTTGTACTTTGGGACGCTTTCGCTATTGCAAACAACCACTGGTTTTTTTCGGAGGAGCTTACTCTGGGCATTTACGGACCCTTTGGGATTCCAGTCGAAGAGTATGGATTTTTCATTATCATTCCGATTGCCGGCATCTTGACTTTGGAAGGGGTAACAAACTTCTTCCCCACGGTTAAGAGTTGGATCGCCCGCATTAGAAAGGTCAGAAAATGATTACTTATTCGCTGCTGGCAGGGATCGCAGTGATTGTCGTGTTTGTCTTCGGCATAGCCGTAATGAAATCTGGCCTTATTTCTAGACCGCAATTTTGGATTTCGTGGGCGATCATAAGTTTCTTCCAGCTACTTACCAACGGCTATTTGACCAGCCAAAAAATCGTCACTTACAACTCCGAGGCAATTACTGGGACCAGAATCGCCTACGCCCCAATTGAAGATCTCTTTTTTGGATTTGCACTCGTCACGCTGACCATGCTGATTTGGGAATGGGTTGGGCCGACCGCAAAATCTCCTAAGCGGCGATCAGCGCCCCTCAGCTAGCGTTGAAGAATTACTCAGAGATGCGCGTCCGCAAGCTCCCCTGGATCGCTTTGCGGATCGAATCTTTGGAGGGGCTGCCAGCTATCTTTTGGCCATCGCGGTAAATACGACAAGCCAGGTTTGTGGTCTGTTCCGTTCCTGGGACGGCGTCAAGTCCGTCGATTAGGACAGTGGGCGATCCCGCGAATCGGTGCTTGGCGGCCTCTGCCGGAGAGCTAATCAGTGTGAGGGTTACGACGATGTGGCCAAGTTTCAGCTCTGCTAGTAGCTCCGCCAGGGAAGACTTAGTGTCCTCGAGGTTTGGGCACTCATCAATGTGAAGCACTTCTATTTGCATTTGAAAACCCTTCTTCGAAGACGTTACTGGAACTACGCGCCAAAGTCTTTATTGCTAGCCCTTGTAGTTTGCGTAAGCTGCGTCGATGACTTTTTGGGTCGCCTCTTTATCTGCCCAGCCTTCAATCTTTACCCATTTGCTTGGCTCTAGATCTTTGTAGTGGGTGAAAAAGTGCTCAATTTCATTTTTGGTCTGAGAAGGAACATCGCTTAGATCCTGAATGTGGTCCCAACGAGGATCCTTGGCAGGAACGCAAAGTACTTTTTCGTCCACGCCTCCATCATCTTCCATGACTAGCATGCCTACAGCTCGAACCTTCACGCCGACACCAGGGAACAGTGGGTGCTCAAGCAGAACGAGGGCGTCCAGTGGGTCGCCGTCGCCCCCGAGGGTTTTTTCAAAGTAGCCATAGTCGGTCGGATAGACAAATGGGGTGAACAAAACCCGGTCTAGGAATACGCGACCCGTTTCATGGTCGATCTCATATTTGTTTCTGGAACCGCGCGGAATCTCAATAACTACGTCGTATGACAATGCTTCTCCTCAATAGGCTTAGCTAAAAGATTAGCGAATTGGGAGCGATGGTTATTAGAAACCGACTGACTCCGGCAGTTGCCGATGTTCGTCGAGCCGTGCGGAACAGTCTTGATGCGCTAAATCTTGAACCAGACTCGAGAGTTCTGGTGGCTTGCTCCGGTGGTCCAGATTCCATGGCGCTAGCCGCGGCATTAATTTTTGAAGGTCCAAAACTTGGCCTTCGGGTTTCGGCAGTCGTGGTTGATCATGGTTTGCAAGAGGCGTCCAGCAAGGTCGCGCAGTCGACAGCTGCAAAACTGGAAGAACTTGGGGTTGACCCAGTTGTGATTGAAACTATTACTGTTGCCGAATCCGGCAACGGCCCGGAAGCAGCCGCTAGGACGGCAAGATATGAGGCCCTCGAGCGTGCTCGAAAGCTGGTTAGTGCCGAGGTTATATTTTTGGGCCACAACCTTGAAGATCAAGCCGAGACTGTTTTGCTTGGACTTACGCGTGGCTCGGGTTTGCGCTCAATTGCGGGCATGCAGGATTTTGATAAAAACAAAAAGCTAGTCAGGCCTTTGCTTGGCATCAAGCGCGAGGTGCTTTTGCAATCCTGTATTGATCAAGACATCGAAGCCTGGCAGGACCCTCACAACAAAGACCCTAAGTTCACAAGAGTGCGTATTCGACAGCTACTTGACACGTTGGAATCCGAGCTTGGTCCGGGGTTCGCGAGCGCTCTTGCCAGAACCGCCGAACTTGCTAGTGAGTCAGATGATGTTTTGCTTTCCATGGCTAACGAGCTTGTTGAAGCGGCAACCGTCTCAAGTTCGAGTAGTGAAATTAGGTTATCGATTGCGACACTCACTGAAGTGCTGCCGGGGCTTCGCCGAAGGACGCTGTTTGAAACGGCAATTGCCGCCGGCGCAAAGACTGTTTCTCGATCTCAAGTGATCGGAATCGATGAACTCATTACTAATTGGCACGGACAAAACAAGCTGGTTCTTTCTGGTATTACAGTAGAGCGAGTAAGCCAAGAGCTTGTCTTTAAGGGCGTCTAGCCATCTATCAATCGGGAGCCGTGAATTGCACCTAAATCACCCAGACATTACGACGGTGCTAGTCACTGCAGATGAAATTGCCGAGAAGGTTTTAGAGCTTGCTGGCGAACTTGATTCCTACTACCAAGACAAGGATCCACTCTTAGTAGGTGTTCTAAAGGGTGCAGTGCCGTTCGTTGCAGACCTTTCCAGGGCAATGCAGCTCTCAACCTCCCAGGACTGGATGGCGGTCTCTTCCTACGGTTCTGGAACGACTTCTTCGGGAGTTGTAAGAATCCTCAAGGATCTCGATACTGACGTGACCGACCGACATGTGTTGATTGTGGAGGACATCATCGACTCCGGGCTGACTCTGTCTTGGCTAACCACTAACCTTGCCAACCGAGGCGCAGCCTCGGTTGAGGTAGTAACTTTGCTTCGTAAGCCCGGTGCAGCAAAGGTTCAGATAAATGTCAGGTGGGTGGGGTTTGATATCCCTAATGAGTTCGTAGTTGGTTACGGGCTCGACTACAACGAGCGTTATCGATCACTAGACGGGGTTGGCGTGCTGTCACCTTCGGTTTACTCTTAAACGAATGGCATTGAATAAAGATATGGCAACTAAAAAAGACACTGCTCCTAAAGAAGACACTGCACCTAAAGAAGACATGACCGAAAAAGACGAAGCTAAACAAGACGAAGCTAAGAAAGACGAAGCTTCTCTAAAGGACATGGCCTCCAAGGACAAGAGCAAAGCGAAAACACCCATGACTTTCAAGAAGTTTTTGCGTGGCCCGTGGCTTTGGATAGCGCTCGCGTTGTCCGTTCTTCTGATCGGAACAAGCCTTATTGGTGCACAGCAGTTCACAAAGGTAGACACCCAGGTTGGTCTGGAGATGATTCAATCTGGCGCCGCTGAGAAAGTCACCATTTTGGACGGCAACCAGCGTGTTGACGTAGTACTGAGAGACGCGGATGCTGAGTATGGCAAGAGCGTTCAGTTCTACTTTGTGTCTGGCCGAGCCGTCACTGTTGCCGAAGTCGTTGCTGATTCTCCAATTTCTGAGGGCTGGACGGACGAAGTGCCTTCTACCCCCTGGTACCTAGCAATCTTGGGCACCTTGCTGCCATTCATCATTATTGGTGCATTGTTCTGGTTCCTAATGAGCTCTATGTCTGGCGGCGGCCGAGGGGTCATGCAGTTTGGTAAATCCAAGGCGAAGATGGTCACAAAAGAGACCTCCAACGTCACCTTCGAAGATGTTGCGGGAATCGAAGAAGCGATTGAAGAGCTCACAGAGTTGAAAGATTTCCTAAAGAACCCTAAGAAGTTTTTGGACATGGGCGCAAAGATTCCGCGAGGCGTGCTTCTTTACGGACCTCCGGGAACCGGAAAAACTCTAATCGCAAAAGCAGTGGCCGGCGAAGCCGGTGTTCCATTCTTCTCGATCTCAGGTTCCGACTTCGTAGAGATGTTCGTAGGAGTTGGTGCTTCTCGAGTTAGAGACCTGTTCGAGCAGGCCAAGCAGGCTGCACCCGCAATAATTTTCATCGACGAGATCGACGCAGTTGGTCGTCACCGCGGAACTGGAATTGGCGGAGGTAACGATGAGCGCGAGCAGACACTGAACCAATTGCTGGTCGAGATGGATGGCTTTGACACCAACGCCAGCGTCATTTTGATTGCGGCAACAAACCGACCGGATGTTTTGGATCCAGCCCTGTTGCGACCGGGCAGATTCGACCGCCAAGTGGGCGTGACCGCACCTGACCTAAAGGGTCGCGCAAAGATTCTGAAGGTTCACTCAAAGTCCAAGCCGATTGCCGAAGACGTCGATTTGAGTCTGATTGCAAGACGCACACCGGGGTTCACTGGTGCTGATCTTGCGAACGTGTTGAACGAATCCGCACTTTTGGCTGCGAGGCTAAATCGAACCGAGATAAATGACGAAATTATCGATGAGGCAATTGACCGCGTGATTGGTGGGCCTCAAAAGAAGTCCTCGATCATGAAAGATCAAGAGCGCCTTGTGACCGCATATCACGAAGCTGGTCACGCACTTGTTGCTGGTGCAGGAAATTACTCGGATCCGGTCACCAAGGTCACGATCTTGCCAAGAGGGCGAGCCCTCGGATACACCATGGTGATGCCGATGGAAGATCGATATTCAATTAGCCGCAACCAGCTGCTGGATCAGATCGCCTACGCAATGGGAGGGCGCATCGCAGAAGAAGTTGTGTTCAAGGACCCAACCACCGGAGCATCTAACGACTTTGAGAAGGCAACGAGCATCGCCCGCCAGATGGTTACCCAGTTTGGTATGAGTCAAAAGATTGGCGCTATTTCTCTTGGCAGCGGAAACAATGAGCCATTTTTGGGCCGCGAACTGGCGACTCACTCGAACTATTCGAACGAAATGGCGCAGCAGGTGGACGCAGAGGTCAGTGCAATTCTGGATCGTGCTCAAGATGAGGCCTACAAGGCCATCACGCTGAATAGAGTTGTTTTGGACAAACTTGCTAAGTCACTGCTTGAGCAGGAGACCTTGAACCAAGACGAAATAGCAAAGATCTTTAAGGCCGTAAAGAAGGTTCCAGCAAGGACCGCGTGGCGCTCCTCAACCAAGCGCACCGGAATAAACAAGGGTCCGATCGCGGTTCCAAAGCGCAAGGCTGTTCAACTAGAGGCTCTTGAAGACAAAACAGAACCGGAAGCAAAAAATGCAGACTGATCGCATCAAGGCGGCCGTTATCGAACTTCTCGAGGCAATCGGCGAAGATCCTAATCGTCCTGCCTTGAAAAATACTCCAACCAAAGTCGCAGAGGCCTACACGTCCTTCTTTCGCGGCATCGGAGTTGATCCTCAAAGCGTTATTGGCGATATGTTCGAAGCAGTCAATGCCGAGGCCGTGATCCTCAAAGACATCGAACTGGTTTCAATCTGCGAGCACCACCTGCTTCCTTTTACCGGTGTCGCTCATATTGCTTATCTGCCGAACAAAAAGCTAGCGGGTCTCGGCAGGCTCGCCAGTGTTATTGAGGTTCTGGCAGCAAGACCCCAACTTCAAGAGAACCTAACCGCCGAGGTGGCGGACGCGCTGGAAAGTGCACTGGATGCCAAGGGCGTTTTGGTTGTTGTCGAAGCAAGGCATCAGTGCGTCGCATCTAGGGGCGCTCGCCAACCAGATGTAAACACCGTGACCTTGGCCTCAAGAGGCCTCTACACAGAGCCCAGCTATCGCGCTGAGGTTCTGGGACTAATAAACAAGAAATCATGACGGACTGGACCAGGCCGCTACTAATGGGCGTGCTCAACGTAACTCCCGACTCTTTCAGTGACGGGGGGCAATTCTTAGACCCGGCGCGAGCTCTGGAGCAGGCGAGCATGCTAAGCGCTCAGGGTGCACAAATCATTGATGTCGGTGGCGAATCGACTAGGCCGGGAGCCGTGAGGGTTACTCCGGCCGAAGAGCAGGCAAGAATTCTTCCGGTCATTAAGGCGATTACGAGCGAACTGAGTATCACCATCTCGGTTGACACAATGAACGCCGCCACAGCAAGAAAGGCTGTAAAAGCTGGTGCAAAGATAGTCAATGACATCTCTGGCGGACTTTCGGATCCTCAAATGTTTGCTGCTATTCAGGACCTAGATTGCAAGTATGTGCTCGGTCACTGGCGGGGCCACGCGGACAAAATGGAATCTATGGCTCAGTATTCTGATGTGGCACGAGAGGTTGTTGCGGAGCTCGCAGAACAAGTTGCCATGGCTGTAGCTTCCGGAATCTCGAGAGATCGGATTGTCGTTGATCCGGGCCTAGGTTTCGCCAAGGATATTTACCAAAACTGGGACTTAGTGAATCGACTGGATGAACTGGAGCAACTGGGTCTACCGGTCTTGGTTGGAGCCTCCAGAAAAGGCTTTTTAGCGCATGCATTGAGCGCCCAAGATCCTGCCTCAGTTTCCATGCCGAGGCGAGATGTTGCCACTGCGGTCTTGACAGCTTTGTTGCTTCAGCGAAAACTATGGGGTGTGAGGGTTCACGATGTCCAAAGCACCAGCGACGCAATCGCCATCGTCTCTTCCTTGAAGAACTTCCAGGAGACCAAGTGATTTACAAAATCAGAATCGACGGCCTATCGGTCTTTGGTTATCACGGTGTCCAGCAGCATGAAAAGGACTTCGGGCAAGAGTTTCTGATTGATATTCACCTGGATGTGGATTCTGGTTTGGAGGATTCCATTGAATTCACCGTTTCCTATGCGGCTATCGCTGATCTGGTCACTGAGCTATCAACAAAAATGCGATTTGATCTTATTGAGTCACTTGCGAGGGCTCTGGTGAGTGCGTGTTTGAAATATGATCCACGAGTTCTTCGTTCAACAGTCACTGTTCACAAACCAAATGCCCCCCTAACCCAAAAGTTTCATGATGTGTCAGTAACTCTGGCTGGATCAAGAGATGAAAACTAGGGCCGTCATAGCTCTGGGAGCAAACCTGGGCGATAAGGAAAAAACTATCTCCAAGGCTCAAAAAGAAATCGGAAAACTTCGCGGCGTTGAACTAATTGCGAACTCAAAAAAGTACCGCTCTCAGGCAGTCACCGAACAAGGTGTCGATCCGAGCGAGCCGGACTATCTAAACGCGGTAACAATCATTGACACAACTCTGTCTCCGAAAAAGTTACTCTCGAGGCTCAACGAAATCGAGAATAAATTCGGCAGGATTCGCTCAGCTAGATGGGCAGCGCGAACCCTCGATCTTGACATCATCACATTTGGAACCAGCGTCGTTGAGACGACATCGCTGGTCATTCCGCATCCGAGAGCTCAAGAAAGAGCGTTCGTTATGATTCCCTGGCTAGAAGTGGACCCTGAGGCGGTGCTCACTGGTGCCGGCCCAGTCAAGGAACTAGCAAAGGGCATGGATTCGATGGTCTGGGTAATCCAGTGAATGGATCGATGGGCAAAGTAATCTTTGGATTTTCAGCTGTCGGTTTAGTCCTAGGCCTGGCTTTGTCACAGCTCTCGGCAGGGTTTGGCTATGTGTTTCCTGCCAGTCCCGCTAGCTTGCCAATAAGTTTGCTTGTGCTGGCGCTTGCAAACTACCTGTTCAGTTATCCGATTTACCGATATCGCAAACAGCTTGGGGGCTATAAAGAAGGGATAAGGCCGGAAAGGCCAAATCCCTTTTACGCCGTTCGAGTCTTAATTCTTGCAAGAGCGTCGGTTTTGGCCGGGGCGTTATTCGCCGGCTGGCACGCCGGCCTGATTATCTGGCTCTTAAGTTTTAGCGTTGCGCCGGAGAATTTGGTGCTTAGTAGCTCCTTTGGGCTAGTTGGAGCCGTAGCCTTAACAGTCGGAGGATTGGTTTCGCAGTGGAACTGCAAAACTCCACCGGGTTCTGATTCGGATTGAAACGGGAAGGCTAACCAGATGAAGATTGGTGTTGTTGGGGATGACCCAGCCGGTCCGGTGCTTGCCAAGGCTTGGGCTGCAGCCGGGCATGAGCTAATCGGAGTATTCGTTGAAAGCCCAGAGGCTATTCAGCGCATCGAAGCACTGATCCCCGATGTGCCGATTGCCAATATGGCCGCGGTTGTTGAGGATGCTGATTTGGTTTTGCTCGCAATCCCTTCCAGTGACTTGGAAATAACTTGCGCGGGCCTGGCCGATCTTGGATTATTTGGACCAAAGAAAATAGTGGTCCACCTTTCGCCACTAGTTGGGTATTCGGTATTAGCGGATGCTGCAAGATTTGGGGCAATCCCAATCGCCATGCATCCGGTCATGCACTTTACTGGCACCTCAATGGACCTAACGGTGCTAAAGAACACTTCAATCGCGGTGAGTGCCCCAGAGCCTCTCACTCCTATTGCAGAGGCCTTGGCCATCGAGTTAGGTGCTGAGCCAATGGTGATAACCGAGGACCAGCGAGCTGCCTACGCAGAGGCTTTTGAGGTGGCCAATAGCTTCTCCTCTTTGGTTGTTCGACAAGCTCTTGGCATTTTGGAAGACGCAGGAATCCAAAACCCCGCCAGACTAATAGCGCCGGTAGTTAGAACCGCTGTGGAGACCGCGCTGTCGCAGCCGGTTAGCAAGATTGACCCGAAGGATGCGCTCTGATGCAGCTAGCTCAAAAGATTGTGGAATTGCAACAAGCGTTGGCAATCGCCGATGCCGATGGAAGACGAGTCGGATTTATCCCAACCATGGGAGCACTTCACAAAGGGCACCTGTCTTTGGTGAAAAAAGCTCAGGACCAAGGTTTGTTTATTGTGGTTTCGGTTTTTGTGAACCCAAGACAATTCGGTGAAGGCGACGATTTAGAAAAGTACCCGCGAACCCTGGGCGTTGATGCTCGAGTGCTGAGTGACGCTGGTGTCGATGTTTTGTTCGCCCCCAGTAGCAATGAGGTCTATCCGGCCACTGGTGTTAAGGAAATATCCGCCGGTGAACTAGGGAGTCTGTTTGAAGGAACAGTTAGACCAGGCCACTTTGACGGCATGTTGACGGTTGTCAACCGGTTGTTCAATCTTGTCCAGCCCGATGTTGCGTTCTTCGGCTCTAAAGATGCTCAGCAGTTGATACTGGTCACCCAGATGGTTAGACGACAGGTTGCCAACGGGGATCGCGAGCCAATAAAAGTAGTTGCCTGCGATACGGTTCGCGACGACGAGGGCTTGGCCCTGTCAAGCAGGAATCAGCGAATCCCAAAGGAGCTAATTCCTGCCGCGAGGACACTCCATAAAGCCCTGACCGCGGGCTCAAAAAAGAAAACAAAAGTCGACTGCATTGAAGCTGCAATGGCGCAGCTCGATCCAATTATTAGACTTGACTATCTAGAACTAGTTGACCCGGAAACTTTTGCGGTCACCGAAGGCGTAGAAGGCGCCAGAATGGTGATTGCCGGCTGGGTCGGAGAAGTTCGTTTAATCGATAATTTATTAGTAGGTGGTTTCTAAAGTGGGCGAAGAGTACGAGGAGATAGACCTCCCCGAGCAAATTGCAGTGCGCATGGACAAGCGTGAGCGACTAAACGCTCTGGGCTCCGCCTACCCGGTAACGCTGCCAATCACCCACACCATTGAGGCCACCAAGGCCCACTACCCAAATCTTGAAGAAGACATCGCCACCGGTGACCAGGTTGGCCTGGCCGGAAGAATCATGTTTCTTCGAAACACCGGCAAACTTTGCTTTGCCACCTTGCAGTCTGGCTCTGGAGAGCGAATCCAGGCAATGATCAGTCTCGATAGAGCCGGCCAAGAGCAACTTGACAGCTGGAAAGAATTCGTCGATTTGGGTGACCATGTTTTTGTTGAGGGTGAAGTTATTACTTCGAAGCGAGGCGAACTAAGCGTCTTGGCGACCAAGTGGTTGATGGCAGCAAAGACTCTTAGGCCACTGCCTAACCTCCACAACGAACTGGGTGAAGAGTTTCGCGTTCGACACCGCTACATTGATTTGATTGTTCGTGACCGGGCTCGCGAGGTAGTGAAGATTCGCGCTGGAGTGATGCAGTCAATTAGAAACACTTTTGCTAAGCAGGCCTTTATTGAAGTTGAGACACCGATGCTGCAGGTTATGCACGGCGGTGCATCTGCAAGGCCGTTTAAGACCCACTCGAATGCCTTTGACACTGATTTATATCTTCGAATTGCGCCAGAGCTATTCCTGAAGCGCGCGGTTGTCGGCGGTTTGGAGAGAGTGTTTGAAATAAACCGAAACTTCAGAAACGAAGGCGCCGACAGAACCCACTCGCCTGAATTTGCGATGCTCGAAGCCTACGAGGCATACGGGGATTACCACACCATGATGGATTTGACTCAAGCCCTAATCCAGAACGCGGCATCAGATGTTCTGGGAACCCAAGTAGTTCAGCTCGAGGACGGCACAGTGAATGACCTGAGTGGCACTTGGCCAAGGGTTTCGATGTACGAATCTCTTTCTGAGTCCTGTGGTGAGGCAGTCACACCAGAAACTTCAGTCGCGGAATTGAAGAAGCTGGCAGACACTGTCGGCATCGAAATCGATCACCCGCTGCATGGCAAGTATGTTGAGGAGCTCTGGGAGCACTTTGTAAAGCCGGGGCTAACCGGGCCCGCTTTTGTAATTGATTTTCCCGTGGACACTTCGCCTTTGACTAGAGACCATCGCAGTAAAGCCGGCGTTGTTGAAAAATGGGATCTCTACATCATGGGATACGAGCAAGCCACTGGCTATTCCGAGTTGGTGGACCCCGTTGTCCAGCGAGAGCGATTTGTGGCTCAAATGCAATTGGCAGCAACCGGAGACCCGGAGGCCATGAAGCTGGATGAAGAGTTTTTAAAGGCGTTGGAGTTTGGGATGCCACCATCCGGTGGCTTAGGGCTTGGTATTGATCGACTCTTGATGTCGCTCACCGGCCTCGGTATTCGGGAAACTATCTTGTTCCCCTTGGTGAAGTAGGTGGAGATGACTGCTTGGGAGACCTTGCTCGATGTATTGATTTCGCTGATTCCACCAGCCGCAGTCGGAGTGATATTTTGGATCATGATGCGCTCCATTTTGCGTGCCGATAAGGGTGAGCGCGATGTTTACGCGAAGATCGAAGCTGAAGAACGGGCTAAACGCGCTAACGCCTTGGGCGAACAGCGCTAGTTTTGTAGCGAGCACCCACGTAGCATTTTGATTACGGATTTTGAAAGGTGCTTACGTGTTCGAGAAATTTACAGACAAGGCTCGCAGGGTCGTTGTGCTTGCCCAAGAAGAGGCAAAGCTTCTAAACCACAACTACATCGGAACTGAGCACATTTTGCTCGGCCTGATTCACGAGGGCGAGGGTGTTGCTGCGAAGGCGCTTGAGGCGCTGGGCATTAACCTCGAGCAGGTTAGAGAACAGGTCCAAGACATCATTGGTCAAGGCCAGCAATCGCCATCTGGGCACATTCCATTTACCCCAAGGGCCAAAAAGGTTCTTGAGCTAAGCCTTCGAGAGGCACTCCAGCTCGGTCACAGCTATATCGGAACCGAGCACCTACTTCTTGGCCTAATTCGCGAGGGCGAGGGTGTTGCCGCTCAGGTGCTAACCAAGCTTGGAGCCGACACAAACAAGGTTCGCCAGCAGGTTATTCAGTTGCTATCTGGTTACCAGGGCAAGGAAAGCGTTTCAGTTGGCGGAGAAGCCCAACCTCAGGCCAAGGGCTCCACGATTCTTGATCAGTACGGCAGGAACCTAACGCACGCTGCCGCAGAGGGAAAACTTGATCCAGTTGTGGGTCGTGAAAAAGAAACCGAACGCGTAATGCAGATTCTTTCTCGCCGAACCAAGAACAACCCAATTTTAATCGGTGAGCCAGGAGTTGGAAAGACTGCTGTTGTCGAAGGATTGGCTATTGCAATCGTGGCCGGAAACGTGCCGGAAACTCTTCGCGGCAAGCAGCTTTACACGCTTGACATGGGAAGCCTGATCGCGGGCTCACGTTACCGTGGTGACTTTGAAGAGCGACTAAAGAAGGTAACTAAGGAAATCCGTACCCGCGGAGACATCATCACGTTTATCGACGAAATCCACACCCTCGTTGGTGCCGGAGCGGCCGAGGGCGCTATCGATGCGGCTTCAATCTTGAAGCCGATGCTTGCCAGAGGCGAGCTTCAGACCATTGGGGCGACAACCCTGGATGAATACCGTAAGCACTTTGAAAAAGACGCTGCGTTGGCCAGAAGATTCCAGTCCATTCAGGTTGCAGAGCCATCCCCGGCACTTGCAATCAGCATTCTCAAGGGACTGCGCGATCGCTACGAGGCTCACCACAAGGTCTCGATAACAGACGGTGCAATTGTTGCAGCGGTCTCAATGTCCGATCGTTACGTGACCGACAGGTTCCTGCCGGACAAGGCTATTGACTTGATCGATGAGGCCGGTGCCCGGTTGAGGCTCAGCTTCCTTTCAGCCCCTCCAGAGCTCAAGGCGATGGAAGAAAAAGTGGCTGTTGTTCGACAGGCCAAAGAGCAGGCGATTGCTGATCAGGACTTCGAAGCCGCAGCTACCAAGCGCGATGAGGAGAAAAAGCTCACTGCCGAGAAGGTTCGCATGGAGAAGGAATTCCGCGATGGCAGCTTAGACACCCCAGGTGTTGTTGACGAAGCGCTTATCGCCGAAGTTATTGCTCAAGCAACTGGTATCCCTGTATTCAAGCTAGGTGAGGACGAAGGCGCCAAGCTCATATACATGGAGGACGGTCTTCACAAGCGAGTCATTGGCCAAGAGCAGGCAATCGCCGCGCTTTCAAAGACTATTCGCCGCCAGCGTGCAGGGTTGAAAGATCCAAAGCGCCCATCTGGTTCGTTTATCTTTGCCGGACCGACCGGTGTTGGAAAGACCGAATTAGCCAAGGCTCTTGCGGAGTTCTTGTTTGAGGACGAAGACGCACTGATCGCGCT
>CAJXOD010000025.1 GCA_913057795.1 uncultured Aquiluna sp.
CTAAATGCCAGCCAAAAATAAAACAGCACTGATAACAGGCGCAAGCAGCGGACTCGGGTTGGAGGCTGCCAAGGAGCTTGCCGCCCTGGGGTTCGATGTCATAATGACCGCCCGCGGCAAAGACCGACTCGAAAAAGCAGGCGAGGAGATCGCCAAGCAACACCCCCAGTCGAAGATAACTAGCCAAGTTTTAGACGTTGCAAATTTTGATGAGGTTCGCTCGTTCGCCAGTACATTTTCCGACCCAATTGATGTTCTTATGAATAACGCTGGAGTGATGGGCCCGGACTTTAGTTTGTCCGTGGATGGAATCGAGTCTCAAATGGCAATCAATCACTTAGGCCACTTCGTTTTGACTAAGGCCCTTTGGAAGCAGTTAGTCAAAGCCGATGAGCCAAGAGTGATCTCGCTTTCCAGCACCGTGCACAGAAGGGGCAAGCTTCAATCAATGAGCCTCGAGCAACTAAAAGGCTCAGACCAGAAAAGCTACGACCGTTGGCAGCGATATGCCGACACCAAGTTGGCATGCCTCTTGTTCGCGAGGGAGCTTGATCTGAGAACCAAGCAATCAGGGAGCAAGGTCATTTCCATCGCCGCGCATCCAGGATGGGCCATGACCGGACTACAGGATAATTTCCCGAATCGCTTCGATCGTTTTGCTCAGAATGCCAAGCAGGGAGCCCGATCACAAATAATGGCGACCGTCGAAGCCGATCTAGTAGGTGGAGAATTTATCGGCCCAGCCCAAGAGCTCTGGGGTGAGCCGAAACTAATAAAGGGCACCAAGCAGTCTCGAGATCTTGGATTGATGAAGCAGCTCTGGGAGCTCAGCGAGGAACTAACTGGAGCCACTTTCGAGCTATAACCGATAGGCTCATTTGGTTATCAAGGAGTGATTTTGCCAACTATTGACCCCGAAGCCGTTGTCGGCTCAAGGATTACCAACCAGAGCCTTAGCCGCTGGCTGCACTCGTTGCCTGGCGTGGACAAGGTTGGACTGGAAGCTCGCACCGCATCCCTTGGAACCAGGTCAATCAAAACCGCCTCTAAGGCTTGGGCGCTAGACATGGCAATCCAGATGATGGACCTGACAACTCTCGAGGGCGCCGACACCAAAGAGCGAGTCCGAAGCCTCTGCCTGAAGGCGATTACTCCAGACCCAACTGATCTAACCACCCCGCAGCCGGCAGCCATTTGTGTCTATGGAGATATGGTCAAACATGCCAAAGAAGCACTTGGCAAAAACAAAATTCACGTGGCTGCAGTAGCAACCGCATTCCCTTCCGGACGCGCAAGCTTGCCGGTCAAAATCGCTGACACCAAGGATGCGGTTAATGCAGGGGCAGATGAAATCGACATGGTGATTGACCGCGGTGCTTTTTTGTCAGGCAACTACCTAGAGGTTTATAAGCAGATTCTCGCCGTGAAGGCAGCCTGCCTGAGAAAAGATGGAACCCGCGCGCACCTAAAGGTGATTCTTGAAACCGGCGAACTGGAAACCTACGACAACATAAGGCGCGCAAGCTATCTTGCAATGCTTGCCGGCCCTGACTTCATTAAGACCTCTACAGGAAAGGTAAGTGTCAACGCGACGCTGCCAATTACGCTCCTGATGCTGCAGGCGGTGAAAGACTGGTTTGACCAGACCAAAATTCAAATCGGGGTGAAGCCTGCCGGTGGAATTAGAACTGCCAAAGATGCTATCAAGTACCTGGTAGTGGTCAAAGAAACCGCTGGCGAAGAATGGCTCACCCCAAAATACTTCCGATTTGGTGCATCTAGCTTGCTAAACGATGTCTTGATGCAGCGACAAAAACTAACAACCGGTCACTACTCCGGTCGTGACTACGTGAGCGTGGACTAGGAGCCAACATGTTTGATTACTCGCCAGCACCAGAATCCAAAGACTTAGTGAAGTTTCAAGCCTCCTACGGCCACTTCATTGGTGGCAAGTTCACCAAGCCTGCAAACACCTTCAGCACCATTAACCCTGCGACCGAGCAGGTTCTGGCTGAGGTATCCCACGGCACAGCAAAAGATGTCGATTCGGCAGTGAAAGCAGCACGTACTGCCTACGAGAAAACCTGGAGCAAGCTAAATGGCGCTACCAGAGGCAAATACCTTTACCGAATCGCAAGGATTATCCAAGAACGCTCTCGCGAACTAGCGGTTGCCGAAACTCTAAATAACGGCAAGCCGATCAAGGAAACCCGCGACGTTGATATCCCATTGGTCGCATCTTGGTTTTTCTACTATGCAGGCTGGGCCGACAAACTTGACTACGCGGGTCTAGGTGCAAACCCAAGGGCCCACGGAGTTGTCTCGCAGATAGTTCCTTGGAACTTCCCGCTGATGATGTTGGCCTGGAAGATTGCTCCGGCACTTGCCGCCGGTAACACCGTTGTTCTAAAGCCTGCCGAAACAACCCCTTTGACAGCGCTGTTGTTTGCAGAAATCTGCCAACAGGCAGAACTGCCAGACGGTGTCGTGAACATAGTCACTGGCTATGGCGACACCGGAGCCATGATGGTCGGTCACCCAGACGTCAACAAGATTGCCTTCACCGGCTCCACTGACGTCGGAAGAATAATTGCCAAGCAAATTGCCGGCACCGATAAGAAGGCAACTTTGGAACTTGGCGGCAAGGCCGCCAACATTGTCTTTGAGGATGCCGCTCTCGACCAAGCAGTCGAAGGCATAGTAAACGGCATCTTTTTTAACCAAGGCCATGTCTGCTGCGCCGGTTCCAGATTGCTGGTTCAAGAGTCAGTTCAAGACGTAGTTATCAAAAAGCTAAAAGCGCGTATGGAGAACATTCGTCTGGGTGACCCAATGGATAAGAACACCGACATCGGTGCAATTAACTCCAAGGAACAACTCACGAAGATTGACCGCTTGGTAAAGCAGGGAGTAAAAGAAGGCGGCGAAGCCTGGGCCCCTTCCTGCGTAATTCCAAAAAATGGCTTCTGGTATGCGCCAACAATCATCACGGGTGTCTCACCTGCCAATACCGTTGTCAGAGAAGAAATCTTCGGGCCGGTGCTATCTGTCATGACCTTTAGGACTCCCGCCGAGGCCGTAGCCAAGGCCAACAACTCTCAGTACGGCCTAAGCGCCGGTGTCTGGAGCGAAAAGGGTTCAAGGATTCTGAAGATGGCCGATCAGCTAAACGCTGGTGTGGTGTGGGCAAACACTTTCAATCAGTTCGACCCAGCCAGCCCATTTGGTGGCTTCAAAGAATCCGGCTACGGCCGCGAGGGCGGCCGTCACGGATTGCTTAGCTACTTGAAGGGATCAAACTAATGCGCTTGGAAGTAAAGAAAACCTACAAACTCTTCATCGGTGGCAAGTTTCCTCGATCTGAATCGGGCCGAGTGTACATAGTGAACAACCACAAGGGCGTGTTCCTGGCAAACGTTGCGAAAGCATCTAGAAAAGACGTGCGTGACTCAGTGGTTGTCGCTCGCTCCGCTCAATCCGGCTGGGCTGGCGCAACACCTTATAACCGTGGACAAATTCTCTACAGAATCGCCGAAATGCTTGAAGGCAGGCGCGAGCAGTTCGTCGCTGAAATTCGCGAGCTCACTGGCCAAAACGAAAAGCAAGCTAACCAAGAAGTAGACAGCGCCATTGACTCCTGGGTATGGCACGCCGGCTGGACCGACAAAATCGATGCGGTTGCAGGCAACATGAACCCGGTTGCTGGGCCGTTCTTTAATATTTCAACCAATCAACCAACTGGAGTTGTCGCGGCATTCGCGCCTCAAGACAGCTCTTTGGTTGGCCTGGTGAACACAATCGCCCCGGCGATAGTTTCCGGTAACTCGATAATTGCCATCTCATCAGAAACGTTGCCGATTTGCGCCGTGACACTTGCTGAGGTGCTGGAAACCTCTGACTTGCCGGGAGGAGTAGTAAACATTCTCACCGGGAATGCAAGTGAACTCGGAAGCTGGCTCGCCTCTCACTTGGATGTCAACGCTATCGACCTAGAAGGCACCTCGAACGCTGCGGAGCTTGAAATGCTGGCTGCTGAAAATCTAAAGCGAGTAATTCGCAAAGGCAGCTACTCAAGAACTGGGGCAACGGGCTCACTTCAGCACATTCTTGACCTGATGGAAACTAAGACCGTCTGGCACCCAAAGGGGCACTAGCAACAAGGTCTTTAGTTGGATTCGGCTAAGCCTGGCTGACCGCCGATTACTTCCATTGCTTCAGCTGCGAACGCGCAGGCCGCTTTTGCAGCCTCTGTCACCTTCACGTCTCCATCCAAAATGGTGCGCATGAACATTGCGGCAAATGCGTCGCCGGCTCCGGTTGGATCGACAACCTTCGCTTCGACTCCAGGAACCAGCTCCGCGGTTGTGGGGTTTCTGACGTACGCCCCATCTTTACCCAGTGTCACAACTACAAGCGGAAACTTTTCATGAAGAGCGTCCGCAACGCGGGCCGGTGAATCCTCGCCCGTCAGCGCCTGCGCCTCTTCAAGATTTGGAAAAATTACATCCGCGCCCTCGATTGCTTCTAGAAAATACTTCGCTCCGTAGTCTCGGATGAAGCTGGCACCTCCGGGGTCGCAGACGGTCACCATGCCGTGGGCCTTTGCCATTGCCATTAGTTTCTGAGTTCCCTCGGTTCCAATGGATAACACTGTGTAACCGGAAATGTACAAGAAGTCTCCGAGCGCCTCAAGAGGCATGACGCCGACTTCAAGGTTCTGATTTGCTCCCCTGTCGGTGAAAAAAGTGCGATTATCGCCATCGATTAGCACTACTATCCGGCCGGTAGAGAGGGATTGATCTTCCTGCAAATGTGCGGTGACATTTTTTAATTTGAATTCCGCGGCGAACTTTTTGCCGTCACCCTTGCCGACCCGGGCAAACAAATGCGTCTCAATCTGCAAAGTGGCCAGCCACACCGCAAAGTTCGCGGCTGAACCCCCTGAAGTCGCAACAAGTTTTGACTCGTTATCGGTGTTCGATTGAACTTGGCCAATCGGCATCACAACGATATCCTCGATTATGTCGCCAACAACTAGAGCTTTAATTAATCCCTCCAAGTGCTATGGCCTTGGATATCTCCGCAGCTACCAAGATGTTATTCCTAACCAGTGACAAGTTCACTTCAAGTGAGGCTTGATTGGACGCCCCGACTATGAAATCAAGCAGAAAGGGCGTGACATGTTTTCCTCGAACGCCGGCTTTATTCGCAGCGGCGAATGCTTTTTCCAAGACAATGTCGTGATCAGCCTTATTCCAGGCCTGATCATCTGGAACTGGGTTGGCAATCAATAGTGCTGCCAGAGAGCCGAGCTTTTGCTGCTGGAAAACTATCGCTGCCACTTCATCGGCTGAGTTCACACTCCAGTCCAAGGTGTAATCGCTTGTCGGGAGCCAGAAGCTTGGAAAGTTCGTAGTTTTGTAACCAACCACCGGAATACTCAAAGTTTCGAGTCTTTCGAGCGTCGCTGAAATGTCTAGAACAGATTTAACTCCGGCACTGACAACTACCACCGGGCAAGTCGCGAGGGTAGTCAGGTCGGCTGATTCGTCAAAGGTCTCATTTGCCCCTTGGTGAACGCCCCCGAGCCCGCCGGTTGCAAATACCCTGATGCCGGCCTTGGCTGCCAGGAAAGCGGTAGCCGCAACAGTGGTTGCACCGTTGATTCCTTTGGCCGCAATGATGGGAAGATCCCGGACCGAAGACTTAGCTGTGCCCTCACTGGCTATTTGCTCTAGCTCATCTTGACTAAGACCAATTGTGGGAACGCCGTTGATAATGCCGATCGTTGCCGGAACTACTCCGGCATCAATCAGTTGCTGCTCGAACTCTCTAGCAGCGGCGATATTTCTGGGATAGGGAAGACCGTGAGAAATAATCGTAGACTCAAGTGCGACTACGGGACCGTTGGAATTCAGTGCTTCTTGAACCTGTTTGCTAATTTTCATATCATCTCCAGTGCTCAAGGTTATCTGAGGGCGGCGAGGCAGTAGATTATTTTTTTTAGAAAGCGCACAACAATGAAGAGACCGTGGCTCACCACCACCACCGGCCAGCGGTGGTCAATTGTCCTCAGTGTTGTAATTTCCGCGGTCATGGTCATCTCTCTAGTTAGCTACTGGATTCTGCAGGCTGCCCCAAGAATCCAAATCACACAGCTTGATCCGAATCAGATTGACTATTGCCAGCTGAACGATTGCGCTCCCATAGACAAGCTAGCCGGCCTAGAGTTAGTAACCACTCCGGAGCCCTACCTTGTAGTGGTTAGCGAGTGGGGAACCAGTGTCCAGTTGAGGTTTGTGAACCACGGCCGGCTTGAGGGAACTCGTGAACTAAGGCTTCTGCTCAGGTCCGACAAGGGCAAAATCATCGAGGGCATGACTCAAGAAGTAACCCTTTTACCCAAGGGTCCGGTGCTTGTTGAGTTCTTCTTCACGGGCTTTCCCAAGGAGCTTCAGAGCGGTACCTTGGAGCTGGGCTACTAGTCAAAATTGAAGCAAAATCTCCGTTACCAAAACGTTATACTTTTCAGGAGTTTCACAGACAACAATCTGTTGTAATGACTCTGTGAAGTGCGCATTGATGGGCAGTTTCGATAGACTTAGACATACTGGTCTGTCGAAATTTTCCATGTCGCGGACTTTTTAATAAAAGAAAATCGAAAGGGAAAATCTAATGAATGAAGTTATGAGCTATGAGGGCTACAACCTCCTTTATAACCTGTTCTCGCTGGGTATCGCGAGCATGTTGTTCACCACCATATTTTTGTTCGTAGCACGTGAGCGCGTATTGCCTCGTTACCGCATGGCCGTAATGGTCTCGGGAACAGTTACTGCAATTGCCGCCTACCACTACTTCAGAATGTTTGACAGCTTCAATGAAACATTTGGACCTGAAGCAGTTGAGGGAGTCGTCTACAACGTCGGCTACCGCTACATCGACTGGTTCCTAACAGTTCCACTACTACTGGTTGAGACCATTGCTGTTTTGGCTTTGGCTCGCGCAGTTCAGACCAAGATGTTGGTAAAGCTCGTTCCTGCAGCCGCACTAATGATTGGCTTGGGCTACCCAGGAGATGCACAGCTAAACGTTTTCTATGAAGGCGACGCATCACTATGGGGCTTGCTTTCAACCATTCCATTCCTATACATCCTTTACGTACTGTTCGTCGAGCTAGGCAAGAGCCTTGACCGTCAGCCAGCCGGGGTTGTAAAGAAGATCAAGGAACTACGTCTCCTTCTTCTTGCAACCTGGGGTGTTTACCCAATCGCGTTCATCGCTAGCATGAACGCAACCGGATTCGACGAGACGTCATTCGTTCTTCGCGAAGCCGGTTACACCATCGCGGACATCCTTGCTAAGTGCCTATTCGGCCTAATGATCTTCACCATCGCTCGTATCAAGAGCGCTGCTGACGACGCTGAGTTTGAGAAGTCCGAGTACAAAGAAGAAGTTTCAAAGTAGTTAGTACCAAATGAAGAAACGGCGCCAGGAACATTCCTGGCGCCGTTTCTTTTTATTCAATAAACTTCAGAGTCGCATTTCAAAGGAGAAGTGAATGATTAAGAAAAAAATAGACTGGGATCTCATTCAGATCATTGTCCTAGTGACATTGATGCCGCTCATGATTTTAATTGGCGCCCTGGCACCTAGCTTCTTCGCCAACTACAGCTAATGTAAGCGAGTGCGAAAAAACATCGATCCAGCAGACTGGCAACAATTCGTTGCGGGCAGAAGAACCACTCGAGATTTTCTGGGAAAAGCTGTCCCCCAAGAACTCATAGACATCCTGCTAACCGATGCCATGACAGCGCCCTCCTGGTCAAACACCAGGCCTTTTATGGTCGGTATTGCATCCGGTGACCGCAGAGACCGGATTTCAAAAGAGTTTCTAAACCGGTGGCAGGCGGCGTCGGCAGCATTGAAGCCCGGCATCTCGGGCAAGCTCAAGCTTTTTATCACTCGCTATGGACTGCCCAAGTCTGACTACAAGGTTTTTCGCCCCTACCCTAAAGATCTAAAGCCTAGGCAGCAAAAGGTTGGCGCTGACTTGTATGGGTTTATGGACATCAAGCGTGAGGACAGCCAGAAGCGTCAGGAACAATGGGGGCGAAACTATGACTTCTTTGGGGCTCCGGTCTCACTGTTTATATTCACTCACTCAGGCCTTGGCGAGTACTCGGTGTCTGATGCCGGGCTATTCATGCAGAACCTAATGCTTTCGGCTCATGCCCACGGTCTTGGCACTTGTGCTCAAGGGGCCAGCGCACTCTGGGCCGAGCCGGTTAGGAAAGAATTCAAAGTTCCAAAGCACTACAAGTTACTGTGTGGAATCGCCCTTGGTTACCCAAGCGATGACAAAATCAATAAATTCGAGGCTGAACGCCTAGGAATCGACCAAATAAAGCTTGATCCCAATGATTGATCTAACAGCTCCAGATTTCATAGACAACCCATACCCGGCCCTTAAGCTTCTGCGCGAAATGGGAGCACCACAGTGGCACGAGCAAACCGGCACCTTTCTCGCAGCCGGATTCAAGGACGCGAGTCAGGTTCTCAGAAACCGTGACCTCGGCCGGATCTTCGAGGAAAACGCACCATCTAGCGAATGGGAAACCTTCAACTGGCTTCACTCCGATTCAATACTTGACTCCGAGCCGCCTAAGCATTCCAGGTTACGCTCCCTAGTGATGAAAGCGTTCAACCCGAAGAAGATTGAGAGCCTTAGGCCCGATGTTGAACGCATCACCAAAGAGTTATTAGATGAAGCAATAAAAAAACACAACGAGACCGGCCAGTTTGACCTGATTGGCGACTATGCCGAACCGCTTCCAGTGAAGGTAATTGCCTTCCTGCTGGGCTTCCCGGTGGCCGATGAGCACCTGCTTAGGCCCTGGTCCCAGTCGATTGTAAAGATGTATGAGGTAAGCCCGAGCGACACTGACAGAGACGAAGCGAAACTCGCCTCTATCCAGTTTGCCTCCTACGTTCACGAACTAATGCTTGAGCGCAAGAAAAACCCGGGTACAGATCTGATCAGCGAGCTGGCCCAAGTCGAAGAAGAGGGCGAGAAACTAAATGCCCACGAACTTATTGCAACCTGCGTTCTTCTTCTAAACGCTGGGCACGAGGCTTCAGTCAATGGCTTCGGCAACGGAATGGTCGCGACCCTGCAAGATGCTGAGCAGCTAGCACTTCTAAACGCCGATCCTTTCGGCCTCGCCGACACGGCAGTTGACGAGTTTCTTAGATTCGATGCACCGCTTCACTTATTTGAGCGCACCGCAACCAAGGACACCGACATTGGTGGGGTTGAGATTCTAGAAGGCCAGAAAATTGCGGCGCTTCTTGGAAGCGCCAACCGGGATCAGCGCGTTTTCAAGGACCCGGATAAATTAGACCTATCCAGAAACCCGAATCCCCACATTGGCTTTGGTGCTGGAATTCACTTCTGCATCGGTGCGCCACTGGCAAGACTGGAAATGACGATTTCACTACCCAGGCTTATTGAACAATTTGGCTCGCTCAAACTTGCAGAGACCCCAGTTAGAAGACGGAGTTTCGTACTTCGGGGCTATGAACAGGTGTTAGTTACCAATAGACATTAGAAACACCTCTAAATGGAGCTGCGTTAGCCTTTGGTGGCCCCGAGAGTCAGGCCCGACACAAACTGCTTTCGAAGCACAAAGAACACGATCATGGTCGGCAGAGCCGCAATCATCGCCCCAGCGGCCAGCAGGTTGTAGTCAGTCACGAATTCGCCAGTCAGTCTTCCAAGTGCCGATGTAATCGGACGCTTGGAGTCAGTGGACATCAAAACCAGTGCCCAGAAGAAATCGTTGTAGATCCAGGTGGTCATCAAGACACCAAGAGATGCAAGTGGTGGCCTTAGAAGTGGCAGCATGACCCTGAAAAAGTGGGTGAATACCGAAGCGCCATCAACAAGTGCCGACTCTGAAATTTCCTTAGGAATCGTCTTCATGTAAGAACTCAAAACAAAGGTAGCGAACCCCATCTGGAAAGCAACGTGAATCAAAATCACACCCAAGGGCGAGTCATACAAAAACCTTCGGTCTCCAACTAAGTCACCTATTGCCAAGTACATCTTGAACACCGGTATAAATACCAGCTGCGGTGGAAGCAGGTTTCCCGCCGTAAATAGCAGCAATAGAGCAACGTTGGCCCTAAATGAATATCGCGTCACAACAAAAGCCATCAATGAACCCAAGAGCAAAATCAGAAACACTGCCGGCAAAGTAATTAGCGCGGTGTTGAAGAAATAAGTCGGAAGTTCCATTCGGCTAATAGCCGAGGTGTAGTTGTCAAAGTTCAATACCTTGGGGAAGGACAGCACGCCTCCGGCACGAATTTCCTTATATGGCCGAAGCGATGAATAAAAGGTCCAAACGATCGGGAAGAGCCAAGCAATCGCAAAGAAGCCGATGAAGACCGAAATGATTCGATCCTTAACTTTTTGGGCGTCCTTTACTTTCTTTAGCCTTTCCTGTTCCTTGGAAAGCTTCTTTTCCGCCCTGTTCTCTGACCTACCTTCAATCACACTCACTTCATGTCCTCCTTGAACTGCGCACGAAGGTAAGCGATGATCGGAACGATCGAAAGCAAGAACAAAATTACTGCGTAGGCGGCGCCCTTCATAGAGGCTCCCTCACCCGCGATGTTCTGAAATACCAGCACACCGAGAATCGGCAAGCCGCCGGACGAACCGTAAATGATGTAAATCAAATCGAATGCGCGAAGCGACTCAATGATTGTGATCACAATCACGATGACGTTCACCGGCTTCATCGTCGGGAACACCACCTTGCGGAAACTTTGCCACTCTGTTGCACCGTCGATGGAAGCAGCTTCTCGCAAAGACGCGTCCACAGCCTTCAGGCCAGCTAAATACAAAAGCATGATGTAACCGATGTGTCGCCACGAGGCCATTGTCAAAATCACCCAAATGTTATAGCGATCATCGCCAAAGAATGAAACGGCCTCACTGATCTCCAGGCCAAGAAGACCGTTTACCAATCCGTCTGGCCGTAGCAAGAAGTTCCAGATCACACCGATGACCGCCAAAGACAAGACAACCGGCAAGTAATAAGCAGCTTGGTAAAACTTGCTGCCTCTAATTTCGCGGTCAATTTGGTAGGCAAGCAAAATACCCAGCGGTGTTGCTATCGCGCCAAACCAGATCAGCCAAACGACATTGACCCGGAGCGCGTCCCAGAAAATGGGTGTATTAAAGAAAATGTTTTCGTAGTTGGCTAACCCGGCCCATTGGATATCACCAATGTGGATACCGGTCCAATACGTGAAAGATAGATAGATGGTTGCGGCTGCTGGAAACCAGACCAAGGCAACATGTAAAAAGGTCGGGATCCCAATGAATATCCCAAGGGTGAGGCGATCGCGCTTAGAAAAAGAACGACGACGCTTGGCCTTGGGCGCATTTTTAAGCACGGGGTCAAGCGTCGTCGAGCTTTTCATAATTCAGTTAGTTTAGCTTCGCTTTACAGCGGAGCTAGAGCGTCCCACTGGCTCTGCAATGACTCAAGAATGTCATTCGTGCTAGATGGGTCCTTGAACCAGCTCTGGAATGCAGGACCGATGATTGGGCCGGCAAAGTCGGGGCGGGTGTCGCGGTCTAGGAACTGAGTGATGTACTTAGCCTCGTCCATAACAGCTTGCTGAGCGACCTGGAATGCATCGTAGGATGACTTGTCCTGACCGTTGTTAGCGCTGGTCATTGGGACACCGGTGTCAAGCATGGCCTGAACACCTTCCATGTCGCCGGCGAACTTGATGAAGTCCTTACCAACGCTGGCGTTTCCACCGTTCGCTGCAACACAGAAACCATCCAGTGGAGCATCGACAGTGTCGCGTCCGTGGTCTGCGTTGATCTCTGGGAAAGGAATGATCATTAGGTCGTCATAATCTTCTTGGCTCTGCTCTTTGAAGTTTCCGCCGAACCATGAGCCCATCATGAAGAATCCAGATTGCTTCTGCAATAGCAGCTGCATTGCGCCATCCCACTCAAGGTCTAGAACGTTGGTGTTCTGGTAAGGAAGTAGCATCTCCCAGTGACGGAAGACCTCCTTGACGCGGTCATCGGTCCACTTCTCACGGCCGGCAAGTAGGTCGACGTGGAACTGGTAACCGTTGATACGTGCGTTCAAGATGTCAAAGGTGCCCATTGCTTCCCAGCCACCCTTGTCGGCAGCTGCAAGTCCAATTAGGCCCTGGCCCTTGAGCTCCTTTAGAGCTCCCAGCATGTCGTCCCAGTTGTAGACGTCAGTTGCGGCCAGGCCGATCTCTTCCATCATTGACTTACGGAAGTGAAGACCCCACGGGTACCAGCTCTGAGGAACGAAGTACTGCTTCCCGTCAAGGCCTGTTGATGCAATCTTGTAGCTGTCGGAGTACTGGCTTCCGATGTCATCCCAAACGGCTGACACGTCCTCTAGAAGACCCTGCTCCGCGAAGAACTGCATGCGGTAACCGGCCATCCACTGGAAGCAGTCGTCAGGTGTTCCCTGCAAGTACTGCGACAAGTTGTTCTGGAAAGCGTTTGACTCCGTCGCGTTGTAGGCAACTTCGTTGCCTGACTTCGCGGTGTAAGCGGCAACTAGCGCTTCTAGCTGCTGAGTTGGCGACTCGTCAACGGTGCGGGCACCGAATGACATTGGGCCCGATGCTGCAGGCGCACAGCCTGCCAACATGGTGGCACCGGCAATACCTAGACCACCGGCAGCTGCGCCCTTGAGAAGTAAACGACGGTCAACTTCGTGACCGGTAATTTTGTTCAACATTGAACCTCCTAGTAAGAATGTCTGGCTACAGAATAACCACGAAATAGGACCAAATTGAACAGATTTGATAACGAAGTGGTCACAAACGAACATTTCCAATCATTCACGAACATTCCTGAAGAGTTCGCTTGCCCCGAAAACACCCCGAACCCCTGCAGCTAGGGGTTTGAGAGCATGTCGCGAACCATAGGAACAACTTTGGTTGCGTATAGCTCGATGCTCTTTGTGAGCTTTGAGTGCGATAACGGTCCCATGTCGTACTTCAAGTCAAAGCGGCTTGCACCAACAGAGCTAAGGGCATGAACAATCTTTTTCGCCACTGTCTCAGGCGAGCCGACATACATTGACCCGTGATAAACCTCGGACAAAAAATGCTCCTTTGAAGTCGGACCCCAACCGCGTTCTAGCCCGATCTTCCCAAACGAGGCCTCATAGCCTGGCCAAGCCTCCTCGATGGCCTGGTCATCAGTTTCCGAAACGTGACCGGGTGAATGAACCGAGACTGACAACTCGGGCACCCCAAGCTTTGCAAGAGTTTCTTTATATAACCTCGCAAAAGGCTCGAACCTTGCTGGGTCACCACCGATTATGGCAAGCGCCATTGGAATGTTTAGTCTGGCTGCTCGAAGCACCGACTCCGGCGAACCGCCAACACCAACCCTGAGTGGCATTTGGCCGCGCTCGGTCTTTGGATAAACCTCTTGGTTTGATAACCCGGCTCTCATGGACCCGGACCAGGTGACGGGACCCTCTTTCAGGAGCTCCACCAATAATTCAAGCTTCTGCTCAAAAAGCTCGTTGTAATCGGATAGCTCGTAGCCAAAAAGCGGAAAGCTCTCAATGAATGATCCACGCCCCGCGGTTATCTGAACCCGGCCGTTAGATAGTGCGTCGATTGTGGCAAAGCGCTGGTAAACCCGAACCGGATCTTCGCTTGATAAAACTGTCACTCCGGTGCCAAGGGTTATGTTCTTTGTGGTGGTGGCAAGGCCAGCCAAGATTGTGTCTGGAGCAGTGACTGCAAAATCATCTCTGTGGTGTTCGCCGATGTTGAAGTTATTGAGACCTAGCTCATCAGCGAGCTGACCCTGAGCTAAAACATCGCGAATCACCTGTGCGGCGGAAAGCTTATTTCCATTGTCATCAAGAGAGACGTTGCCGAAGGTGTCTAGTCCAAAAGATAATTGAGTCATCAGTTTAGTCTAGGGGGTCTTGACAGTTTTGCAAACCTTAGTCCGTAGCAGCCAGCTGCCCGCAGGCTCCGTCTATTTCCTTGCCGCGAGTATCGCGCAGAGTGGTTGGAATTCCGTTTTTCTCAAGGGTAGAAACAAAGATGTCGGTTTGTTCCGCAGTTGACGCTGTCCATACCGAACCCGGCGTTGGGTTCAGTGGAATTGGGTTCACGTGAACCCAGCCTTTTCCGCGGTCATTCAGCTTTTGAGCGAGTAATTCTGCTCGCCACCCGTGATCGTTCATGTCTTTTATAAGCGCGTACTCGATCGAAACTCTTCTTCCAGTTTTCTCAAAGTAGCTCCTGGCAGCATCGAGTGCTTCATCTACCTTCCACTTTGAGTTCACTGGGATCAAATCATCTCGCAGTTGGTCATCCGGGGCGTGCAGTGAAAGCGCGAAAGTCAAAGGTAGATCTTCATCGGCTAGTTTCTTGATTCCAGGAACTAGGCCAACGGTTGACACCGTTATGTTCCTCGCACTCATGCCCAGACCATTTGGCTGTGGTTCAACCATTGTCCGGATAGCGCTCATTACCCTTGCGTAATTTGCGAGCGGTTCACCCATGCCCATAAAAACAATGTTGTTTACCCGCTCGTCGTCGTGCTTGCGCTTACCCAAGCCGCCCGCTGCAATTAGCTCGTTGGCACGGACAATCTGATCAACAATTTCACCGGCTGACATGTTGCGAACCAGTCCCGCCTGCCCGGTCGCGCAGAACGGACAGTTCATGCCACAGCCGGCCTGTGAAGAAACACACAGTGTGATGCGGTTTGTGTAGCGCATGAGAACTGATTCAACCAAGGCTCCGTCAAATAAGCGCCACAAGAATTTAACAGTCTTACCGTCATCGGTCTGCAGTCTCTTGACTTCGGTGAGCATGGTGGGCAGCACTTTTTCAACCAGCTCTTCACGGCCGATTTTTGGAAGATCGGTCATCTTCTCAGGGTCTGAGGTGTAGTGATCAAAGTAATGGGTCGCCAGTTGCTTGGCCCTAAAGGATTCAATGCCGAGTTCTTTGACTCTGGCTGCTCGTTCGCCTGGTTCGATGTCCGCTAGATGAAGCGGCGGCTTTCCGCGCTTGGGTTCGGCAAATTGCAATAACGGCTTGCCGGATTCATCTTTTTTCTGAGTCCAGCCCTCGGTTTTTGGCTTCACCTGACGGTTAGACATTGGACTCCTTAGACGTTGTCAAGTCTAGATGCCATGCGGCCACGGTGCTTAGTTGTCGGAATCTTTGTTTTTCTTTGGAGACCTGAAACTAAATGGCCTCCTCCCGTCTAGGCTTTTGTAATGCTGAAGCGGCTAATTGAGATTTCTCGTCCGGTTCTATGGGTGAATACCATAGGAACCTCCGTCACTGGAATGTGGTTGGCGGGCTTTTTGTGGACCTGGGACATCGTCCCAATCTTGATTTGGGTCACCTTCCCGATGAACATCCTGATCTATGGAATCAACGACATCTTCGACCAGGAAACCGACAACATAAACGCCCGTAAGGGCGGTTATGAAGGCGCTCACATTTTCCCGAATGAAGTCAAACCGATCTGGATAGCGGTACTTGTCACCAACGTTCCATTTCTTGTCTACTTCGCACTAACCCTGCCGCTGGCAGCAACCCTATGGATGCTTGCCTATGCGCTGTTCTTCACTTTCTACTCAGCTCCTCCTCTTAGGTTCAAGGCCAGGAAGTATCTAGATGCGCTTTCAAACACCGATTACGCCTTCCCGCTGGCCTTTGTTCCGCTAGCCCTTGGAGTAGCACCGGTGTGGTTGGCGGTTACCGGACTGATGGCTTGGTCAATTGCCAAGCACGCCTATGACGCAATTCAAGACATCCCCCAAGACTCTGACACCGGCATCATTACCACCGCCGTCCATCTTGGACCGAGGAACACGGCTATTTGGGCGACCTTTTGGTGGGGAATTTCCACGGTGCTGTTTGCGCTTGTTAACATTCCAGTTGCAATTGTGAATGCTGCAATAGCGGGCCTGTTGGTTTACGGAATATTCAAAACGCCAACGCCTGAAAAAGCGCACGATCTTTATAAGTACTCCATTGCCTTTCCTTACATTGCGGGAGCCGTTGCCGGAGTTCAGTTGGTAACCGGTCTGGTGTTAGGTATCTACCCGTAAAGAAGGAAACCATGAGCAAAGTAATCGTTCTAGGAGCAGGGCTCTCCGGCCTTGCAAGTGCCGCCCTTTTAGCGCGCGCTGGCCACGAAGTTACCGTTCTTGAGCGCCACGACTGGCTAGGTGGCAAATCAAGAAGAGTCACCGTCGCCGGCCAAATCATGGACACCGGCCCAGCTCTTGTAACCTTCACCGGAGTCTGGGACAAGCTTTTAGAAAGCTATGACTCACTCGGCGAGAAGCAATCAAAAACCGCTCGCGAGATTGCAGACCTAGAGTTTGTAAAACTCAACGAACTTGGCAGGTATTACTACAAAGATGAAATAACTGACCTTCCGGTGAAACCCGATCACAAGTGGTTCGAGCCTTGGCAGCGCTTTGAAAAAGAACACGCTCCGCTAACCGAGCCAATAACGCAACTACTAACTAAGTTGCCGCTGGACCCCAAGGCGCTTCCATCGCTTGCGAAGATCCAAAGGCGCTACGGAATCAGGCTCACCACCAGCTGGTACCTAAATGCCCTCAAGTGGCTACCTCAAGACCTCAAAGACATCATCGCCATCCACACCCTGAATGCCGGGATAGCTCCTTCTAAAACCCTGGCACTCTACGCCTCTATGACCGCGGTAATGGCAACCGATGGCATTCGGGTTCCAGTAGGTGGCGTCAACGAGATTGCCCAATCGCTCGGCAAGTTGGCGACAGCTGCGGGAGTGACAATCAATTTCAACGAGGAAATAACCAGCATCAAGAAACGGAGTGTCGAAACCAAAAACGGCTTTTTCACGGCCGACTACATAGTTTCGTCCTTGGACCCGCAAGTCTTCAAGTCACTGATGACCGGGAAGCCGGCGCTCCCCGCAAGAATGCGGTCCTGTTCTGGAATCGCAATCTATGGAGTGCTTACTAAGCCGCTGCCCAAAAACACTGTCACCCATTCGGTTGTGATGCCGGATGACCCGAATGATCTTTATAAAAAGCTTGAAGGTAACCGACTACCAAACCAAACCATGGCCTTTGTGAACTACTACAAAGCCCAAGAGATCTACCCGAATAACAAACCAACGGTTGCAGTTCTCCTAACGGCGCCAGCTGATGGCGGGAATTACGACATTCAACACCCTTGGGTGAGGCAGGAGATTACTCGAATCTCCAACAAGCTCGGCCTCAAACAACCCATCACCGAGTTGTTTGAGGATCACATTGTTCTAGACCCCGCATACTTCGGTAGCTGGGGAGCACCTGGCGGAGCTCTCTACGGAGCGACGAAACCAGTTTGGCAATCGGGTCCATTTCATAACCCGCAATATATGAACCCACTCAGGCCTTGGCTTTATCGGGTAGGCGCCTCGGTTCACCCGGGCGGAGGAATACCAGCTGTATTGGGTGGTGCTATGAATTCAATAGCGCCGCTACTAAAAAAGAACTAGGCCTTATCCCGTTCAGAAACAACTGACTCTTCGCCCTGAACAAGGTCAGCCTCCAATGGCTTACGTAGTGATTCATTCAAGGACTTACGCCTTGCAATAATCACCTCTTGCTCGGGGGTAATCATCTTGGCTGTTTCCTCTAGGAAGGCCTCAATTGCATTGGCCTGTTGAGGCAACTTAGACATTCTATATTCGGCCTCGGCAATTGCCTCGCGAGCGATGTCCAGGGACTTCATCGACAAAGCTTCGGCTCGAGCACGAGCGTCGGAAATTAGAGCGAGTGCCATGCTCTGCGACTCCGAAGCCGTCCGGTCAGCCTCAAGCCTTGCATTTTCCAGGGTTTCTTCGGCGTTCTCAACCAGAGAGCTCGCCTCTTGGGTTGCTGCGGCGAGCTCACGCTCAGCCTCACCACGCATCTGCTCAGCCTCGCTCTGAACCTTACGGAAAATCTCAAGCGCCTGCTTTTCGCCGACATCGATCTTCTCTGAAATGTCAGATTCGATTTCAGCATTGCGCTTTAGAATTCTCGCGTTTTCGTTCTGGACAAGTTCAACTTCACTCTGAAGTTCAGCCTTCACCTTAGAAACATAGTTTTCAGCTTCAGAGCGAATTACATTCGCCTCTTTACTTAGCCTTGCGCGCTCTGAATCAACTCGCTGCATCTCATCTTCGGCCACATCAAGGGTTGCCCTCGACTCCTTATTGGCACTGGACAAGATCGACTTCGCCTGACGATTCGCAGCAGAGATGGCCTTCTCAACTTCGTCGTCAACCTCAAACTTCATACGCTCAACTTCAGCCTTGGCGGTCTCGCGAAGTTTTACTGATTCTTTGGCTGCGTCATTCACAAGCTTCGCGGCCTCCGACTCGGCGAGCCTTAGGGTCTGTTCAAACTGTGCTCCAACCTGAGCGTAACCAGGTGAGCGGTTAAGCTTCGCCGACTCTTCTAGTTCAACAATCCGCTCGCGAAGCGCGTTCTGCTCTCGCATAGCCATCGAATTGTATTGCTCGATCTCAGCTAAATTCTTCTGCAGCCAGGCAATGTGGCGATCGACCTCAGCGCGATTGTACCCGCTGATGGCGGTGCCGAAAACTTTCTTTGTTTGTTCAATCATTTGTTGAGGTTACCCTACAAATAGTCGTCAAACAACGGATAAATCGTATTTAAAGCCTGTTTGTTTTGGCTCCCGGCTTTGGCTTGGCTGCCGTTTTCTTAGAAGCAGTGGCTGCTTTTTTCGTCACCGGCTTGGCGGGAGCGTTCTTCAAAGCAGTCTTAGCCACAGGCTTTTTGGCGTTCACTGACTTGGTTACTGCTGCGGGAATCTTTACTGCGGGTTTCTTTGCAGCCGGCTTGAGGGCAGCCTTCTTGGACGCTTCAGCCTCTTGGGGCTTCGCGGTTTTGTTGACAGCAAGCTTGTTTGTGGGTGCGGGCTTCTCGCCCGCGGCTGCTAGCTTGGCTTTGGCTTTCAGGGTTGCAGTGCGCTTCTTGGCGGTGGCCGCCGTGCGACGTGCCGTTTCTAGTTCGTTCAGTTCGGCCAAGGCGTCGGGCGCCATGAAGGTAAGGCCGCTCTGATCCAGCTTGGTGTCTTGAGATCTTCTTGCTTCTAGGCTCTTGCGCCAAACATTCAAGCTGACTGCAAATTTCTCCGCGTCAGGATCCCTGAAATCAAGCTCTGGAGAGGCTGCGGAGCTCTTAGGGGCGGTTTTGCCTCTTAACCACTTAAGCATTTGCCTCAACCTTTGTCTTAGTTCGGCCACCCGAACATTTCTGCGCGTACGCCTAGTTTTGGAACAGCGTACTGCCTTATGAGTGTATCGCCATGCTGACCGCGATTATTCAGCATTCAGAGCTTGTTCCAGTAGCTCCAAGGTTGGAAGATCCGGCTCATACCTAAACACTCCAGTCCAGGAACCATTCACCGCTTCACCGGAGACAATTACGCCGTTTTCAATAAACACCGTGAAGTCGCCGTAGCCATCGTTTGTTAGCGTGAGTTGGTTATCGCCTTCGACAATGACAGTTGCATCATCCTTGAGCATCATCCAGGCGCTATAAACAGTGAATAACTCTGGCTGCTCGATAGGAATCACATCTTCGAGTTCTATGTTGTAGAGCGCTGCTACAAACTCAGCACCAGGCTGATAAGTCAGGATGTAGATATCACCTGAGGAAGTAACCTCCTCGGTCATGCCTTGAGAAAGCCAAAGCTGATAGCTTGCCTCAACAGCATCTAAAACATTCACCTCAACAGCCGTCTCTGGCGCAGTGGCGGACGCTGTCGTTTCAGGCGCAGTGCTTGAAGCAACCTCTGCCGGAGCGCCGCCAGCAAGGCCGGCAACCAAAGAGAAATCTAAAGCTATAACAAGGGGTATAAAACGTTTCTTCCCCCCTCAAGGCTAGCCGAAGATGAAGATAACTAGTTCTTCTTAA
>CAJXOD010000026.1 GCA_913057795.1 uncultured Aquiluna sp.
CACTGAGTCATTGGTGATTAGGGGGAGATCCGGAACTGTAAGAACTGTTGTGGCCGAATACAAAGCTGACCGTTGGCTCTAGTGGACCAGCTCGTCATCAACGAAGTGGTTTTTGGCAATTTGAATCCCCATCAAAGCACTAAATAAAGCAACCCCAAACAACATCCAAAGAGCAAATTCCCAGCCTCCGGTGACCTCTCGGAAGACTCCTACCAAAAACACAATAATCGTGGTCATTGTGTAGCTCATTCCTTGCCCAAACGAGCTAACGGCGAGCACTGTGCTACGTTCCCTCGACCTCAGGTTATAGAGGGTAAGGGCAAGAGGGAACATCGTCGGTCCAAGGCCCAGTGCCGCAACCCAAATCCAGAGGTGCGCCCCATCGGCCAAAAGAATACCCAGTGCTCCGGTCATTCCCATGGAGCTCGAAAACCAAATAATCGGGGCGTGTAGCCGCTTGTACTTGACTGCTAGCCCAGGGATTATCAGTGCCGCTGGGAGCCCCAAAATTGCAAACAGTGACAATAGTGCTCCAGCCTCTGCCACACTCACCGAATTGTGTTCAAGCAATAAAAGTGGCAGCCACGCAAAGCTCACGTATCCGAAAACGGAAGTCATTCCCTGGGTCCCAAATATTGCCCAGGCCGTTGGCGAGCGCCAGATGGCCTTTTGTTTGACTACACCGGGTAGGGGCTTCTCGGGCGTGGAGTTTTTTCGAAGGGCAATGAGTGGTAACAGGGTAAGTGCCGCCATCAGCGCCCACTGTCCGAGGGAAAAGCGCCAGCCGCCTAAATCTGCAAACGGAACAGCCAGAAACGAGCCCGCTGATGCGCTGAGGGCTGCTAATGAGATGTAAAGACTAGAGATCAAGCCCACTCGGTTTGGGAAATACTTTCGAACGATTACAGGCATCAGGATGTTTCCAATCCCCATGCCCAAAAGACACATCATGCTGCCCACGAATAAGGCAGTCGAGTCCCAGGACAGGGCCCTAAGGACATGACCGCCAATAATTAGTAGCGAGGTTGCAATAAGTGTTTTTTCAACACCGATTTTTCTGGTTGGAACGTTTGCCATTGTGGTGGCAATTGCGAAAGCTAGTGGAGCCGCGATCCCAAGTAGGCCAATAGTCACAATGGGGAGCGAAATTTCCTCTTGTATGTAGGTAACCAGTGGAGAGAAAGAGCTAACGGCGGTCCTCATGTTTAGTGCCAGTAGAGCGATTGCTACGATCGCCAGCCACTTTGTCCTGCGTTCGGTCAAAGCTAAGAGTCTGTCTGAAGAATTTGAAGCGCTTTTTCGTGCAGCTTTCCGTTAGTTGCTAAAACTGTTGAGGTGTCGTTTTCTAATGGACCGGAAAATGAGCTGATCATCCCGCCAGCCTCAAGGAGAATAGGAACCAAGGCCGCAATGTCATAAATCTTCAAGTCATGCTCGGATGCAATCTCAATTGCGCCCTCGGCAACGAACATGTAGCTCAGGAAGTCACCGTAAGCGCGAGTTCTAAGAACCTTAGTTGAAAGTTCCATGAGCTGATCCAGGTATCCCGCGTCACGCCACTGCTCCAATGAATTAAAGCTTAGAGTCGCATCGGCAAGCTCTGAGATGCCCGATACCGCTAGTTTTCTCACGGTGCCATCAATGTCTTTGGTGAAGGCCCCTTTGCCGCTAGCGGCCCACCAGCGCCTTGACAAGGCCGGGGCGGAGACGACCGAGGCAACTAGTTCTTGGTCAACGCGAAGAGCAATCAGAGTTGCCCAAATCGGAACACCTCGCAGATAGTTTGCGGTGCCATCGATCGGGTCGATAATCCAGGCTCTCTGCGAGTCACCAGTGTTTTCAAATTCCTCTCCGATGACAGAGTCGGCTGGGCGATAAAGCTTCAGTAAATCCCGAAGTTTTTGTTCCACTGCCCGATCGGCATCGGTTACCGGAGTCCTGTCGGGTTTCGCTTCAATTTTTAGATCCAGTGCCCGATAGCGCGATAGTGATATTTCATCGGCGGCATTCGCGAGGACCTGTGCAAGCTCTAAATCGTTCATCTTGTCACCTAATCTACCGAGGAAAGTGACTCAAGCAGTCTTCGAAGTGAGTCCAGCCTCAAGGGAGAAATTTCTCCAGCCAGCATTTTTTGATCCAGCGCGCAATCTGGCGAATCGGCCAGATGAGTGCATCCACGAGGGCAGTCGCTACTTGCGTCACTCAAGTCCGAAAAGCCCTTGAGTAAGCCATCAGCATCAATGTTGGATAGGCCAAAGCTTCGTATCCCTGGGGTGTCAACCAGCCAGCCCCCTTGAGCCCGAATGGCGTGCGCGGAGCTAGAGGTGTGGCGACCTTTGCCCGTGACCTTATTGACTATCCCAGTCGCACGGATAAAATCCGGAGCTATTTGGTTAATAATGGTAGTTTTGCCAACTCCGGAGTGTCCCACAAACACGGTGGTGTGGCCCGTGAGCATTTGTTTTAGTGATTCCAAGTTCGGAGCATTTTCCGAGGTTTGAATAATTTCTAAGTCAAACCCTTGAAAACTATCGATGAAATCCCTTGGATCCGCAAGATCACACTTAGTCATAATCAAAATCGGTTTTAGTCCAGAGTGAAAAGCAGCGACTAAATACCTGTCGACTAGCCTCGAGCGCGGCTCGGGATTTGCTGCGGCCATGACAATAACTAATTGGTCTGCGTTGGCCACAATTGTTTGTTCCAGCGAGTCGCCGTCTTCGGCGGATCGTGAAAGAGCATTCCTTCTGGGCTCAATGCCCACGATCCTGGCTAGAGCACCTGAGGCTCCAGTAACGTCGCCGTCAAGTCGAACTCGATCGCAAATCACGCAGCCATCTTTGCGAAGCTCTTTGGCCAATGTCGCCGTTATTTCCTTACCTTCATCGGTAAGAATGCGGTACCTAGCTAAGTGAACCTCTAAGACCATCCCTAATGGCGCTTTGCTAAAATCTGGACGCCTCTTCGTTCTTGGCCTTGAGCCCTTGGGGTTAGGCCTAATGCGGACATCATCCTCATCAAGATCCATGGGATCAGCCCTAGACCAGGTCATTATGCCCCGAGCATCTCAAGCCACATCTTTGCAAAGTCAGGCATGGTTTTCGCGGTTGTTTCAATGTTCTCTACCTCAACACCGCTTACTGCTAGTCCTATAATCGCTCCGCTGGTGGCCATTCGATGATCGTGATAGGTGTGCCAAAGTCCTCCATGTAGAAGTTGAGGCGTGATCTCGATTCCGTCCGCAAGTTCTTTAGCGTTTCCGCCGAGGTTATTTATTTCAGCCACTAGTGCCGCGAGACGGTCGGTCTCGTGCCCCCGGAGGTGCCCGATACCTATCAGCTTGCTTGGACTAACCGCTAGTGCGCAGAGGGCTGCAATGGTCGGCGCCAGTTCGCCGGCCTCGGACAAGTCGGCTTCGATGCCAATAATTTCTCCGCTGCCCGAAATGGTGAGCACATCGTTCACAACTTCAATATTCGCGCCCATGCGAGTCAGAAGTTTTCGGTAGTGGTCTCCAACTTGAGTTGTCGAACTAGGCCAATTCGGAATCTTGACGGTTCCTCCGGTCACCATTGCTGCTGCAAGAAACGGACCCGCATTTGAAAGGTCAGGTTCAATTACGACTTTGCCACCAGAAATCGGGCCGGGCTCTACCTTCCAGCTGGAATTGTCGAGCGCTTCAGCTTTAACGCCCCTCGCTCTGAGGGTGTGCAGGGTCATCTCAATGTGAGGCAGTGAAGGTAGACCATGACCTTTGTGGCTGAGGGTTAGGCCTTGATTGAATTTGGCAGCGCTAAGCAAAAGCCCAGACACAAACTGCGAGGATGCTGATGCATCGATGGTTAGCACACCACCGGTGACCGCCCCTTTGCCAATGACGGTAAACGGAAGTGATTTGGCGCCGGAAGTGACTTCGGCCCCTAACGCCTGCATTGATTCGATTGTGGTTTTCATTGGCCGCGCTCTGGCACCGGCGTCACCATCAAAGCTAACCTCGCCGTCCACCAGCATCGATAGCGGCGGGACGAATCGCATAACTGTTCCGGCAAGACCGCAATCAATTTTGGCAGGACCGGATAGCTCTCCAGGGGTAACCAGCAGATCCGAACCTTGCCACAAGAATTTGGTTCCCAGAGACTTTAGAGATGCGATCATAAGTTCGGTATCTCTAGATACCAGGGGTGAGATAAGTTCAGTTGGCTCTTCGGCCAATGCTGAGAGCACCAGCTCACGATTTGTGAGAGATTTGCTCCCAGGCAGCACAACTTCGGCGCTAACGGCAGAAGATAGCGGCGCGGGCCACGTTGAAAACTCAATCATCACTCCAAAGATACAAGGAATGGCGGCTATCGGCATGTCGGGCCCATCGTTCCTCGAAAGGTTTTGTTGTGAATTATTTATGCTTGCGCCTGCTTTTCGGGTGGAGGTTAGACTGTTGAGTAATGCCCAATAAAAAATCTGAAAAAATTCTGAGCTTCGAAGCCCAGGCGTTGCCGCTCATGCCTCAGCTTTACGGTGCAGCTCTGAGGTGGACCAGAAATCCCAGCGACGCTGAGGATCTGGTGCAGGAGACCTTCGCAAAGGCCTTTGTGGCGTGGGAAAAATTTGAGCAGGGCACCAACTTGAAGGCTTGGTTGTTTCGGATAATGACCAATACTCATATAAATCTTTACAATAAAAAAGCCAAGGACAAGGCAAAGACAGCACTCGATGATCTAGAGGATTGGCAAGTTGGCCAAGGGGAGTCGGTAACTTCAAGGTCTTCAAGGTCTGCGGAAATAGAGGCTATGGAGAATCTTCCCTCGCTAGCCATAAAAAATGCACTTGACCAAATCCCAGAAGAATTCCGAATGGTGGTTTACTACGCGGTAGTCGAAGGCCTCCCTTACCAAGAAATCGCCGACATTATGGGCACGCCAGTTGGTACTGTTATGTCAAGATTGCACCGAGGGAAGAAATTACTTAGAACTTTGTTGCAAGACTACGCAAAGCAAGAAGGTTACGACACAGGAGTGGAGGTCGACAATTGAAAAAAGTTGACTGCGAAGAAGTGAAAAAAGGCGTTCATGAGTATCTGCACTCTGAGCTGCACGAAGAAGAGCTTGATCAAGTGACCGCTCACCTGGCGAACTGTGATTCCTGCGAAAGTCACTACGACATCGAGGTTATCTTCAACCAGGTAATTCAACGTGCGTGTGACGAAATTCCAGCAGAGCAGTTGGCTGAACGAGTTATGGATCGCCTAAAAGAGATTCAGCAACACGACTAATCTTTCTGAGTGAGACCTAACCACTCGAACCAACCGCGATTCAAAACCAACCAAGCAATTAGGCCATAGCCAACTTGACCGGGCAGCTGCTTGGGGTGGTTAGTAACTTCTGACAGCCAGCCCTCATGGTCTACTAGTGGACTAAAGCAGTCCACGTAAGTCAGCTGTCTTCGCCTCACGACATCCGAAAAACCCTCTGACAGGTGCTTGACCTCGGAGTCAAATTCTGGGACACCGGTAGGTGTGGGACCCACGACCAAAACCTTAATCCCCTCGCGAACCGCGTCATCTAGTAGCGAGGCGAGGTTCAATCTGGAGCGAGATATGGTTATGCCGGATCGAACGTCTGCAGACCCAAGGGCCAAGACCAAATAATTTTCACTGTCCTTAGAAAATCTGATTGTCGCTTCATTTTTCCATCTGCTCAAAAGATCAGAAGTTGTCTCTTCGATCATTGGCAAAGCGAAGACCGCCACATCTCTATCGCCGGGCAAGCGTGCCTGAACTCTGCCTAGCCAGCCAATGCCCTTTGGGTCACCAGCTCCGGTGAGAAGTTCGTCTCCGAGGATAACGACGCGTAGGTCAGGCATCAGTCGCTAAATGCCCTATTGACCAAATCTGCTTGTTCGGCAGCGTGCCTCTTGGCGGAACCAGTGGCCGGAGAAGCGGATGCCGCTCTAGCAAAAACCTTAAAGTTGACGCCGTACTTAGGCATAAACAGTCCCAGGTAGGTCCAGGCTCCTTGGTTGGCGGGCTCATCTTGGACAAATCTCAGTTCCGCTTCTGGGAACTGAGAAATCGCGGCTTTCATTTCCTCAACGGGAGTCGGGTAAAGCTGCTCAAGTCGAACGATTGCCGTGTCACCGGTTCCACGTTTTTGGCTCTCCGCCAAAAGATCCCAATAGACCTTGCCGGAGCAGAATAAAAGCTTGGTAACTTTTGCCGGGTCCAAGTTTTGCTGGTCATTTATCACTGGCCGGAAGCTGCCCTCGGTAAAGTCTTCAACAGAGCTAGAAGCCGCCTTGAGGCGCAACATTGATTTTGGAGCAAAGACTACAAGCGGTCTTCTAGGAACCGTATAGGCCTGCCTTCGAAGCAAGTGGAAGTGGCTTGCTGGAGTTGAAGGCTGCGCAATCGTCATGTTGTTCTGCGCACACAGCTGGAGGAATCTCTCGAGCCTCGCCGATGAGTGGTCTGGGCCCTGACCTTCATACCCATGAGGCAAGAGCATTACCAGCGACGAGCTTTGGCTCCACTTTTGTTCGGCACTAGAAATAAATTCATCCACAACGACTTGGGCACCGTTGATAAAGTCACCGAACTGAGCCTCCCAAAGCGTAAGAGTGTCCGGTCTTTCGACGGAATAGCCATATTCAAAACCGAGTGCTGCGTACTCGCTAAGGAAGGAGTTGTAACCTTCGAATTTAGCTTGCTGTTCCGAAACGTAGCGAATGGGAGTCCATTCTTGACCATTATTTCTGTCGTAAAACACGCTGTGGCGCTGGACAAAAGTTCCTCTAAGGCTGTCTTGACCTGCCAGTCGAATGTTTACGCCTTCTACCAGTAGCGAACCGAAGGCGAGTAGCTCACCAAAGCCCCAGTCGATTCCACCTGACCTTGACATCTCAACGCGTTTTTGGAGTAGTTGGGCAAGTTTTGGGTGAACGCTGAAGCCTTCGGGTTCATTGCCGTGAGCATTACCTATGGCTTCCACCAATTCTTGAGGTATCGCGGTCTGGCGAAGAAGCTCTTGTTTCTCACTAGCCGTAGTTCCAATGCCATCTGGTCGCGTTTGGAGGGCAACGGTAGCGGTCATGGCGTCGTGAACATCTATAAATGCCTGCTCAAGGCTGTGCTGGAAGCGTTGATTCGCCTCGTCAAATTCCTCTTTGGTAATGTCTTCACGGCCAATCAAGTTGTCCATGTAAAGGGATCTAACCGAACGCTTTGCCTCAATGAGGTTGTACATCATGGGCTGCGTCATCGAAGGATCATCGCCTTCGTTGTGACCACGTCGGCGGTAGCAAACGATGTCAATAACAACGTCCTTTTTGAATTCTTGTCGGTACTCAAATGCCAATTGTGAGACTTTGACTACAGCCTCGGGGTCATCGCCGTTTACGTGGAAGATAGGGGCTTGAATTGCCTTGGCCACGTCGGTGGCATACAGACTCGATCGCGCATCTTTTGGAACCGTTGTGAATCCCACCTGGTTGTTTACTATCACGTGAATAGTACCGCCGACCTTATACCCGTCCAGCTGGCTCATTTGCAGGGTTTCTAAGACGACACCTTGACCGGCAAAGGCCGCGTCACCGTGAATCAAGATTGGGAGAATTGGGAAGTTCTCCGGGTTTCCGAGCTTGTCTTGTTTGGCCCTAACAATTCCCTCAAGAACTGGATTAACAGCCTCGAGGTGAGAAGGGTTCGCGGCAAGTGAGACTTTGATTTGAGTGCCGTGACCCGAGGTGAATACCCCTTCTGTCCCCAGGTGGTACTTCACGTCCCCAGAGCCCTGGACGCTAGAGATGTCATTCGAACCCTCGAACTCGCGGAAGACTTGCCCGTAGGTTTTCCCAGCGATGTTCGTCAGAACATTCAAGCGACCACGGTGGGCCATTCCGATGACCGCTTCGTTCAATCCAGCGTCCGCTGCTGCTTGCAACATCTGGTCTAAAGCGGGGATTAGTGACTCGCTGCCCTCTAGAGAGAACCTTTTTTGACCGACAAACTTGGTCTGCAGAAAAGTCTCAAAAGCCTCGGCTTCGTTGAGCTTGTTCAGAATCCTAAACTGCTCTTCCTTGGTTGTTTTCTGATACGGGCGTTCTAGCCTGTCTTGGAACCAAATGCGCTCCGATGGATTCTGGATGTGCATGTACTCAACGCCAATTGTTCGGCAATAAGAATCTCGAAGAATTCCAAGAATATTCCGAAACTTGGCCTTTGATCGTCCACCGAAACCAGCGGTCTTGAAGGTTCGGTCTAGATCCCAAAGGCTAAGTCCGTACGATCGGATATCAAGGTCGGAGTGCCAGCGCTGAACATACTCAAGAGGATCAATGTCTGCAATGAGATGCCCACGGACTCTGAAAGCGTTGATGTATTCCTGGATTCGAGTGTTTTTGCCAGATTGGTCGGCGATGTCCCAGTGGAAATCGCTTGACCAGACCACAGGGGAATAAGGAATTCGCATGTCGGCAAAAATTTGCTCGAAGAACTCTCTTTCACCCAAGAGAAGCTCGTTGATTATTTTTAGGAACTCTCCGCTGCCAGCACCCTGAATAACGCGGTGATCGTAGGTGGAGGTAATCGTTATTGTCTTTCCGATTCCCTGGTTGGCAAGTTGCTCTTCGGACATGCCTTGAAACTCGGCCGGGTAGTCAAGTGCTCCAATTCCAACAATGCAGCCTTGGCCGCTGGTAAGCCTTGGAACCGAATGAACAGTTCCAATGCCGCCTGGGTTCGTAAGCGAAATAGTGGTGTCTTTAAAGTCTTCTGCGGTTAGCTTGCCTTGCCTTGCTTTGGCAACAAGTTCTTCGAAAGCGCTCACAAACTCCGCAAAATTCATCTTTTGAGCACGCTTTATGTTTGGAACCAGAAGCGCTCTGGAGCCGTCCGGCTTTGGGATGTCAATAGCAACTCCGAAGTTGATATTGGCCGGGGAAACAACCGCCGGTTTCCCGTCCACCTCTTCGTAGAAGACGTTTTGAGAAGGGAAAGCCTTCAGGGCCTGAACGATTGCGAAGCCAATGATGTGGGTGAAGGAGACCTTTCCACCTCTGGTTCTTTTTAGGTGCGAGTTGATGACAATTCTGTTGTCAATTAGAAGTTTCGCTGGCACGTGACGAACACTGGTTGCAGTTGGAACAAATACCGACGCGTCCATATTGGCGGCAAGGGCTTTACCCATACCCTTTAGGATTTTTACTTCCCGTTGCTCGTTGATTTCTTCCATGGTGATGGCTTGAGAATCGGTGGACGGCAAGTCTGCCGGGACCGGTGCGGTCCTAGGAGCTTCATCTGAGGTCTTTGCAATTGGAATGGTGATTGCTTCGGTAGGAGGCGCCGGGGCATCGGGGTCAAAGTTTGTGACGACTGTCGAATCGGTATCAATGACCGTAATAGAGCCTGTGCTGGGCCCCTGGGAACCAGTACCTGCTTGGTTAGAAAGATGGTACCGCTCTAGAATCGGCAGCCAGGATTGGTCTACCGAATCCGGGTTCTCCTGCCACTGGGCGTACATCTCGGCCACAAGCCACTGATTGGCGCCGAAGTCATTTTCAGAATTATTTGTATCGCTGCCCGACAAGGGTGCCCCTTAGAACGAAAAACCTATGGAAAACAATGTAAGTCTAGCCACTTGACTGGCTATAGTTAAATGGAAATGGAGCTTGATAAACGTAGTTACACGCAGGTGATTGGTTGAACGACTATCTTCTGCTGGCTTTTGCCGTGGTTTTGACTCTGGGCACAGGCCTATTTGTCGCTAGCGAGTTTTCCCTAATCAGCACCGACAGAGCTCAGCTAATGGCTGATCGCGACTCGGGCGAAAAAGGCTTGGACCTGCCGATAAAAGCGGTTGCGAAGACCTCTACTCACCTCTCATCCGCCCAACTTGGAATCACTCTCACGACCTTGCTAACTGGATTCGTCGCGGAACCGGCGCTGACCAGGATGCTAAATCCCTGGCTCCAAGGTTTTGACTTATCGATCGAGGGCATGAGGGTCCTGTCGGTTGTTCTTGCGATGACAATCGCAACTGTTTTTTCTTTCCTAATCGGAGAGCTGGTTCCAAAGAACATGGCGCTTTCGGCTCCCAAGCGGGTGTTGAAAATGGTTGTTGGTTTCCAACTCGGCTTTACCTGGGTTTTCCGGCTGCTGGTTCGAGTCATGAACGACAATGGCAACTGGTTGGTCAGAAGATTCGGAATTGAACCAAGAGAAGAGCTCTCAAGTGCCAGGACTGCCGATGAGTTGGTGTCTATGGTAAGGCGAAGCGCGACTCTGGGCTCACTCGAGCAGGACACGGCCAAACTCCTTGAAAAGACCCTGGCGATGAGTACTTTATTGGCCAGCGACATAATGACCCCTAGGCCAAAAATGTATTCTCTAGAAAGAGAATCTTCCGCTCGTGATCTAATCGAACTTGCTTCGAGCACCGGCCATTCAAGATTCCCGGTTACCGGCGAGGATGCGGACGACATTGTCGGGGTGGTGCATCTAAAACGTGGCATCGGTGTTCCAGTTGAGCGTCGCGACCAAGTTCCAGTCAGTGCATTGATGGTGGATCCGGTTCGGGTTCCAGAGACCATGGCCCTTGATCGTTTGATCTTGCAGCTGAGGGGCAGGGGGCTGCAGTTCGGAATCGTAATCGACGAATACGGCGGCACCGCGGGGATCGTGACTCTAGAGGATGCCGTTGAAGAATTAGTGGGCGAACTGTCCGACGAACACGACAGACATCGCTCCGATTTGCTGCAGTATGCCGACGGCTCACTTGCGTTCAGTGGTCTTACTAGACCGGCTGAACTTGAGGAGTTTGGACTCTCGATAGCCGAGGACGAAGATTACGATACCGTCTCGGGATTCCTAATGAGCGAGCTTGGACGAATACCAAAAACCGGTGACCAAGTAGAGGTTTCAGGCGGGCGCCTCGTTGTCCTAAAGATGGAAGCTAGAAGAGTAGACCGAATTAAGTTCGAGCCAGTGGTGATCAACGATGAGTAGCGATCTAATGGGGCTGGTCTGGTTTGTCCTGCTGCTTGTGGCAAATGCATTCTTTGTTGGTGCTGAATTCGCCGTTATCACAGCAAAGCGTTCTCAAATTGAGCCTCGAGCTGAAGCTGGAAATCCCGCGGCGAAGATTACCCTGCGTGCGATGGAGCGGGTGTCGTTGATGCTGGCTACTGCGCAGCTTGGGATCACCGTTGCATCGCTTTTGATACTGGTTGTCGCAGAGCCTGCGATTCACCACTTAGTTGAAATCCCTTTGAAGGCAATCGGAATCGGAGAAGCAGCTTCGGCGGTTACTGGTTTTGTAATCGCTCTGATTCTTGTTACCTATCTTCACGTTGTGATCGGCGAGATGATCCCCAAAAACATCGCAATCTCGGTGCCACTGCGAACTTCGCTGATTTTGACTCCGATTCTCTATTTCATTGCGCAGCTTGTGAAGCCGGTGGTCTGGGTGCTGAATCAGATCGCCAACCTGATTCTCATAATTTTCCGGTTCAAGCCCGTAGAAGAGGCGAATACCGCTTTTACGTTGGATCAGGTTGAAGGTTTTGTTTCCGCAAGCCAAAAAGAGGGCACGCTTGCCGACGGCTCTGGCACGATTGAAAAGACATTTGAATTCACCGAGAAAACAGTTCGCGATGTTGCGGTTCCAATCGGTGATTTGGTTACCATGACGCTGTCTTCGACTGCTGGAGACCTCCAGGCGGCGGTTTCCGAGCATGGCTTCAGCCGCTATCCGGTGAATGGAACCGGCGATGACATTGTGGGCTATTGGCACATAAAAGACGGGTTGACTAACGATCCTGCGGAGATGTCCAAGACTCTACCCTCCAAGCGCTTGAGGGCGATGATTTCCATCCCCGAAACAACTGACCTCGAAGACGCGCTAGCTCAAATGCGAAAGAGTGGAGCGCACATCGTTAGAAGCTTCAGCTCGTCCGGAGAAATCGTTGGCTGCCTATTTCTTGAAGATATAATCGAGGAGCTCGTGGGCGAGATCGAGGACGCCACTAGGCGCTAGGCCAGCGGCCTCGCTCATATTGATGTGGCCACTGTATATCTGCCGAAAGCTCCGCTGCTGCCCGCAATCCAAAATACGGATCTCTCAAAAATTCGCGTCCCACAAGCACCACATCAACAAGGCCCTCGGAAAGAACCTGCTCGGCTTGCGTTGCATTTGTTATCTGACCAACCGCCGCAACATCCGAACCAGTGGCTCGCTTCGCGCTTTCAGCAAACTCGACCTGGTAGCCGGGTCCGGTTGGGATCTTTACGCCCGTAATGAGCCCTCCTGAGGAAAGATCGAATAAATCTGCCCCAAGCTCTCGGCACCACTTGGCGACCTGATTGGTCTGGTCTTGGTCCCAGCCGCCCTCAACGTAATCTGTGCTACTAAACCGAATAAAAACCGGCATTTGCTCGCCAACTGCTTTGCGCACTTCGGCCACTATCTCAAGTAGTAATCGGGCCCTATTTTCAAGTGGTCCACCGTAGAGGTCATCACGCTTATTCGAGATTGGTGACAAGAATTGGTGAAGCAAGTAGCCGTGAGCAGCATGAATTTCTATCGAATCGAACCCAGCCTTTTGTGCCCTCAACGCAGCACTGGCAAAGTCCGCAACGATTCTGGGGATTTCGCCAATTGATAGCATTCTTGGGGCATCAAGCCCCTGAAAGGCCTCTGATGTTGCGGAGTAGGTTTCCCAACCGCCATCGGAAGTTGCTACCGAGCCGGAGCCTGATGTTGGTCGGTGGGTGGAGCCCTTCCGTCCTGCGTGGGCAAGCTGTATTCCGCTGGTGGCACCCTGCTCCCGTATGAAGTCTGTGATCACTTTCCATGGGGCTATCTGGTTATCTGCGTAGAGGCCTGGACACCAAGGACTTATGCGTCCTTCCGGGCTGACTGCACTGGCTTCAGCTATCACCATGCCGGCACCTCCCATGGCCCTAGACCCCAAGTGGACAAGGTGCCATTGGCCAACAATGCCGTCTTGGCCCTCGCAGGAGTACATGCACATTGGAGACACCCATAGACGGTTTTTGATTTCAAGGTCGCGAATTTTTATGGGGCTAAATAGCTTCGTCATTTAGTAACTTTTCCAATCTAGGGTTTGCAGCCAAGATAAATATCGCGAGGGCCGTGCCCCAGCCGATTGCTACATTTAAGGGGTAGATAGCGGTCAAGAGTCCGATTGCCGAGGGTCCAGCCAGGGCGCCAATGTATGTAATGCCAACTACCCTTGCCATGTTTCTGCCGGAGTGGGTAGCTTCACCAATTTCGCCGCCGGCAGCAAAGATTTGAGGAACCACCCCAGAGATTCCAAGGCCAAGAAAATACCAAAGCGCAAGTGATATTTCGAAAGTGGGAGCGATTGCTTGGGCAGCGATGGCTATTCCACCAATCAGCGACCCCCACCGAATAATAAAGCCCCGCCCTTTATTTTCGACTATCCGATCGATAAAAATTCGACCGGTGATCATTCCTAGGTTGAAGGCGCCAAGGCCCCAAGCGGCTACGGCAACGTTAACGTTCTGAATGTCGATTAAATAAAGCGCTGACCAGTCCTGAGCGACACCCTCAATAATTGCCCCAGCCGATGCCATCAGCCCGGCCAGAATAACAAGGGGGAGCACTCGACGGTTTGCCTTTGAAGCCACTCGATTTTTAGTTTTGTTCTCTTTGGTTGCTACCACCTCGTTTGGCAGGAGCCACCCGGCGACAATAACTCCGGTAATGCTCAACACCACACCGGTGATACTCAGGGTTTGCGACTGATCGAATCCGGCTGAAATAGTAGCGAAACCTAGAGCTGCGCCAAAGAGGCCCCCCACGGACCAGAACAGGTGGAAAAAAGTAAAGATTGCGCGCTTATTCACTTTGTCAATTTGAAGGGCCGCTGCGTTCATGCCAACGTCCACTCCAGCAATTCCAAACCCGAGGAAAAAAATTGCGAGGCCGAGTGACCAGACGTCTTGCGCGAAGGCCGGGCCCAATAGTGAAAGCCCTACAACAAGGCCACCGATTCTGGTGGCAGTCTTTGCTCCAATGTGGTCAATAATCCAGCCGTAAATCTGCATGGCCAAAAAACCACCTAAACCGGAAAACATAAATAATGCTCCAAGAGCGACGTAACCAATGCCTACGGTTCGCTCAATTAGGGGAATGTGAACGGCCCAAAGAGCAAGAGACGAACCACCGGAAAAGAAAAAGAAGCAGACTGCAAATTTGGATTTTAGAAGGTTCACGGTTGACACTTTAGGACAAGAAGTCTTCAAGTAGCTTCCCCACTGCGTCGAGCTCAATCAAAAAGCCATCGTGGCCATATTCACTCTGAATCACGTGGAGTTGGCCACCGTGTAAATTGCCGCTGATCGAATTAGCTATCAGTTCTTGGCCACTGAGTGGAAACAGCCGATCGCTGTCCACGCCAATAACTAGGGTCGAGCAGGAGATTTCCTCAAGTGCCGACTCGACTGAGTCACGTCCGCGGCCAACATCGTGCGAGTTCATGGCATTCACGAGAGTCACGTAGCTGTTGGCATCGAATCGCCTGACAAACTTGTTTCCGTGAAAATCCAGATAGCTCTCAACTGCGTATTTGCCAGCCTCGGTAAGAGGGCTCACCTTGGACTGCCAGGTCCGTCCGAATCGGTCATTCAGCTCCTTGGGGGAACGGTAGTTAAGAAGTGCCATCCTGCGAGCGAGCGCAAGACCGCGGTGGGGTCCAAATCCCGGCTTGGCATCGTAATAAGACCCACCGGCAAAGTTCGCATCAGATCTGATGGCCTCAAGCTGAACCGTGTTGAGAGCGATTTGATCCGCAGTTGTGAATGGGGGAGCAGCCAAGATTGCGAGGCGCTCCACGCTTTGGGGTGAATTGATGGCCATTTCCATAGCGTGCATCCCAGCCATTGAGCCGCCAATGATGCTAAACCATCTGGAAACATCGAGTTGTTGAGCAAGCACCTCGAAAGATAAAGCCTGGTCTTTTATGGTGAGCTGAGGAAAGTTGGGCCCATATTCTTGACCCTTGGGATTCAGAGAAGCCGGTCCGGTCGATCCTTGGCAGCCTCCCAGAACATTTGGCGTCACTACAAAATACTTATTGGTATCGATTGCAAGTCCCGGACCAATTAGGCCTCCCCACCAACCCGATGTTGGGTGCCCAGGTGCTGAGGGTCCTGTGGTGTGACTGTCTCCGGTTAGGGCGTGCAGCACCAAGACGGCATTTGATTTTGTGGCGTTTAGTTCTCCCCAGGTCTCGTAGGACAAAACTGCCTGGTTCAAGGTTTCGCCTGATTCTAGAGGGAGCGAAAAAACCTGGGAGAATTTTCGATCTCCAAGGTTGTCCCCAACTCGCCACGCACCGCTGGCAGGGGGTCTTCCAACAAGCTGACGACGCTGCTCCTCGGAAATAAATTCCGAGGGAGCAGAGTCTTCAGATATTTGAAAGTCCATTTATTTTGCCGCGGCGAAGCCTGTCTGTAGATCAGCGACGATGTCCTCGTAGTGCTCGAGTCCAACTGACAGTCTCACTAGACCAGGTGTAACTCCAGCTTTAGCGAGCGCCTCTGGGTCCAGTTGAGAGTGAGTGGTTGAGGCCGGGTGGATAATTAGCGACCGAACGTCACCGATGTTGGCGACGTGGCTAAATAGCTCGACGCCTTCGACGAATTTCACCCCAGCATCTAGGCCACCGGCGATCTCGAATGAGACGATAGCACCAGCGCCCTTGGGCGCGTAGTGCTTGTGAGCCTCGTTGTACTTGCTGGACGCTAAGCCGGCGTAGTTGACCTTCAGAACCTGAGGATGAGCCTCGAGCCAAGTTGCGACCTTGCTAGCATTCTCAACGTGTCGCTCCATGCGAAGGCTCAAGGTTTCAATTCCCTGAATCAATGAAAAGGCGGTGTCTGGCGAAACTGCAGCTCCTATGTCGCGCAAGAGTTGAACTCTGGCCTTAATAATGAAGGCGATTCCATCTCCCAGGGCCTCGGTGTAGACAACGCCGTGGTAGCTCGGGTCGGGCTTGTTTAGGCCAGGGAATTTGTCCGATTTGGACCATTCGAACTTTCCACCATCTACGATCGCGCCAGCCACAACCGTTCCATGGCCACCCAGGAACTTGGTTGCCGAATGGATAACAATGTCGGCACCGTGTTCAAAAGGCCTGATCAAAAACGGGGTCGCTACTGTGTTGTCGACAAGCAAAGGGATGCCGTGTTTGTGGGCTACCGTCGACACCTTTCGGATGTCAAGTATTGACACATCTGGGTTTCCGATTGTCTCTCCGAACAGCAGCTTCGTGTTCGGGCGAATTGCGGCGGCCCAGGCATTCTCGTCATCTTGATCGTCGACAAAAGTTGTTTCGACTCCAAGCTTGGCAAGGGTGTATCTGAAGAGGTTGTAGGTTCCACCATAGAGCTTCGAGCTTGCAACGATGTGATCGCCGGCCTCAGCAATGTTTAGAACAGCGAACGTGGTGGCCGACTGACCGGAAGACAAAAGAAGAGCCGCAGTTCCACCCTCGAGAGCGGCGATGCGCTTTTCGGCAACGTCTTGAGTGGGGTTCATGATGCGGGTGTAGATGTTTCCAAATTCTGCAAGACCAAAAAGCTTGCGGGCGTGCTCCACTGAATTGAACGTGTAGGCAGTGGTTTTGTAAATCGGTACAGCTCGAGCGTTGGTTGCGGGATCACTCACTGCACCGGCGTGAATCTGTACGGTCTCAAAACCCCATTTTGCTTCATCGGTCATTTTATTTCTCCAAGTTAGGTCGTTGGCTACTGATACAACTATTCAGGGTTGCTCTTCATCAGGCAACTAAGTCAGTAACCAAACGTAACTTTACAACAAATGCGAACTGGCTAGAGAGGCCAACAAAGCCGAGCCCAACGGAATAACGGAGTCATCGAAGATCGCTCTGGCCGAGTGATTAGTTGGTGCTGATGTGTAGTCGATGTCTGTCGGGCAGGCCCCCAAGAACACAAAAGCCCCCGGGATTTCGTGGACAATCGAGGCAAAATCTTCTCCACCAGCGATTGGGTTCTCCATCTCCGTATAGCCGGAGGGCCCAACTAGCTCTTGCGCTATTCGGCGAACTCTCTCAACTGAGTTTTGATCATTTATCAAAACCTTGGTGGGTTCACTGAATTCGATTTTGGCCGTGACCCCAAACCCTTCGGCAATCGAATTTATTAATTTGAGTGCCAGAGCTTGCAACTTCTCGGTGTTGGCTTCGGAAAAAGTTCTGACGGTTGCCCCGAAGCTCGCTGTATCTGGGATGACATTATTGGTGGCGTCATCTCCAGCACGAATCCAGCTGACATTTACTATTACTGGATCAAACTGATCGAAATTTTTATTGAGCATTGTTTGAAGGCTCGAAATCGCCTCGACCATTGGGGCCACTGGGTCCTTGGATAACCAAGGCATCGAACCGTGACCACCGGATCCGTGGAAGACGACGTTCATGTCTCCCGCACTTGCCATCATTGCTCCAGGCTTGCAGGCAATCGTGCCTGCCGGCAATGACGTGAATACGTGAAGGCCATATGCAGCTACTGGGCGACTGCCGGTAATTTCCAGCATGCCCTCCTCGATCATCACATCCGCGCCATGGTGGCCCTCTTCACCCGGTTGGAACCAAATAGCCACATCGCCTCTTAGTTGGTCTTTTACGCCGTGCAATAGTTTTGCTGCTCCGACGCCTGCGGACATGTGCAGATCATGCCCGCATGCATGCATGTAGCCGTTCTTGGAAGCAAAGTCCAAATTGGTCTCTTCCAATACATGAAGGGCATCCATGTCCGCCCTCAAGAGCACAGTCGGACCAGGATTCCCCCCTCGAATGACTAAAACGATTGAGCTTAGAGATTTACCTAGAGTTATTTCACCCAACCCTGCTAGTGCAGAAATTAGCGCCTGTTGGGTTTGGGGCAAATGAAGTGCAAACTCTGGCATTTTGTGCAGTTTTCGGCGCAGCGAAACTAAATCTTCGCGGAGATTACTGGCTGAAACTAAGAACTCACTGGGTGTTGGCATGCTTGCTCCTTTGCTCTATTTATCTTTGCACTATTTAATGGACACTATGTTCAATCAACTGCACCCTGAATGGCAGGAACTTCTGGCCGACCAAAAAGAATTACTCGATGAGATATCTTTGGTCTTGGCAGGTCAAAAAGAGGTTGTGCCGGAAAAGCCAAATATCATGCGAGCTTTTAGGTTTCCTCCCGAGCACTTTCGGGTACTGATCGTCGGTCAAGACCCATACCCGAATGCCGTTCACGCTACTGGTCTGGCTTTTTGCGTCCCAGAAGGAACAGCCCCACTCCCACCAACTCTTCGAAACATAATCAAAGAGTTGCGTGATGACCTTGGCCAAAACTTTGTGGCGACCGGAGATATTTCCAACTGGGCCAATCAAGGCGTCATGCTCCTAAACCGTTCTCTAACTACCCGTGTCGGTCAGACTGCTGCACACTTCGACATCGGCTGGGACATCTTTACCTCTCGAGCAATTCAGGTTCTTCAAGAGGTCCACAAGGGCAAATTAGTCGCGATTTTATGGGGACAGCGAGCAGGAGAATTAGCAGGGGATCTGAGTCTGTCTAAGGTCTTGAAGAGCCCACACCCTTCTCCGCTTTCGAGCTATCGGGGTTTCTTTGGTTCGAAGCCGTTTTCTAGTTGTAACAAACTGTTGACAGAATCAGATCTACCGCCGATCGATTGGAGCTGTTAGTGGTGGATAGCAAAACTCGATGGGCAATGATTCGCCGCCTGCGGCAGAACCCCGCCTTACCGGTACCCGAAGTACTGATTCGGAACGTTGCGACAGAGGACTTGCCCGCAATCAAAGACATTTATAACTACTTCATCAGAAATACGGTCATCACCTTTGACGATGCACCTTTAAAGCTTGATTTTTGGCAAGAGAAATATGACATGGCTCAGAAATTCGATTTGCCTTTTTTGGTGATGGTGCGAGGGTTCGATGTTTTAGGGTTTGCGTTAGTTTCTCCATGGAGACAGCGATCCGGTTATCTGAAGGTTGTGGAGAACTCGATTTACCTCTCTGCACCTGCAACCGGTAAAGGCTTGGGTACGAAGCTGTTCACCGCGCTTTTGGAGCGCTGTCGAGCCGTGGGTATCAAAGAAGTCATTGCTGTAATCGCGGATCGCGGTGCTCATGCATCGATTGCACTCCATGAGAAATTTGGCTTTGTGCAGCAGGGGCATTTGGCCAACGTCGCCAATCGCTTCGGCAAGCCAATAGGAAGTTACTTGCTGTCCCTTAAGCTACCGAAGTCCTAGCCCCCTAGGGTTCGGCTACGAATACCTCACTTGCTTTCTTTCGCGGATGAACCATTCAAAAACGCGGGGACCGGAAGCTTTTCAACTTTTACACCGTAGTACTCACCGAGACGCCTTAGAATTTCACCGCTCTGTGTCAAACCGGTAGTAAATGTATTTCCAGCAGTAAGGGTACCTCCAGCCGCATATAGCTGGACCGC
>CAJXOD010000027.1 GCA_913057795.1 uncultured Aquiluna sp.
CCCAACACAGATCGTAGTTATTGCGTTCGGTGTGGCGGCAATTGTTGGCACCCTGTTGCTTTTGCTCCCAATATCAACATCCGCCGGAAATAACACGACTCTGGTGACCGCATTCTTCACTGCCGTTTCGGCTGTTTGCATTACTGGTTTGACCGTTGTGGACACCGCAACTCACTGGTCCGGTTTTGGGCACTTCGTGATTTTAATTTTGATTCAACTTGGTGGTCTTGGAATAGTTGCTTTCGCAACTCTGCTTGGGTTGCTGATTTCCGGTCGTATAAGCCTTAGAGACCGAATGAACACTTTGTCTGAGGCCAAGATTGTAGGCGCGGATAACGTTTCTAAATTGCTCGGTCGCATTCTGTTGGTTTACTTTGGTTTTGAACTAATCCTGGCTGCTTACCTAAGCATTAGATTGCACTTCAGCTATGGCGAAGAAGTTCTTCATTCAATCTGGTACGGGACTTTTCACTCGATTTCAGCTTTCAACAATGGTGGCTTTTCGCTCTACACCGACAGCATGATGGGTTTTAGCCAGGACATGTTTTTCATCGCCCCCGTGATGTTGGCCGTGATCGTTGGAGGGCTCGGGTTCCCGGTGCTAATCGAGCTTCATGAGCGGCTATGGCGCTTGCGAGTGCAACCAGGTGGCAAGCCAAAACGCTTTAGCTTGCACACCAGACTCACCCTCTGGATGACTATTAGCCTGATCGGTCTAGGAGCACTTTTTATAGGGCTACTTGAGTGGAATAACCCCGGAACCCTGGGGGGCTTGAACACTTGGGACAAGCTGGTTAACACCCTCTTTTCAGCTGTCATGCCGCGCTCGGGTGGTTTTAACTCGATAGATATCTCCTTGATGGACCCTGCCACTTGGCTCGGGATAGACCTTCTTATGTTTATCGGAGGCGGCTCGGCTTCTACCGCCGGCGGCATTAAGGTCACCACTATCGCTGTTTTGATCTTTATTGTTTACACCGAAATTCGCGGTGAGACCGCGGTGAACGTTGGAAACCGCAGACTTCCTCGCTCGATTCAACGTCAGGCTCTTACTTTGGTGGCTCTGAGCACGACGGCGATTCTGGGCACGACTTTGCTTTTTGCCGCGACAACTGACTTCTCACTTGACGAGATACTTTTCGACGTGGTCTCGGCTGCCGCGACGGTAGGGCTTTCAACTGGCATAACCGCCGAGTTGCCGGCGTTCCATCAATTTTGGCTGGCACTTCTGATGTTTGTTGGCCGGCTGGGCCCGGTTGTTGTTGCGTCAGCACTTGCTCTTCGAATCACAAAGAGGCACTATGAATTACCAAAGGAAAGGCCCCTAATTGGCTAAGGAAAAAGCAAAGCGACGAATTCTGCACACAAACGTCATCGTGATTGGCCTCGGTCGTTTTGGGTCTTCGCTGGCCAGAGAGCTGGTTCGGACCGGACATGAGGTTCTCGGTGTTGACACCGACGAGAGACTGGTTCAACAAATGGCGCAGGAACTTACCCACACCGTCAAGGCTGACTGCACCGACGAAGCCGTGCTTTCCGAGCTCGGCATTCAGGAGTTCGACGCTGCCGTTGTGGCAATCGGAGCAGATATTGAGGCAAGCATTTTGACCACCTCGTTGCTGTTGCAACTGGGCGTTCCAAACGTCTGGGCGAAAGCTAACTCGAAATCTCACGGTCGTATCTTGGAGCAACTAGGCGCTCACCACGTGGTGTTCCCTGAGTTTGAGATGGGTAAGCGAGTGGCCCACATGGTTTCTGGAGAGTCACTTGACTATGTCCCAATCGACAACGATTTCGTGATGATCAAGTCGAAGGTTCCGGAGTCATTTCACAACAAAAACTTGGCGGAGCTGAAAATTAGGACCAACTATGAAGTGACAGTGGTTGCGGTCACAAAAGGCGATGGTAAATATTCGCCAGCGTTCCCCGAAACGGTTCTGGAGTCAGGCGATCAAATTGTGGTGGCTGGCCAGGTGGAACCGTTGAACAAGTTCTGCCGGGTTATTTAGGCAGCCCTTGAATTCGTCAAGAGCGCTGAAGGTTTCACTGTTTTGGCTGTCCTTATTACTTGCCATGCTGACTAGTAACTTTTTCTACCAGACTACTTACCCACTAATTTTCGCCGGGACGGCACTAGCGCTTGGGCTTTCCTCGCTCACGATCTGGAGCGGCTCTAGAATCTCCGGCAGCGTCGTTCCGGTGAAGCTGATGGTGGTGGCGGGCGTCTCTGCCTTCATGTATGCGCAAGCACTCGATGTTGCCTACTCTTTGGCGTTTGCACCGATGGGTAATCGTTTTGACATGCCTATTGAAGTATTAGTTTTCGGTCTTCTCTTCTGGGTCTTTGCGGTTATTGCCAGAACTTTTGTTTTTAGACCTCAGCAGCAAAAATAGTCCGACCGCGGCCAGTGGCAATGAGCCCCAGAGTAACCAATACAAAGAGGCAGGTGTCTGAACCTCGACGTCTAAAGTTTCCGGGTTGTAAGGGTTAGCGCACTCCGTGAAGAGGTAGTCCGGGTCAGCGATGTAGCCGGCATTATTTTCAACCACGAAGCTAAAGCTTCCGGAAATTGGATGGCCGTCTCCGGACACAACGCGCCAGCCCACTTGATAGGTCCCAGGTTTGTCAATGTCCGCCCGCGCAATCGCGGTGCGGCCATCAATAACCGCGCAACCGTTGTTCACTGGATTCTGATCCGAATCAAGAATGACTATTTCGGAGCCGGCTGAGTTGTCCAGAGAAATCAGATCATCGCTGAAGGACAGCTTCACTTCAGCGATACCGGCCTCCAGAATCTGTCCAGTCTTGGGCTCTTGGTCCACAAGCTGTTCGTGGGAGGTTGCCGGCAGTGCTGTCATCATGACTGTGGTGACTAGGGCCAACATGGAGGCTGCGAACAATCTAAACTTCATGGGTAAAGCTTAGGTGGGTGAGATGAAGCAAGCACTAATTGGCATCGGTTCAGGTCTGGCCGCGGGTTCCGTTGCGCTTGGCTTTTTGTTTTTGGGCCCACTGAGCCAGACCGATGAAGGCCCTGCGCCGATAGCAAGCCAAACCACTGTGCCCGAGGCGACGGTTTCTGCCTCTCCGGTTGAAATCGAGCCGGAGCCGACAACGCCGGAAGTCATCCAGTGCTCGGTGTCGGTACTCGAAGACGCCGCTGAAATCTTATTGCTGCAGGCTCAGGTGATTGATGCTTCAACGGGCGAGGTTTTATTTGACCGCGGAAGCGGTTCGGCTGCAAGACCTGCATCGGTTATGAAACTCTTCACTGCCGCTGTCGCTCTTGAAACCCTTGGCCCGGACTACCGAGTAACGACCAGGGTCTATCGGGACAACTTGGAGCCTGGAAAAATCTACCTGGTTGGAGCTGGCGACCCGACTCTTTCGCGCACAGGGGTCAATGAAAATTCGGTCTATCAAAAAGCCCCAAAGCTTTCTGACCTCGTCGCTCAGGTGCTCAAGGTTTTTGGGAAAGAGCCGATAACCCAAATAGTGCTTGATACTTCTCTGTACGGGGGAGCCAAGGGCGAGTACCAAAGCGTTTGGGACTCTCGCGGCATCACTAATGGCTATATGTCTCCGGTTTCTGCTCTTCAGGTGGACGGTGACAGGGCGAGCCCAGCCGCTAAGGAATCTCAGCGCTCGATGGACCCGGTCAGCAGGGCCGGTGCTTGGTTCCAAGAGTCACTTGGAGTGGCGGCGACGGATGCGGTAATTACCAAGGGCTTGGCCCCCGCAGATTCAATACAAATTGCAGCTGTAAAATCTAGGCCAATCAGCGAGTGGATCGACTACATGCTCGTTGTCAGCGACAACACCCTGGCGGAAGCACTTGCAAGATTGGTGTCTCTCGATGTCGGGCTGGATGGGACCTTTGGCTCTTTGACTGAAACCTACAATCGGGCACTCAGGGGAACCGGACTGGATCTTGCAGGCCTTACCATTGAGGACGGCTCAGGCTTGTCCAAGTACAACCAAGCCTCCCCTGAACTAGTAAATAACCTTCTGAAGCTAATCGATGACGGCTATGGAGACTTTGAGGTAATTCTTGGAGGAATGCCGGTTTCCGGAACCCCCGGCTCATTGAGCTACCGATTTGAAGATGCGGTTGGGACAATCACCGCAAAGACTGGTTGGATCAGAACGGGTTACACGCTCGCTGGCTTCCTGGACACACCGGATCAGTCGAGGCTTATTTTTACCGTGTACAACCTAGGTGATGTGACCGCTAGTAACCGTGAGGCCATGGACGATTTAGTCATGGGCTTTTATGATTGTGGCTCAACGCTAGTAAATAGATAGCTAGGTAATAGATAGCCTGAGAACAAAACGGGTAACAAGAAAGCAAAATGACTAAAGCATTATTGGTAATTGACGTTCAGGTCGATTTTTGTGAGGGCGGTGTCTTAGCCTGTGCCGGAGGGGCAATAACCGCCAAGCGAATTACCGAACATCTCGAGAGCAATAAAGGTGATTACGACTATGTAATTGCTTCAAGAGATTGGCACAAAGCCAACGATGCAAATGGTGGGCACTTTGCGGCACTAAACGAGTCTCCTGATTTCAAAACTAGCTGGCCGGAACATTGTGTCGAAAACAAATTCGGCAGCCAGTACCACGCGAACCTAGACACCAGCCTTATCGACATCCACATAAAAAAAGGCCAAGGAGCAAACGGCTACTCGATCTTCGAAGGTATCGATGATGCCGGCACCAGCTTCCCTGATCTAGTCAACCAGCTTCAGATCACCCAGGTCGATGTGGTTGGAATAGCGACCGACTATTGCGTTCTGGCTTCTTCGATGGATTCAAAGAAATTTGGGCTGGCAGTTAGGGTCATCACCGGCCTAACCGCCGGGGTTTCACAAGGCTCTACTGAAACTGCAATCGATGACATGGTCGATCAGGGAATCGAAGTAACTCCGGTTTACGAAGCAAATTAGCTTTCTCTGGTTGCTCCGGCGCTCGCGGAGACAGTAAATACGTTTGCTGCGCCAAATCCGGCTTTAATAAAAGCAGCCTTGACAGCCATTTCTAGGCCGGGCAGCAGGTCTTTATCGATAACAGCAATCGCAGCGCCCCCGAAGCCGCCACCGGTCATCCTGGAGGCGATTGCGCCGGTTTTCAGGGCAGTTTCGACCGCTAGGTCTAGTTCTGGGATAGAAATCTCGAAATCATCGCGCATTGAGACGTGGCTTGCTTCAAAAATTGGACCGATTTTCTCAATCCGGCCGGCCCTTAGGGCCGCAACGGTAGCTAACACTCGGTCGTTTTCGGTGATGATGTGGCGGACGCGGCGATAAGTCAGATCGTCGAGCTTTGATTTTGCTGCTTCAAGGTCCAACTGTCCAAGCTCACGCAGCGAGCTCACGCCCATAATGAGGGCGCCTTTCTCGCAAGCATCTCTTCTAGAGCGGTAGCCACCGTCGGAGTGACGATGTGAGACCTGGGTGTCAATTACTGCCACAACTAGATTCTGAGCCTCCAGGCCCAGCTCGACTGTTTCTGTTTCAAGACTTAGGCAGTCAATCAAAACCGCAGCGTCAGTTGAAGAGAGCATAGATGCTGTCTGGTCCATGATTCCGGTCGGAGCACCTACGACTTCGTTTTCGGCACGCTGGCCGATAAGGGCGAGCTCCTGCTTGCTGTGTCTCAAGTCCCACAAGTCGTTTAGTGCAAGGGCTACCGAGCACTCAACCGCGGCAGACGATGAAAGGCCGGCTCCAATAGGAACATTTGAATCCAAGTACAAGTCAAAGCCAGCATCAAGACCCGCACGCACTACCCAGGCTACGCCAAGAGGGTATAGCGCCCAATCGAGATCTTGTGGCTCGGTTTCTCCTAGTTCAAATTCGACGATGCCCTCAGTGAAGGAAGTTCCGATTCTGATTAGGGAGTCATCCCGCTTGGACATGGCCGCATAGGTTCGCTTATCTATTCCAAACGGGAGAACAAAACCATTGTTGTAATCGGTGTGCTCGCCAATTAGGTTGGCGCGTCCCGGTGCTGACCAGACTCCAGTTGGTAAGTAACCAAACTGTTTTTCAAAGCCCGCTGTTGTTTGCTTGGTCAGGTTCACTTGATTACTTTCTTGAGTCTTGCAGCAGTTTCTTCTGGAGCAACGTCTCCGACAAAGGCTCCCATGGCGCTTTCAGACCCTGCCAAATATTTCAGCTTGTCGGCATCCCGAAGCGGAGAAGTGATTTGAAGCATCAATCTAATCTGGTCCCGGTTTTCAATCATCGGAGCCTGGTGCCAAGCTGAAATATATGGAATTGGCTTGTCATACAAAGCATCAAGACCTAAAAGTATTTGCTTATAGGCGCCAGCTAGCTCGCTTACTTCGGCGTCTGTCAGCTCCGTAAAATCTGCAACCTGGCGTTTTGGCAATAGGTGGATTTCGATTGGCCACCTTGCGGCAAAAGGCACGAACGCAACAAAGTTTTCGGTTTCTAGAATATTTCTACTCGAGGATTTTTCGAATTCAACTAGCTCACCGAAGAAGTCACCGCCGTGATTCCGGACGCTCGCGATTAGCTTTTCAGTTCTAGGAGTCACAAACGGATATGAGTAGATTTGCCCATGGGGGTGGTGCAGGGTGACTCCTATGTCCTGGCCGCGGTTTTCAAAGGGGAAGACCTGAATAACGCCTTCCAGTTTCTGGAGGTGTGAGGTTCGAGATTGCCAGGCTTTTATAACCGTCTCGATGCGGGCCACCGGCATGGATCCCAAGTTGCCCATGTGGTCGGGACTGAAAACAACTACCTCACAGCGGCCGAAGGAGGTTGTCGAGAAACCGAACGGGGCAGTGCGCTCAGGAGGCGAAATCTCACCGAGATCCGGACCAAAAGCCGGGCCCTTGTTCTCAAAGACCGCGACATCGAAGTTGTCTGGAACCTCGCTTGGGTTATTTTCGGAAGTTGGACAGAGCGGACAAGCATGAGCGGGTGGTAGAAATGCGCGCTGCTGTCTATGGGATGCGACAGTGATCCATTCTCCAGACAAAGCGTCATAACGTAATTCAGCGGTTACGGGCCTTTGGTCCGACTCGCGCTGATCTTGTATACGGTTTGCTGGAAGCGTTGATTCGGCGTCATCAAAATAAAAGATGTCCCGGCCATCAAAAAGCTTGGCTTCAATACTGGGCTTGTTCACTCAAGTACCTCATACTCACTGTCGGTAACATATACGGGTGCGCAAAAACTACCCTGGTGAGCAACTGAGTATTTCCCGCCTAGACGGGAAGGCTTCCAGTATTGCAGAATTTGATGTACTTGGAGGTCAAATTAGACATCTTGTATTGGGCGGCATTGAGGTAATTCCTGAATTCGCAGGCGAAAATCCTCGCGCTCACGTGTTCGGCTTCACTATGGCGCCTTGGCCCAACCGTCTTCAGGACGGTAAGTACCAGATGGCCGGAATCGACTACCAGACTCCAAAGCTTGATTCTCAAGGCAACGCTAACCACGGGTTGTTGCTCGACGAAAAGATGGAGATTGTCTCTCACGCTTCGGATTCTCTAAAGCTCTCCTACGGCTTCGGCCAAGCTGCTCACTATCCATTTGCGATTGATTTAGAGCTTGAATTTGGCCTCGAAGAAAATGCACTGGTAACTCGAGCAACCGCAACGAACAACTCGACGCAGTCCGCACCATTTGCTATCGGCTTTCATCCTTATTTCCTGATGGGAAATGAGTTCACTTTGTCCGCGGGCTTCACTCACCAAATAGCTACCGATGATCGAATGTTGCCGGTTTCGGCGAAGGAAATTTCGGGGTTAGCTCTCAATCAAGACTCCCGGGAGCTAGCAACACTGGATAATTGCTATTACGGGAGCAATGAAGTTCTGGTTACAAATCCCTCAGGTTCTTTCGAGATTCGCGGTCTAGAAAATATCAACTACTTCATGCTTTATCGGCCATCAGCACTTTTGTTTGCGAAGGGCTCTGCGCTTGCTATCGAACCCATGTCTCATCCTGCGAACGTTTTTGCAACCGACATTGCCAGCACTGAAATTTTGGCTGGAGAATCTAAAAGCTACAGCTACGAAATTAGAAGTCGGTAGAAGCTAGGTCTTTCTCATCAGCTTCCAAAGCGGCAATCAACCTTGCGACCACGTGTTCTGTAGTCATGCCAGCTGGGAAATTAGGAGCTTGTCCAGCAATCGCTCTTGTAGCCAGACCGGTTTCGGTGTGGCCCGGCCTGGCAGAAATTACTCGAATTCCTTCGCGGCGCCATTCTTTGCCCAGTGCAGTCAAGAACCCATGAACTGCGGTCTTTGAGCCGCAGTAAGCAGCCATACCCATCATCGGAGTTTCCGCGACCACTCCGGTAATGTTCAGCACGAAAGGCTGGTTACCAGCTTCTGAGGATTCCTTTAGTTTCCCAAACAGCTGGGATATTAGCTGAATAGGCCCTTGGGAGTTCACGGCCGTCAGTCGCCTGCTGGTCTCGACGGTCAGTTCGCTGACCGGACCAAAAGCAACTACTCCGCTGGCGTTGATGATTCCGTCAACTTGGCTCGCAGCAACCAGGTAATCGGTCAAAGTTTGAATTGAGTCTGGCTCCTGAAAGTCAAGCAGTAATCTAACTTCAGCCTTGGCAGGGATACTGCCCGCAGACTCGTTGTTAGTCGCAGTGCCCAGCACCTTTGCTCCCTTTGATGAAAGCACGTTCGTAAGTTCTGCACCAAGTGCGCCTGAGGCGCCGGTCACCAATATAGTTTTTCCTGAGAGATCCATAGGGAAAGCTAACACCATTGCGGCTCGCGGTATTTCGATGAACCCGATGAATTTGTCGCCAAAGCCTAAACTTAGGGCTCGTAGCCCTGTTTTCAAAAGATCCTGAAGGGGATTTTATGCTCAAATCGGTTTCGCTGATGGCCTTGGCGGCGTTGGTCTTGACTGGCTGTGCATCGGCATCGGTCTCAGAATTTGCGGCAGACGGCAGTTGCGACGGCGCTAGGGTCACGGTGAATTTTGCTGGTCTTGGTCAGGATGTTTCCAGCTGCGTTTCAATCAGTGGGGATGCGGCCACCGCCAAGCAGGTCTTGTCCGCGGCAGGAGTATCCACCGAGGGCACTAGAGCTTATGGAGACATGGTTCTTTGCCGTGTAAACGGTGTTCCGGGCAGGAACCAGCAGATAGTGATTTCAGGCGGCGAGCCATACGTGGAAACTTGCCAGGAGCTGCCAGCGGCATTTGCTTACTGGGGTTTTTATGTCCGGGTTTCAGATACAACCGACTGGGTTTTTGCGCCGGAGGCGGTGACAGATCTTTTGGTTAGACCTGGAGACTCGATTGGTTTGGCTTTTTCACTAGGTGGAACAGCGCTAAAGCCGACAGACTAGGCAGCATTGTCCATTAGAGGGGTAACACATTGAGGCGAATCGGCATTTGGGCTTTGGTGGCCGCAACACTCGGCCCAATTCAAAACGTACTGGGCTGGACCATTTCAGGTTCACTGGTCCCCGGCTATGACCCCATCGCCAAAACAATAAGCGATCTTGCGGCAGACGATTCTCCCGTGCAGTTGATTCAGTCCAGTTTCTTCCTGTTTGGCTCGCTGCTGACGCTAGTGGGCGCGTGGCATGCCAAGGCGTTTTCTTTGCCCGGACGACTGGCGCTTGCTGCTGCTGGTTTAGCCGGCTTCGGTTATACATTCTTTTCGACCCCCTCCCAAGACAGCTCCTCTTATTGGCACGTGTTGTTCGCAACTTTTGCCTTCGTCTTATTTTCGGCATGGCCACTGTTGGCAATGCGCTTTGACAAGCGATACCACTGGAGCATCAGACCCGTCGGCGCGATTCCAGCCACTCTGATTATGGGGATTACCACGCTATGGTTCCTACTTACGTGGCTGGAACCCGGACAGCCGATTGTTGGATTATCCGAGCGTGTGATTGCTGTCATGCAGGTTTTGTGGCTTTCGGCTGCCATCTGGTTGCAGTGGTTGCACCAGAAGAAGGCTGACGCCCGGCTTGTCGCCAGCTAGTTCTAATTGCTACAAACCTGGCCTTAGGCTTTTATTGTGATAACCGCCGGAATCGACCTAGCCGCAGAGCCAAAAGGCACTGCCCTGGCACTCATCGATTGGAACAGTAGCTCTGGGACGCTAATAGACCTGAAGGTAGGTGTAGCTGACAGTGTCATAGTTCAGGGCATTTCTGGTGCCGAGAAAATTGGTATCGACTGCGCACTCGGGTGGCCAATCGAATTCGTAGATTTCGTCTCGAACCATAATGACCCAGATTCTAAAAGCCACGAAGTAGAAGGCGACATGGATTGGCGTCGACGCCTTTCATACCGAGAGACCGACAGGGCGGTTCGTTCAAGAACAGGCAGATGGCCACTGAGCGTTTCTACCGACCGACTGGGGCTCACTGCGATGAGGTGTGCTGGTCTTCTAGGCAGGCTTGAGAAAACCGGAATTCAGATTGACAGATCTGGTGCCGGCGTAGTTGTCGAGGTTTACCCCGGCGCAACTTTGAGGGTTTGGGGCTTTGATACCACAGGTTATCGAAAGTCCATTGATGAACGTAAGCGTCTACTAGGCCAAATTCTTGAGCAGGCCGAGTGGCTAGATACTTCCGCGTTCGAATCGCTGATGCTCGAATCATGCGACGCGTTTGACGCGGTGATAGCCGCCCTTGCAAGCAGAGCGGCGCTTCTGGGCCTATCTGAGCCTCCGACTCAAGGCCAGATGCCACAGGCTCGCATCGAAGGCTGGATTGCCTTGCCGGTCGGAAAAATAACTGAGCTGATAGCGCCTGGCCAAGAATGAAGCAGGCCCTGTCGGATTCGAGCCGACATCAAAAGCGATGTAAGAGTTAGCTCGCCGTCAAGAGAGATGCTGCAGAAAAATCATCGATAATCAAATCGGTAATGAAGCCCCCGGCAAGAGCCCCTTGCAAGCTAGGAATTCGGGATTTACCCGAAACGACACAGATTCGCCTTGGCGCACGCTTGAGGACGTCCAGGTCTAGGCCACTGGATCGACGGTTTAGTTTGACATCCTCCCAGGAGCCATCGGGACGATAGAACACTGTTGCTATATCGCCGACCACGTTATCGTCGCGAAGGCTATCTAGGTCGGCCTGACTCAGATAGCCGGCGGTATAGACGTGACTTGGGACCTCGGCGTGCAGCGCGCCTAGTCCAAAGAGCGCGACATCTAAAGAGCCTTGAATGTTTAGAGTGCGCTTAATGCTGCGCTCCCTCCAGAGGATTGATTTAGTGTCTGAGTCATCAAAAAAGGCTGGCACCGGAAACTGTTCAACTACGGCACTAAAGGCCTCACCAAAACGACGCAGAATTTCACCGGAGTAGGTGACTCCCGTGGTGTGGTCATTTCCGGCTCCGTTTAGCTGAACAATCCGAGAATCACTTGTTTGCCTGCGGGTCAAGTGACGGCTCACGGCGCTGGTAGTTGCTCCCCATGCCACTCCCATTGTCATGTTCGAACCAAAAAAGCCGCTTAGCATTCGTGCAGCACTGAGCGAAACTCGGTCCAATTGCTCAACCGGGGAAATAGCATCGGAGACTGGAACCAAGTGAGCATTCACTCCAAATCGGTCATTAATTTCACTAGCTATTCGCCTTGGAGCTTCGTCGGGGGTGTGGACTTTTATTTCAACGATGCCTCGGTCTCTAGCCATCTGTAGCAGCCTCGAAACGGAAGACCGGGATACATTCAGCTCGGTGCCTATGGCTTCCATTGTGAGATCTTGCTGGTAATACAGCTGGGCAGCTCTAAGCGAAAGCTTGACCTTGGATGTTTCGTTTAGTTCCTGATACATAACAAAAGTATTGCACGAATGTGCAACATCCCTGATTAGTATTTCAGGTTCCGAAGAGCCCACGTAGATTTTATTGAACTAGACCGTTATGAAGGGAAGCTACCCCGTGGGGCAAAGAGGCTCGAGTAAGGAATCAGACATCAGGCTTCAGGGCCTTCGAGATAATCCGACTGCGCAGGTGCTTATTATTGGCGGCGGCATAAACGGGATTGCAACTTTCAGAGATCTTGCGCTCCAAGGTGTGAGCGTAGTTTTGGTTGAGCGCGAGGACTTCTGCTCCGGCGCATCGGCGGCCTCTTCGCACATGATTCACGGGGGAGTTCGCTACTTAGAAAACGGTGAGTTCAGACTGGTCAAGGAGTCGCTCCAAGAACGCAATCGTCTTCTGGCTTCGGCGCCTCATTACGTCAAGCCACTTCAGACCACAATGCCGATTTTCACTCTTTTTTCGGGCTTGCTTTCCGCCCCACTTCGGATTCTTAGACACACCCAAGGCAAACCTCAAGAGCGCGGAGCTGTGCTCATCAAAGTGGGATTGACGCTGTATGACTTCTTCGGTCGTAACGGCGGACGCATGCCGCGCCATGAGTTTTTTGGCAGGAAGAAATCACTGAAACTATTTCCAGAGCTCAACAAGAAGGTGGCTTTTACCGCCACCTACTATGACGCAGCGATGGAAAGCCCAGAGCGCCTAGCACTGGACACTCTCAAGGATGGCTTGGCAACAGGATCTCATGCTCGAGCTGCAAACTACTTGTCAGCCGTAGGCATGAAAGATGGTGGAGTTGTTTTACGTGATTCGCTAACGGGTCAGGAGTTTTCCTTCAAGGCCGAGGTAATCATCAACACCTCGGGACCTTGGACAGACCTAACCAACAAGACCCTCGGTCGATCCACAAGCTACATGGCCGGCACAAAAGGTTCTCACATTGTGCTTGAAAACCCTGAACTGCTCGCAGCCTGCGACAGCCGTGAAATTTTCTTCGAGAACGAAGATGGTCGAATTGTGCTTATGTACCCAATTCTTGGTCGAGTCTTGGTCGGCACCAGCGATATTCCTCATGACATGTCTGAGCCTGCGGTTTGCACCGAGGAAGAGGTGGACTACTTCTTTGATTTGGTGAAGTACATCTTCCCTGACATAAACGTTGACAGATCTCAAATCGTATTCCGGTATTCCGGTGTGCGCCCCTTGCCTAAATCAGATGATTTGTTACCGGGCTTTGTTTCCAGGGACTATCGAATTGTGAAGACCTCAGATGAAGCAGATATCCCTTGGCTGAGTTTGGTTGGCGGTAAATGGACCACCTTCAGGGCTCTTGGAGAGCACATGTCCTCTGAGGCGCTGAAGCTTCTAGGTATAAAGCGCACCGTTTCAACCACCGACATGGCTATCGGTGGGGGAAAGAATTTTCCAATCTCCAAGGCCTCTCAGCTTGAGTGGGCCGAGGAGAACGGCGGCGAACTGGAAACAGACAGAACTCTGCAGTTATTGAACCGTTACGGCACTTTGGCGTCGGAAGTTATTGACTTTGTACACGCGGCCAATAAAGACGAAAACCTTCTACATAGCTCGGACTATTCCAAGGCTGAAATTCAGTTTTTGGTAGAGCGGGAACACGTGGTTCATCTTTCGGACATTGTCCACAGAAGGACCAGCCTCGCCTTCACCGGAAAAGTGAATAAAGAATTACTGGTTGAGCTTTCCGAAATAGTAGGAGCAGAGTTGGGTTGGTCGTCCGATCAGAAGGCTCAAGAAGTCCAGGGAATTCAGCTGGAGAGCGTATCTCCAGTATGAGCACCCTTGGGCTAGAGAACAAAGCCTTTGACAATTCTGCGAATGGCAAACGACTAGTGCCGCAGATGAACTCCCTCAATCGTCATCAGCTCTTCCGAAACTGGAAGAGGACTGTGCCTAAGACCATGGGTTGGATTGATCAGGACGTGGAGACCTAATCAACCAATCTTCATGAGGAGCGCACATCCGTCGCGACTCTAAAAACGCAGTACCCAATACAACGAAGTAGGGAATCTATGAGACACACAATGATTAAAAAGAACAGCTTTTGGCTGGCGCTTTCGCTGATAGTGATGTTGCTTTCGGGCATCGTCGCCTCAGTAGTGCAGACTGCAGGTGGCACCGTAGCCATCAAGGACATGCGATGGGAGACCCCGTCTGGTCAGATGATCAGTGCGCTGATGTACAAGCCGGACTCGGTCACCCCAGAGAACAAGGCACCCGTTATTATCGTCAGCCACGGCTGGTGGAATAATCGCGAGATGCAGGCCGGCAACTATGTCGAGCTTGCGCGACGCGGCTACGTTGTCGTGACGATTGACATGTACGGCCACGGCAACTCTTCACCGCTGATTAACGACCAGTTGACTCTGGGTGCCACAGGAATGTATGACGTTGTCAAGCTTGTTGCTGCCTTGCCTTACGTTCAGGCAGACAAGATCGGTATCTCGGGTCACTCTAACGGTGCCCGCGCGTCGAACTTTGCAGTGGCTTTGGACAACGAAGCAGAAACACCGCTTATTGCGGCACTCTTGCTCGTAGACAAGGACCCGGACACGAGGGACGCTGATGGCGCATTCACAAACGTATATGGTGCCCGCGACGTTGGCGTCGTGGCAGCGCAGTACGACGAGTTCTTCTTTCGTAGCTACAGCGCAGAGGGTGCAGTTCTAACCCCGCCGCGCGAGTACATCGGCACGCCCAACGCACAGTCGTTCCTAAACTTTGGAGTCGACCCTGCGATGGGTGAAGAGCGCAACGCAGGTGAGTTCTACACCGAAGGCGGCGCAACTCGCATCGTCTACACCCCTGCTGAAACTCACCCGTGGGGCACTATCTCGATGACGACCATCGGTAGCCAGATCGAGTTCTGGGAAGAGGTTTTCTCGGCCCCGGCCCCATTAGCCGCCAGCTCTCAGGTATGGCAGGTTAAGGAAGTCTTCACCGCTCTCGGTTTGGTCGCTTTCGGTATCTTCCTGCTCACTTTCGCTCGTGCGCTTCTCGGTACTCGCGCGTTTGCCGGGCTCAAGAAAGAAGCCCCAGCTGCGGTTGCTATGGCAGGCGGCAAGGGGCTCGCATGGTTCTGGGGCGGCATTACTGTCTCAGCGCTATTCTCCGGCTATAGCTACGTGTGGCTCAGCCAGCAGCCTATGATTCAGGGAATTGCGTTCAACTACCTTCCTACGGTCTTTACTCAGGGCGCGGTTTTCTTTATCGCATCGTGGGCAGCGATCAACGGTCTTTTCGCCATCCTCGTAATGACCGTGTCGTACTTCGCCTTCGGCAAGAAGAACGGCATGAACCTTCGCGAGTCTGGCGTACTACCGGGCTGGAAGAAGTTCTTCCATGGAATCGGCTTGGGCGCTGTTGTAGTTATAGCGGCATTCAGCATCGTCTTCGTGCTCGACTACTTCTTCAAGACCGACTTCCGATTCTGGACGATGGCGGTCAAGGCCTTTGAAGCAGACAAGCTCTGGATTGCACTGCTTTACGTGCCGTTCTTCTTGGTGTTCTTCATCGCTAACTCCGTCGCGATCAACGCATTCAACAGGTTCACTTTGGTTGGAAAAGAATGGGCAAACACGCTCGTTCTTACCATCGGAAACTCGTTGGCAGTTCTCGTGCTCGTTATTGCGCAGTACACCAACTTCGCATCCACGGGCTACACGATTGATGGCTTCAGTGGCATCTTCAGCATCTGGCTTTTCCCGGTCATTGTGATCCTTGCGGTGGCGGCTGTTGTTTCGCGCAAGCTGTACCGCGCGACCAGCAACCCTTACATCGCTGGCTTCATAGTGGCCACTGTGGTGACGATTATGTCAGTGTCCAACACTCTGACCGTCACTTACTAAAACCCTCCAGTCGGCAGCAATTGCCGACCGGTAAAAACTCACGGCCCCAGCGTTTGCGCTGGGGCCGTGAGTTTTTTTTAGAATCTGCCGTGCAGTGCTCGTTTATCGCGCCAAGGAAAACAAAATCCCATAGAGCCCAATCGCCGTCCCAAAATACGTTCCGCTGGTAACTTCACTTTGGGGTTGGTGTGTTTACAAAGTCCAATGCCACCCAGAGGATGGCTACTAAAGGTTTAGACCCAATTCAAGGTTCTGGAAACTGCCTTCTTCCAGAGTGACAGGTGTCGGTCACGTTCTGGAGCCGCCATCTTTGGTTCCCACCTTGCGCCTTCCTGCCAGCGATCTCTTAGCTGATCTAGATCTTTCCAAAAACCAACTGCCAGACCGGCCGCGTAGGCGGCACCAAGCGCGGTGGTTTCGGCGACTACTGGACGTATCACCGGCACCCCGAGGATGTCAGCCTGGAACTGCATGAGAGTGTTGTTATTGATCATGCCACCGTCGACCTTTAGCTCGGTCAGGTCGTGACCAAAGTCCGCATTTAGGGCATCTAGAACTTCGCGAGTCTGAAAGGCTGTTGCCTCGAGCGCGGCTCTGGCGATGTGTCCCTTGTTTATAAAGCGAGTCAATCCCACCAAAACACCGCGTGCATCCGGTCTCCAGTGCGGTGCGAACAGACCGCTAAATGCCGGCACGAAGTAGGCGCCACCGTTGTCTTCAACGGTATTAGCCAAGGCCTCTACATCTGAAGCCGAATCTATAATTCCTAGGTTGTCTCTCAGCCACTGGATCAGGGACCCGGTTACTGCGATCGAGCCCTCAAGAGCGTATACCGGAGCCGCATCGCCGAGCTTGTAGGCCACGGTGGTTAGCAGGCCGTTCTTGGAAAGAACTATCTCCTCACCGGTATTGAAGATGAGAAAGTTGCCGGTGCCATAGGTATTTTTGGATTGGCCCTTGGAAAAAGCCGCTTGACCAAAGGTTGCTGCCTGCTGGTCGCCAAGGATTCCGGCAATCGGGACATCTCTGAGCAGGCTTTGACCGCTTACGGTTCCAAACACTTCCGAGGAGGAGCGGATTTCCGGAAGCATGGACAGCGGAATATCGAACTCCTTGGCAATGGCTTCGTCCCACTCGAGAGTCCTGAGGTTCATCAACAGGGTTCTGCTGGCATTTGTGACGTCGGTTTTGTGAACGCCGCCCTCGACGCCACCGGTGAGATTCCAGAGCAGCCAGGTGTCCGGAGTTCCAAATAGAAGTTCGCCCTTGTTTGCAAGCTCCCGCGCGCCGGACACGTTCTCTAGGACCCAGCTAATTTTCGTTCCAGAAAAGAAGGTGGCAAGCGGAAGGCCTGTAGTTTCTCGGTATCGATCGACGCCTTCTGGACCAGCGAGACGGTCGACTATGTCTTGGGTTCTGGTGTCTTGCCAGACAATGGCGTTATAGACGGGCTCGCCGGTTGTCTTATTCCAGACAATGGTGGTTTCGCGCTGATTGGTGATGCCAACGGCGGCAATGTCGTGCCTAGTGATGTTTGCCCTGGAAAGCGCAGTTCCAACCACTTCGCGGGCGTTACCCCAAATTTCCATCGGGTCGTGTTCGACCCAGCCTGGCTTGGTCATTATTTGCTTATGTTCTAGTTGTCCGGTGGATATAACCGAGCCCGACTCGTCGAAGACAATCGCTCGAGTGCTGGTTGTGCCCTGATCGATTGAAAGGACGTATTTTTCCATGAGAATAATCCCTAGCTCCGTTGATAGTTTTCCCTTGCTGCCCCTAAGGATACCGCTGCGAGAATGTAGAGAGACTGGAGCGAGGCAACAATTCGGTTGCACGAATGTTCAGATTCGAAGGCGTTCGCGCGCAATTTACCGATTCATATTCACGATCTAATTCTCAATAGGGTCTTGAGGGAAATCGCAGGGATGACAAAAACTGACATTCTTTCGACCCCCTAAAGATTTCTCGATTTGGGGTCTTAGGGCGCTGTGCTGTCTCGCGGGGGAGACGGAGTGCCTTTTGAATCTTTTCGCCACTGGAAGCCAGGCGGCCTTTATGCCAGAGGGTTTGCGATTTGTCGCCCAAGGACACTAGGGGCTGATTAGTCCAGTCCTAGCAACGCTAACTGCTCCCTGGTTAGTTCAGGGTGAGGCAGGCCCTGGCTCATGACGCTAACGGCTCCAATTCTCACGGCCTCAGGGAGCATTGACATATTGAATTGCTCAATGTCGCCCTGGGTGTCCGAGCGAAGGACGAACATACCGGTAACCTTTGCCACTAAGCCTCCTTGAAGGCGATACCCAAGGTAGAGAGGAAAGATCGCCTGGTAAGGATCTGGAGCAGCATCTGAGCCCGCCTGAGCTTGCGGTTCCAAGCTGAAATTCACTATGAGTGAAGTGACGACCCCTTCAACCGCGACTTCTAATTGAGTGCCCGCTGAGGCAATCGATTGCAGATCGGCACCAACAAACCCACCTTCTCCATCGGTCGAGACTCCAGCTGAAAGCAGGTAGGCATCGAAATTATCGTGAAAGGAAAGGAGTCCGAAGCTTCCCACGTCGCCGTAGGCAATATCGTTGTAGTCAAAAGCCGAATCTGCCGAAATACCGGATGAGTACTCCCTACCCAAAAGCCAAGACATCCAAATCTCAAATGCCTTGATAACCTCTGGTCGAGCACGGTCCACCAGCGTTATTG
>CAJXOD010000028.1 GCA_913057795.1 uncultured Aquiluna sp.
CTGAATACATGGCAAGCTCCGACGAGGTTGGTCGGCGGCCAAGGATATTTTTTATTTCTTGATACTCGTCCTGCTTGAGGCCGAGTTCTTGCCAGGGCTGTTCTTTATCTGGCTCGGTGCTGGCATTATCGGTCGTGTCGACGCCGCTTGGCTCTAGTGTTTTTTGGCTAAACAACTTCAAGAATTCACCACCATTTTTAGAACGCTTTCAAAGAACAAAAGCCCGTCTATGCCAGAGCGCATCGCTGTTGGAGTGTCTGGACCAAAGCCTGCTTCAACCGCGTGCTCTGGGTGAGGCATCAGACCAACTACGTTGCCGCGTTCGTTTGTGATTCCGGCAATGTCATTCATTGACCCGTTGGGGTTGTTCTCCACGTAGCGGAAGGCAATTCTGTTTTCTTGCTCCAACATCTTTAGGGTGTCGTCGGTTGCGATGTAGCCACCCTCACCGTTTTTAAGCGGGATTAAGATTTCCTGGTCTTTTTCAAACAGGCTGGTCCAAGCAGTTTCGTTGTTTTCAACGCGTAGCTTTTGGTCACGGCAAATAAAGTGTTGCTTTTCGTTCCTGATTAGCCCCCCGGGCAGCAAATGCGACTCAACCAAAACTTGGAAGCCGTTGCAGATACCAAGAACCGGCAGGCCTTTTGCGGCGAGCCGAATGACCTCTTTGGTTGCCGGGGCCTTTGCGGCAATTGCTCCGCAACGCAGGTAATCGCCGTAAGAAAAGCCACCCGGTAAAACAACCGCGTCAACTTTCTTTAGATCGTCATCGTCGTGCCAGAGCGGAACTGGTGTTCCACCGGCAAGCCTGATTGCTCTTTGAGCATCGCGGTCATCAAGGGTTCCGGGGTAGGTGATTACACCGATCTTCATCTGTCTTAGTCCTCTTTGGTTATTGCGATGACATCTTCGATGACATCGTTTGAGAGGAAGTTTGCGGCTTGATCTTTAGCCATTTCTAGGTCCTGGTCGGTAATCTCGCGATCAAAGTGCAGTTCAATGCGCTTGCCGATGCGGACAGCTGTAATTTCCTTCTTGCCCTCACGGTGCAGTGAATTTGCAACCGCTTTTCCCTGCGGGTCAAGCAGATCCTGTTTCGGCATGATCTCGACGATGATCTTTGGCACTTTTCCCCTTCGGTTTTCTTGGGCTGATGCCAAGTTTCGGGTCGGATTGTTGGCTGCTTGCAACCTCGCAACTACCAATAGTTTATCGCCCGACTTGGCATGAATCTAATCGCGCGTATTTGGCCAGGCGGATTGGACCCATTAGCTATCGCTTGAGGTAGCCGGCTGCTGCCTCCAGAACCAGAAGGGCACCGAGTCGTATTGTTCTTTGGTCTTCGGCATCTCTCGATGCATCGATCTCGGTTATGTCTAGACCACGAACTAAGGAATTTGCAGTCAAGAGCCTTGCGGCTTGGCGAAGTTCAAAAGCCGAGATGCCGCCAGGCGCAGCCGCTGGGCAGGCAGGAACCACACTTTGATCACAGACATCGACATCGAGGTCAACGTGAATCGGACCCAGGCTGGCACCCGCGATTTCTAGAGCTTTCTTGCACGCATTAGCGATTCCAATGCTTGCAACCTCGGTTCTAGTTATTACCGTGATGCCGAGTGAATGAGCTAGCTGTTCGTAGTCAGAGGAATTGGAAAAGTCGTTGATCCCGATCTGAACTATTTGTTTAGGGTTTAGTCCGGCCTCGATCAGTCGTCTCACTGGGCTGCCGTTTGAGTTGCCGTCTCTTAGGTCGTGGTGAGCATCGAGGGTAATTAGCCCAGCGGTCGAAAGTCTTTGTCCATAGACACCCAAAGCGGCAGCGTAGGTGATCGAGTTGTCGCCACCCAGAGCGATAACTAGTTCTTTGTTTGCGGCGTTGAGGGTGTTTATTGTCTGCTGTTCGTTTTGCTCTGGGTCTGCTATTTCACCCAAGTCCTGAATCGATTGAACAGCAATGTTTTTGTCTGCGGTGTAGGAGTGGGTGGAAAACCTTCGCAGTGCTTCCCTTATTGCTTTTGGGGTCAGGTGCGCATTGGTTTGGCTAATTGACAGCTTGTGGGCAGGGATGTCAATCAGGCCAATAACTGATTCGGAATTGGTGATGAGCGAGCTCGCTCGCTGCCACTTGGGATCTTCAGCCACTGTGACCAAACCTTCCGGATAGCTCATCGGCTGCTCTTGAGAGTGCCAGAGCTAATTGGTCTAACTGTAGCTTTTCTAGCTCTTGAGATTGCAACGTGATTGCCAAACCAGCGATCGGATGATTTAGGCGATCCAGGATTGCAACCCCAACTGAGGCGTAACCCAGGGTCACTTCATCAACCTCCAGGGCAAAGCCCGATTTTGCTTCGGTTGCAAGCAAGCTGGTTAGCTCCTTGAGGGTTTTTGGTCCAAGTGAAGTTCTTTTAGAAAGCTCACCGCTACCAAAGGTGGCGATGAGCTGTTTTTGATCCAGGTGGGCCAGCATCGATCTGCCGGAGGCTGTTAGGTGGGCAGGGAGCCTCACGCCGACTTCGGTGACCAGCTTCAGGCTTCTTATTGGCCGCTGTTCGATTAGGTAGAGAACATCGGAGCCATCTAGCACGCCAAGATGGCCAACTACGTTCGCTCGTTTGGAAAGTTCGTCCACGAGCTTGGTAATAACTGGTCTAGCAAGCCTCTCTAATGGTTCGTGTCGCTTGTAGGCGCTTCCAAGCTCCCAGGCGGCAAGTCCCAACCCCCAACGCTTGTCTTCGGTGAAGTGAATGGCGAAGCCTTGAGATTCAAGAACCTCCAGCAACTGGTAGCAGCTGGACCTTGGAATTTCGAGCTTTTGGGCGAGGCGGTTTGCCGTTGTCGGCTGGCCCAATTCGGCCATTAGCTTCAGAAGAGACAGGGTTCTGGTAGCCGCGGGGACTTTGCTCATGTTTCAAGTATGTCTGAAATCTCAGACACAACTATTGTTTCTTCGATTGAAGTTATCGCCCGGTAGCGGTGAACTTCAGTTATGAAATCAATGGCGCGTACCGTAAGGGCAGCAACCGGTAATACTTTGACCACTCAGGGCTGGCAGCAAGAAGCTGCACTGAGGATGCTCTACAACAATCTTGATCCCTCGGTGGCCGAGCACCCCGAAGAACTTATTGTCTATGGCGGCAGCGGAAAGGCCGCTAGAAACTGGGAAAGCTTTGATGCTCTGGCCAACACTCTCACCCACCTAAAGAATGATGAAACCATGCTGGTGCAGTCGGGTAAACCAGTCGGTGTCTTCCAAACTCACGAGTGGGCACCAAGAGTGATCCTTGCCAATAGCAACCTGGTTGGTGACTGGGCAACCTGGCCAGAATTTAGAAGGCTCGAGAAGTTGGGCCTAACGATGTATGGGCAGATGACTGCTGGGTCCTGGATCTACATCGGAACGCAAGGCATTTTGCAAGGTACCTATGAAACCTTTGCCGCGGTGGCGGAGAAGAGATTTGGCGGCAGCCTCGCAGGAACAATCACTCTCACCGGAGGTTGCGGAGGCATGGGCGGCGCTCAGCCATTGGCCGTGACCATGAATGAGGGTGTTTGTCTGATTGTTGACATCGATGAGTCAAGACTTCAAAAGCGAGTGCAGACCAGGTACCTGGATGAAATCGCAACCGACATCGACGATGCCATCGAGCGAGTCACCAGATATAAGAGCCAGCGCAAGGCAATCTCGGTTGGGCTGGTAGGCAATGCCGCAACAATCTTCCCCGAGTTACTAAAGCGCGACGTCCCAATCGACATAGTCACCGACCAGACCAGCGCTCACGATCCGCTTTATTACATTCCTGAAGGCGTTGATTTATCAGACGCCAAAGAATATGCCGCAATAAGCCCAGCCGAATTCACCGATCGTGCAGAAACCGCGATGGCCAAGCAGGTTGAAGCGATGGTTGGTTTCATGGCCAAGGGCGCCGAAGTCTTTGACTACGGAAACTCAATCCGCGACGAAGCAAGAAAGGGCGGCTATAAAGACGCGTTTAAGTTCCCGGGCTTTGTGCCGGCATATATCAGGCCACTATTCTGCGAGGGCAAGGGTCCTTTCCGGTGGGTCGCGCTTTCCGGGGATAAAAAAGACATCTATCGAACCGACCAGGCGATTCTCGAGTTGTTTCCAGAAAACAAGCACCTCCACCGCTGGATCAAGCTTGCGCAAGAAAGAGTCGAATTTCAGGGCTTGCCGGCAAGAATTTGCTGGCTGGGTTACGGCGAGCGCGATAAAGCGGGCGCTGCATTCAATGAGCTAGTTCGAACCGGAGAGGTTTCCGCACCGATTGTTATCGGCCGCGATCACCTTGATTGCGGCAGCGTCGCATCTCCTTACAGAGAGACCGAGGCAATGCTCGATGGTTCAGACGCGATTGCCGACTGGCCACTACTAAATGCGATGATCAATGTTGCTTCTGGCGCCAGCTGGGTATCAATCCACCACGGTGGCGGGGTTGGTATGGGCCGCTCTATTCACTCCGGTCAAGTTTCGGTTGCCGACGGCACCGCGTTGGCGGCCCAGAAGCTGCAGCGAGTTTTGACAAATGACCCCGGCATGGGTGTTATTCGTCACGTTGATGCCGGTTACCCGGAAGCCAAAAGCGTTGCTAGGGAGAAGCACGTCCACATTCCAATGCTGGATACCGAATAGATGGCAACCTGCTATCGAAAAATCGCCACTCTTGTTTCGCCGGCCGAGGCAATAGGCGAGCTCACTGTAATTACCGATGCTGCAATGGTGGTTGATGACGGTCGGGTCACTTGGCTGGGTAAAGATAGCGATGCGCCAGCTTGTGAGACCGAGGTCGATCTAACTGGAAAGACCGTCATCCCGGGTTTTGTTGATTCGCATTCTCACTTGGTATTTGGCGGCGAGCGCTCCGAAGAGTTTGCAAGTCGAATGGCCGGAAAGAAATACGAGGCCGGAGGCATCAATTCGACTGTTAGCGCAACAAGGCGCGCAACCGCCGAGGAACTTCGAGCTAACACGGCAGGGTTAGTTCAGGAGCTCTACGCGAGCGGAATTACAACCTTCGAAATCAAATCCGGCTACGGTCTAGATACTGAGACCGAGAAGCTATCGCTTGAAATCGCAAGCGAGTTCACCGAGGAGGTAACTTTTTTAGGTGCTCACGTTGTGCCAGCAGGGAGCGACCCTGATGAATACACCGATCTGGTTGCCGGCAAGATGCTGGAAAGTATCACTGCCAAATGGGTCGATGTGTTCTGCGACACCGGAGCTTTTACTGTTGCCCAAGCCAAAAAAGTCCTAACTGCTGGCATTGCGGCTGGGCTAAGGCCCAGGATGCACGCCAACCAGCTTTCCAATATCGGAGCAATCGCTCTGGCGGTTGAGCTTGATTGCGCATCGGTTGATCACTGCACTTTTTTGGATGACGCGGACATCGAACTTCTAAAAAACTCTAATACCGTGGCTACCTTGTTGCCTGGCGCTGAGTTCAGTACAAGAAGCCCCTACCCACAGGGCGGCAAGCTTATGAAAGCAGGCATTGCTGTTGCGCTTGCAACCGACTGCAATCCCGGTTCGAGCTTCACTACTTCCATGGCTTTTTGTATCGCGGTAGCGGTCAGGGACATGGGTTTTAGCGTTGATCAAGCAATTTGGGCTGCCACCAAGGGCGGTGCGATGGCTCTTCGCGGTAATCAGGGAGTGCTTGAGGTTGGCTCAATAGCTGACTTTGTGGTGCTGGATGCACCAAATCACATCTACCTGGCTTATCGGCCAGGGGTCGCAATTATCAGCCAGACCTTTCTGCAGGGCAGAGAGGTCTACGAGAGGCGCTAAATGAATCAGATAGAAATTTCAACCACTGGGCTGAAGCTTGAAGACGTGGTCGCTGTTGCAAGGTTTGGCGCAAAGATCACTATTTCTGACGCGGCCATTACCGCCATGGATGCTACTCGCAAGCACATCGAAGAACTAGCGAATGCCAAGGAGCCGGTTTATGGAATCTCCACCGGGTTTGGGGCGCTAGCTCAGCGGCACATTCCGCAAGCAGACCGGGTGCAATTGCAGAAATCGCTAATACGCTCGCATGCTGCAGGCATGGGAGACCCGGTTGAAAAAGAAGTTGTTCGAGCGCTAATGCTGCTGCGACTAAAAACCATGTGCTCGGGTCAGACCGGAGTCAGGTCCGTAATCGCAACAACTTACGCAGCAATCCTGAACGCTGGCATCACACCAAAGGTTTTGGAGTATGGGTCCTTGGGTTGCTCCGGGGATCTAGCGCCACTTGCCCACTGTGCTTTGGTGCTGATGGGTGAAGGCTCTGCTTATGGCCCGGATGGTCAAGAGAAGCCAGCAGCAATGCTCCTGGCAGCCGCCGGCATCGAGCCCGTGGAGCTCAGGGAAAAAGAGGGTCTGGCACTGATAAACGGCACTGATGGCATGCTCGGCATGCTCATAATGGCCTGCCATGACCTGTCAGTTTTGCTTGATCAGGGCGACTTGATTGCTGCAATGAGCGTTGAAGGTCAACTTGGTACAGACCAGACGCTTCGAAGCCAGCTGCATCAGGACCTTCGTCCGCATCCTGGCCAGGCAGTCAGCGCAAGCAATATGTTCAGTGCGCTTTCGGGAAGTGAAATTATTGCTTCGCATCGCCACGGCGATGGTGTTGTGCAGGATGCTTACTCGCTTCGCTGCGCGCCTCAGGTTTCTGGTGCTGTCAGGGACACGCTTTCTCACGCTCAGCTAGTTGCAGGGCGAGAACTTTCCGCGATTATCGATAATCCGGTTGTGCTATCCACCGGCGAAGTCAGCTCCAATGGCAATTTCCACGGCGCCCCGGTTGGTTATGTGCTCGACTTTTTGGCAATTGCAGTTGCAGATCTTGGGTCCATTAGCGAGCGCAGGACCGATCGGTTCTTGGATGTTTCCAGAAACCGAGGCTTGCCGCACTTTTTAGCCCATGACGCCGGTGTTGATTCCGGCCTAATGATTGCTCAATACACCCAAGCCGGAATGGTATCTGAAAATAAGCGGCTAGCAGTCCCTGCCAGCGTCGATTCAATTCCCTCTTCAGCTATGCAAGAGGACCACGTCTCCATGGGTTGGCATGCCGGCAGAAAACTAAGGAAGTCCGTCGATAACCTTCGTAGGATCATGGCCATCGAACTTGTTGCCGCCGCACGAGCAGTTGAGTTGCGTGCTCCACTTGCTCCGGCAGGTAAAACCGGAGCGGTTATCTCCTCGTTGCGCGAACAGGTTATGGGCATGGGTCCAGACCGAGAGCTAAGCGTCGAGCTAGAAGCCAGCAATCAGTTTTTGATGAACGGCTTTAGCTGGAAGGCGTCACACTAGGGCCGCTACTTAATTTATCCACGGCTAATTTGACCATCGGTTTAGCAGCCCAGGTTCTCACAATGCAAATGGTCGCGAAAATCATAAGTGATCAGTTGGCTCGAGGGGCTAGTTAGTCATGAAGCTCTCGATAGGAGGGCAGGTGCAGGTGAGGTTTCTATCGCCAAAGGCACCATCGAGTCTTCTAACCGGAGGCCAATACTTACCCTTTGACTGTCCAGCAACCGGAAACACAGCGGTCTCTCTCGAGTAGGGGTGGTTCCAGTCACCGGTGAGCTGGCTTGCTGTGTGAGGGGAATTTACCAGTGGGTTATCTTCAAGACTCCAGGTGCCGTCTTCAACCTTCTGGGCTTCCTGCCTGATTGCCAACATCGCATCGATGAATCGATCGAGCTCTTCCAAAGGCTCAGATTCGGTCGGCTCAATCATTAGAGTTCCGTTTACCGGGAAGCTCATTGTTGGGGCGTGGAATCCGTAGTCGACCAATCGCTTCGCAATGTCATCATTGCCAATTCCAGTCGAAGCCTGCAGCGGTCGAATATCGATAATTGCTTCGTGAGCAATCAGTCCGTTTTTCCCCGTGTACAAAAGCGGAAAGGCGCCAGAGAGTTTCTTGGCCACGTAATTTGCGCTGAGGACCGCAACTGCGGTTGCACGCATCAAGCCTTCGCTACCCATCATCTGAACATAGGCCCAGGAGATTGGCAGGATGCTCGGGGATCCAAATGGAGCACCGGAAACCGGTCCGTAGTTTGGAAGCTCGATCTGAGCCATTGAGTGCCCCGGCAAAAACTCTTGAAGGTGAGACCTGGCAACGACTGGTCCGACACCTGGTCCGCCACCACCGTGAGGGATGCAGAAGGTTTTGTGAAGGTTCAGGTGCGAAACATCGCCACCGAACTCACCGAACTTCGCATAGCCAACAACTGCATTGGTATTTGCACCATCGATGTAGACCTGGCCACCCGCGGCATGAACAAGGTCGCAAATTTCAACAACCGCTTCTTCGTAAACACCGTGAGTCGATGGATAGGTAATCATCAAGGCTGCAAGCTTGTCGCCAGCTTCGGAAATCTTTTGTTTTAGCTCAAGAACATCAACGTTTCCCTGAGCGTCGCAGCTGACAACAACTACTTCCATGCCCGCCAATACAGCGCTAGCTCCGTTTGTGCCGTGGGCAGAGGATGGGATCAGGCAAACATTTCTCTGGTAGTCACCTCTAGATCGGTGGTAGCCACGGATTGCAAGCATGCCGGCAAGTTCGCCCTGGCTGCCTGCGTTTGGCTGCAGGGAGACCGCTTCGTAGCCGGTGATGTCGCTTAGCCAGCTGCTGAGTTCTTTGATGAGCTCCATGTAGCCCTGGGTGTCTTCGGCAGGGGCAAATGGATGCAGGTTAGCAATCTCTGGCCAGGTGACAGCTTCCATCTCGGTTACAGAGTTGAGCTTCATGGTGCAGGAGCCCAGTGGAATCATGCCGCGGTCAAGCGCGTAATCGTAGTCAGCCAGCTTCTTGAGGTACCGCATCATCGCGGTCTCAGAGTGATAAGTGTTGAATACGGGGTGCTCAAGATACGCGCTAGTCCGGTGGTTTCTCAAGCGATCGGTTGCATCCTCTTGCTTAGGAGCTCTGGCCCCAAAAGCGCCGGCGAGTTCCGCCAGGTGATCCCAAGAGGTGCTCTCATCGACTGAGATGCCGATTGTGGTGTCATCAACCCGCAGGACAGTGAGCTCTTTGGCTCGAGCGGCCTGGTAGAACTTTTCCGCATCGGTGTCAGTGATTCTTATGGTGTCGAAGAACTTATCGTTCTGAAGAGTGAAGCCAACTTCTTCCAAAACCGTTGCAAGCGCTGAAGCCTTGTGGTGGATTTCTAGGGCAATCGCCTTCAGGTTTGTTGGACCGTGGTAGACCGCATACATGCCAGCCATTACTGCCAGCAGCACCTGAGCGGTGCAAATGTTGCTGGTTGCCTTCTCGCGTCTAATGTGCTGTTCTCTGGTCTGCAGGGTAAGGCGATAGGCAGGGGCGCCTTCGGCGTCCACTGAGACTCCGACGAGCCTTCCGGGCAACGTGCGCTCCAGCTTTTCACGAACCGCTAGGTATCCGGCGTGAGGGCCACCAAAGCCCATTGGCACACCAAATCTTTGACTGGTACCGCAAACAACGTCAGCACCGGCTTCGCCGGGTGAGCGCAACAGGGTAAGCGCCATTAGGTCGGCGCTCGCAATTGCTAGACCGCCAAATTCGTGGATCTTTGCAAACAGACCATCAAAGTCGATGATGCGGCCGCTCGCTCCTGGATACTGGACCACTGCGCCAAAGCACTCTCGGTCTAGTTGGTCAAGTTTGGTTGGGTCAAAGTAGGTAATGACGATGCCAAGCGGTTCTGCTCGGTGCTCGAGCAATGCCTTGGTTTGTGGGTAGAGATCGTTGTCGACGAAGAAAACGCCTGAGTCGCTGTCGGAGCTGCGCTTAGCCACCATCATCGCTTCAACCACCGCGGTTGATTCATCAAGCATCGAAGCGTTAGCCGTCTTCATGCCTGTGAGTTCGGTGACCATTGTCTGGAAGTTAAGAATTGCCTCAAGTCGGCCCTGGCTGATCTCCGGTTGGTAAGGGGTGTAGGCGGTGTACCAGCTTGGGTTCTCCAGCACGTTTCGCTTGATAACCCCAGGGGTTCTGGTTCCGTAATAGCCCAGACCAATGAACGTCTGAGTTATGTGGTTTTTCGAAACTATGCCCTTCAGGCGGTCAAGAGCCTCGTCCTCGCTGATGGCATCCGGAAGAGTGCTGCCACCGCGGAAGTGAATTGCTTCTGGAAGAGCTGCTTCCATTAGCTCCGCTAGGTCTTTGATCCCAAGGTAATCAAGCATGTGTTGCTGCTGGGCGTCGTTGGGTCCTATGTGGCGGTTACGAAAGTTATGGTGATCTAACAACAGTTACTCTCCAACTAATGCGTCGTATTCGGTCGATGAAAGAAGATCTGGTAAAGACGTATAACGGATTTTTATCAACCATCCATCCCCAAACGGGTCCTGATTTACCTGATCGGGCGCTTGGTCCAGCGCCCCGTTGACCTCGGTGATCTCGCCGTCCATCGGTGCGTAGAGTTCGCCCACTGACTTGGTTGACTCAATCTCGCCACAAATCTTCATGTGGGCGGCAACGCTACCGACCTTCGGAAGGTCCACGTAAACGATTTCTCCAAGCGCGTCAGCCGCATACTTGGTGATTCCGACGGTGGCGATATCATCTTCGATAAGGATCCACTCGTGTTCCTTGGTGTATTTCAGGTTCTCAGGATTTGCCATTTTCTTATTTACCTTCCGCGCTTATAAAACGGTAACTCAACAACTTTGTAAAAAACTCTCGTTCCGCGAACGTCTGCCTCTACTTCAGAGCCAATCTCCAAACCGGCATCGGCGTTTAGAAGCGCTAACGCGATTGGAACTTGCAAGGTTGGTGACAACACTCCAGAAGTAACCATCCCGATTGACGCAGTTTCGCCAGGCAAGAAGATCTCGTAGTCGGCTCTTGCAGCTCTGCGGCCATCACCCTGCAAGCCAAAGAGTTTTTGATTCGGGAGTTTTTGTTCCTCTAGAGCGTCTTTACCAACGAAGTTTGGCTTATCAAAACGGATGACCTTGCCGAGGTTTGCAGCGAAAGGTGTGAGGTTTCTATTTAGTTCGTGACCATAAAGCGGCATGCCTGCCTCTAGTCGAAGAGTGTCCCTGCAGGCCAGGCCGCAGGGCGATACTCCATCTTGAGAAAGCAACAATTGCCAGACATCGCTTGGGTCTCCTTCAACAAAGATTTCAAAGCCGTCTTCGCCGGTGTACCCGGTGCGGGCTAGAAAAACATCTTTGCCATCTAATACCGCACTGGCAATCGAGTAATACTTCAGCACCGTCAGATCAATTTCAACAAGACTCCCAAGTATCTCTTTGGTCTTTGGGCCTTGCATGGCGATAAGAGACCACAGGCCAGATTCGTCGACGACCTTGGTGTCTGGAAAGTTTGCTAGGCGGCTATTTAGCGCCTCAACTACTTGGTGCTGGTTGCCTGCGTTGGCTACGATCATGAACTCGTCATTATCGAGACGATAAACGATTAGGTCGTCGATGATGCCGCCCTGATCGTCACAGATCATGGTGTATTTCGCGCGGCCGTTCTCGATTTCGGACAGCTTGGAAATTAGCGCGTAATCGAGGAACTCTTCGGCTTGGCCGGTCACTCTGATTTCCGCCATGTGGCTGATATCAAAGAGGCCGCAGCTGTTTCTGACGCTGTGGTGCTCGTCGATGTCCGAGCCATATCGCACGGGCATTTCCCAGCCACCGAACTCGGTGAAACTGGCGCCCAGCTTGTCATGCTCTGGTTTTAAAAGTGTATTCAGCACCTAAAAAGAATAGCCACTTTTTCGAAACTAAATTCAGTCTTCACCGAGGTTCCCAGTCAACTTGCCGTGAAGGCGTTCGCTGGCCTTGTTCATGCCTTTGATGTACACGTTTTTATTCATGTTTTCGTACTTTGTTGTGATCGAATCTAGGGCCGCAATTGTCGATGCATCCCAAATATGTGAATCGGTGACATCGATAACAATCTCATCGGGGTCATCGGAGTACTCAAACAAAGTAGTTAGGTCGTTACTCGAGGCGAAGAACAGCTCGCCCTGAACCGTGTAGTAGGCCACTGACACTTCATCATCTCCGCCAACTGTTCTAGTTACCGAGGCGAAGTGGGCAACTCGCCTGGCGAATGCGATCATCGCAACAATCACGCCGACTATCACGCCTATTGCAAGGTTGTGAGTCCAGACCACAACCGCAACGGTTGCGAGCATGATTGCTGTCTCGCTAACAGGCATGCGCTTTAGCGTGCTGATTTGAACGCTGTGCCAATTAAAAGTTCCAAAGGCAACCATCAACATGACCGCTACCAGAGCAGCCATCGGGATCTGGGCCACGATGTCTCCGAGGCTGACCACCAAGATCAAGAGGAACACACCAGCTAAGAAAGTCGAGATTCGGGTTCTGGCGCCGGAGGCCTTGACGTTGATCATGGTTTGACCGATCATTGCGCAACCGCCCATGCCACCAAAGAAGCCCGAAAGAATGTTTCCAACACCCTGAGCCAGCGACTCTCTCGTCTTCTGGCTGTGAGTGTCAGTAATCTCATCAACCAACTTGGCAGTCATCAAGGACTCCAATAAACCGACCAACGCCATGGCAAGGGCATATGGGGCAATGATGTTGAAAGTCTCAAGAGTTAGTGGCACATTTGGAGTCAAAAGCTCAGGCAGGGACTGAGGTAGTTCACCCTCGTCGCCCACGGTAGGAACCGTGATGGCCATTATTAGAACCATTGCGCTAACAAGAACGATTGCAACCAGTGGCGCCGGAATTACCTTGGTAAGTCGTGGCATGCCGATCATTACAAGCAGCCCAAGGGCCACCAACCAGTACACCGCGAACGGCACTCCAATTAGGTGCGGTAGCTGAGCCATGAAAATCAAGATTGCAAGAGCATTAACGAACCCGAGCATCACGCTTCGTGGGATAAAGCGCATTAGCTTCGCGGCTCCGAGAGCGGCTAGCACCAGTTGAAAGACCCCACCGAGGATCACGGTTGCAAGCAAATAGTCAAGGCCGTAATCTCTGGCGACTGGGGCAATCACGAGCGCAATCGCGCCGGTTGCAGCTGAAATCATTGCTGGCCTACCACCGAGAATCGAAGTTGTGATTGCCATTACGAAGCTTGAAAAGAGTCCGACTCGTGGGTCGACGCCGGCCAAGATGCTGAAGCTAATTGCCTCTGGGATTAGCGCAAGCGCAACCACTAAACCAGCCAGGGATTCTCTAAGAAGCAGCTTTGGGCTTCTTAGGGCCTCGCGGACAGTTGGGCGCGGACGATAGCGAGGATCGGGACGCGATACAAGCGCACTTAGCTTTGTTTTTAAATAGTTCAAATTCTGGGCTTCTTCGGTTGCCGGACAGGGTTGGGCGCACGAATTTGCGCCTCGATTCAATGCCAGTCTACGTTAGATGGCTCCCAGACGGCTAGAGAGCTCTTGGTACTTGGCGGAAGTTTCACTAACTATTTGACTTGGCAACACCGGCGGAGCGGTCTTTAGGTCCCAGTTTTCCTTGAGCCAATTTCTAACACCTTGCTTGTCAAAGCTTTGGTCTCTGACTCCTTGGGCCCATAGTTCCTTGTCCCAATAGCGCGAACTGTCGGGTGTCAGGACCTCATCGCCGAGAGTGAGAGCACTGGTTTCCGGGTCATTGCCAAATTCAAACTTTGTGTCGGCAAGAATCAGCCCAGCGTCACTGGCTATCTGACTTGCTTTTTCGAAGATTTTTAGGCTGTATTCGCGAAGCCTTTCGGCAATTTCCTGGCCCACCAGGTTGACCGTCTCTTCGAAATTTATGTTTTGATCTTTTTCACCGAGCTCAGCCTTGAAAGCCGGCGTAAAAATTGGCTCTGGGAGCTTGTCGCCAAACTTGAGGCCTGCTGGCAGTTCGACATCGCAAATGGTGCCGGTGTCCAAATACTCGTTCCAGCCTGAGCCGGATATGTATCCTCGGACGACGCACTCAATCGGATACATGTCCAAGCGCTTGGCAATCATCGCCCGTTCTTTTACGATTTCCGGAACTGCTAGTTCGTCGCTTCTGTGATTTGCGACATCGAGCCGGTCAAACCAAAAGTTAGTGAGCCTCGTTAGGTTTTCGCCTTTGCCTGGAATTTCAGGCGAGTGGACAGTGTCAAAAGCGCTGATGCGATCGCTTGCAACTACAAGCACCAGATGTTGGAACTCCGGTGCCTCAGGGGTGTAAAGATCTCGAACTTTGCCCGAGTAAAGATGACTAAAGCCTGGAATCTCCATTTAGCCGGCAGCTTTCGACTCGACCTTGAGCGCAATGTCGGTTCGGAAGTGCGAGCCTTCCAGTTTGATTCTGGAGACGCCTTCATATGCAAGAGCCCTTGCTTCTGGAAACGAATCGGCGAGGCCAACAACCGAAAGCACTCTCCCAGTGTCACCGGCCTTACAGATTTCAACATCGTCCATGCTTTCGGCACTTTCAATGCCGGTGACTTCACGAATCGGCGCAGTTGTTCCTGGGTATCCTTCGGAGGCCAGCACCACTGTAACCGCCACCTTGTCTGAAAACTCAGCTACCGGCCCAACATCCAATTTGCCGCTGGCAGCACTCATCAGTAACTCGGCAAGATTTGTTGTCAGCCTTGCCAGCACAACCTGAGTCTCCGGGTCACCAAATCGAGCGTTGTATTCAATGACCCTGATTCCGCGGTCTGTAATTATCAGTCCGCAGTAGAGCAGGCCAATAAATTCGGCGTCTTGTTTTTTCAGCTCGTTGATCGTGGGCTGAGCAATTCTTTTTGTTACTTCCTCGACGAAGCCCTCGGGCAGCCAAGGAAGTGGCGAGTATGCTCCCATGCCACCGGTGTTCGGTCCTTCATCATTATCAAATGCGCGCTTGTAATCTTGGGCGGGACTAAGCGGCATGACGCTCGTGCCGTCGGATAGGAAAAACAGGCTTACCTCTTCGCCCTCCAAAAACTCTTCTACTAAAACGCCTTCGTTGAGAAACTTGGCTGCGTGATCAAGAGCTTCTTGTTTGTCTCGAGTGACAACAACGCCTTTTCCTGCCGCAAGTCCATCGGCCTTGATTACATAAGGAGCGCCAAACTGGTCCATCGCGTCCGTTACTTCAGACATCGTGTCGCAGCGTCTTGACATTCCGGTTGGAATGTCCTGGGCGGCCATTACCTCTTTAGCGAACTGCTTGCTGCCCTCAAGGGCGGCAGCCTTTTGATTGGGACCAAAAACTTGAATACCTTGAGTTCGAAGGGCGTCCGCCACTCCTGCAACCAGCGGCGCCTCCGGGCCAATAACAGCCAAGTCAACTGCTTCTTCCAGCGCTATTCTCGTGACCGCAAGCTTGTCGCAGGCGTCATCCAATGCGCGAACCTCGACCTGTTTTGCAATGTATTTGTTGCCTGGAGCACAAACGATGTCCCCGGCGTCGGTGCCGGTTCTGATAAGCGCCTTGATGATCGCGTGCTCTCTTGCACCGGAACCTACGACCAAAATCCTCATTTGCAAGAGTTTACCAATTCGAATAAGCGCAGCCATAATCGCCATAATTGTTTGATGGCAGGAAAACAGATTTCGCAATTGGACGGTCAGGCTGCCTTAGCCGATTTACCGGCACAACTGCCAACTGCAGTTCGATACTTGCTGCAGCGGATTGAAAAAAATCACCGCGGTGGAACCGTCGAATTGCGAGTGCCTCCATTTGGGGCAGTTCAATGTATTGAGGGCATGAATCACCGCAGGGGAACTCCGCCAAATGTTGTGGAGCTTACTCCCGAGGTTTTTATCGCACTTTGCTCGGGTGACATGACTTTTGATGAGGCTAGAGCCACGCTTGGCTGCCATTTCTCCGGCGAAAAAACTAATGAATTAGCAAAGGTTTTTCCAACCAAAAGTTAGTCGTTTAATTCTGATTCGGTAGCGAGCGGCAATTGCGTGATTATATTGAGCCGTGGCCAAAAAAAATCAAGATAACTCTGAGGAAGTAGAAATCCGTCGCGCGCCCAAGGTTTTAGCCTTCGCGCTGACCGGCGCGGTGCTTGGAGTTTTACTAGCTTTTGGCTTGAACCTACTTATTCCGGATGCCACCAGATCTAATGCAAACGTCCTGGGCTTGTTGCTTGTGGCCCTCGGAAGCCTCGGCCTCGGCTTAGGTGTTGCATTTGCAATCGCCTTTGACCTAATTTCTTCGCGTCGCACCAAACGGGCAGTAGTCAATAGAGAGGTCCAGTGATGCGCGGCGACGGAAAGCTAAACCATGACATTCTCCCCGGGGAGAAGGGTCCTCAGGACCAGTGCGGAGTTTTCGGCGTCTGGGCGCCCGGCGAAGAAGTTTCTAAACTTACATACTTTGGTCTTTATGCCCTCCAGCACCGCGGTCAGGAGTCTGCCGGCATCGCGACTTCCACCGGCGAAAACATCTTGGTTTATAAAGACATGGGTTTGGTCTCACAGGTTTTCAACGAGGCAGCACTGGAATCCCTTAAGGGCCACATTGCCGTCGGCCACACACGCTACTCAACCACTGGAGCTTCGCATTGGAGAAATGCTCAGCCAACCCTAGGCAGGACTGCATACGGGACTGTCGCGCTTGGCCACAACGGCAATCTAACCAACACCGCTGAGCTATTGGAACTCCTCGATGAGCGCTACCCGGACCACGAATCAGAACTTCGCGGGGGCAATACCACTGACACCGCTGTGCTGACTGCCCTTCTAACCGGAAACCCGGATAGCTCGCTGGAGCAAACTGCCATTGAGCTGCTACCAAAAGTCAAAGGCGCTTACTGCCTGGTTTTCATGGATGAATCAACTTTGTATGCGGCAAGAGACCCTCAAGGCGTGAGGCCGCTTGTTCTTGGCCGGCTGGAGCGTGGGTGGGTAGTTGCATCCGAGTCAGCGGCACTCGATATCGTTGGAGCTTCTTATGTTCGCGAGGTTGAACCTGGCGAACTGATTGCTATTGACGAAAACGGACTGCGCTCTTCTAAGTTTGCCGAGGAAAAACGAGCCGGTTGCGTTTTTGAGTATGTCTACTTAGCCAGACCCGACACTGCTATCAGCGGTCGCGTAGTCTACGAAGCAAGAGTTGAAATGGGTAGAACCTTAGCCAAAGAGCATCCAGTCGAGGCCGACTTGGTAATGCCGACCCCAGAGTCTGGAACACCGGCTGCCATCGGCTACAGCGAGCAGTCTGGGATACCTTTTGGGCATGGACTGGTAAAGAATGCCTATGTCGGTAGAACTTTCATTGAGCCCTCTCAGACAATTCGCCAATTGGGTATCAGGCTGAAACTTAATCCGTTGAAGGCAGTAATTGCGGGCAAGCGCCTAATTGTTGTGGACGACTCAATCGTTAGGGGTAATACCCAGCGTGCTCTAGTAAAGATGCTTAAAGAGGCTGGAGCAGCTGAGGTTCACGTTCGAATTTCTAGCCCACCGATCACTTGGCCATGTTTTTACGGCATCGATTTTGCATCGAGGGCGGAGTTGCTAGCGTCTGGTCTTGCCATGGATGACATTAGGCAATCAATCGGAGCGGATTCGCTCGGTTACCTTTCCAAGGACGGCATGGTCGAGGCCACCAACCAGCCGGAAGAAAAACTTTGCACCGCATGTTTCACCGGCAAATATCCAATAGCTCTCCCCGCCGCTGATCGCTTGGGCAAGAACTTATTGGAACGCTCAGTTGCAACCATCGAAGCAGAGGGGCATGTGCACAAGTCATGACCAATCCCTATGCAGCCTCTGGAGTCGACACTGAAGCCGGTGACAGGGCAGTAGAGCTTATGAAACAGGCTGTTTCTTCCACCCACAACAACTTAGTTCTAGGTTCGTTTGGCGGCTTTGCCGGCATGATCGATGCCAGTATCTTGAAATCCTACGACCACCCAATTCTTGCAACCTCCACAGATGGTGTTGGCACAAAGGTTGCCATTGCCCAGGCAATGGATAAGCACGACACCATTGGCCAAGACTTAGTCGGCATGGTTGTTG
>CAJXOD010000029.1 GCA_913057795.1 uncultured Aquiluna sp.
CTCATTGGCGGAGGTATTTGATCGAATGCTGTTTCAGGCGACCGCAGATAACCCAGTCGGCCTCATGAACCACTGTGCCGTCGAACTTCTTTATGCAACTGGCATGAGGGTAAGTGAGCTAGCCGGGTTGGACCTATCGGACCTAGACCACGAGCGACAGCTCTTGAGAGTCACCGGTAAGGGTAATAAGCAGCGAATGCTGCCATATGGCCTGAGGGCGAAGGACGCAATCGATCGTTGGGTCAGGCTTGGAAGACCAGTTTTTGAAATACCGACCTCATCAAGTGCTCTGCTCTTGAGTTCACGCGGCGGAAGAGTTGGGGTTCGCCAGCTCTATGACGTTGTTGCAAGTCAATTGGCGACCACCACCCTCGGTTCCGCAGGCCCGCACACTCTGCGGCATTCAGCGGCGACACATCTTTTGGATCACGGCGCCGACTTGAGAGCCGTGCAGGAGATACTTGGGCACGCTTCCTTGACTACCACTCAGATTTATACACACGTTTCAGTTGAGCGTCTGCGTTCTTCCTTTGAACAGGCGCATCCTCGCGCATAGCGCGGAGCGAGGACAGCCCACCTTAGACAAGGCTCACTGTTTTCTAACAATCTCAAAGTATCTGCCGCCGCGACTTCGAGGGGGCAGATAATGGTAGCTATGAGCATGAGTACCGGGTCAAAACAAATCTCGACCTGGATACCCGGGGTTGCAGTCGCAGGCGCTGCAGCGTTGTTAGCCTGGGGTCTCCATTCGATGGTGCCCTCGATTCCGCTACTGACCGCTGCCGTCGCTCTGGGCATTCTGGTCGGCCAGCTTCCATTCGCGCGTCCCGTGCTGATTGGTATTCTCGGTCCCGGACTGAGTTTTACTGCCAAAAAATTCATGCGCCTGGGTATCGTGCTATTGGGTCTCAAGCTAAGCCTGGTCGACATTGCTCAACTCGGTTGGGTATCGATTGCCTCCGTAATCGGTGTGCTCTCAATCACTTTCGCCGTAACAATTTGGCTGGGTCGGCTCTTCAAGCTGCCGGGGGATCAGCCTTTGCTCATCGCGACCGGATTCTCCATTTGTGGAGTATCTGCAATCGGAGCAATGAGCCAGATCGTAAAGTCGAAAGACGAGGACACTGCCATCCCGGTTGCCCTTGTCACGCTTTTCGGAACTCTGGCTATCGGCGTGCTGCCTATTCTCTGGCATCCGCTAGGTTTCAGCGCTATTCAATTTGGGCACTGGGTCGGCGCGAGCGTGCACGACGTGGGTCAGGTAGTCGCCACTGCCCAGATCGCTGGGCCAACGGCACTTGCATTTGCCCTGATCATAAAGCTAACTCGGGTACTGGCCCTAGCTCCCATGGTGGCCGCAACCTCCTTGGCCTTGAGACTTCGGGGGGGAGTTTCAGTAGCCGGTGGCAAGCGTCCACCAATAATGCCCCTCTTTGTCGCCGGATTTATTGGAGCCATGATGGTGCGTACGTTTTTGCCAATTCCCGTTGCGCTCACTGATGTTGCCGACATCGTTCAGACGGTTCTCTTGGCGATGGCACTTTTTGCGCTGGGCGCGGCTGTTCAGCTTGTCCCGCTTTTGCGCACCGGTTGGCGCGCCCTGCTGGTCGCGCTAATGTCTTGGACTCTAATTGCGACCCTCGCCTGGGTCGCTGTGCAAATCGGTTGAGCGTCCTGCTAGTGGCACACCCGCACCTCTCGAGCCGGACCGTGCTTTCTGATCGGCAGGAGACTGACGGCATTTGGAAGTTGTTACTTATGAGTTGCTGCTTCCCAGGTCACGCTTGGTGGATTGAGGTTAGGACTTGAGAACGCTGGGTGGAAGACTGCCCAGAAAAAGCTCCGGGTTTAGGTAGCCACGATTACCCCTCACTGAAAAGTGGACGCAGCTCTCACAGTGCGGTTTATAGGCTTCACTGATCGAGCAAAACTGGCCGAGTTTCGCACCCCTTTTAACGAAATCTCCAGGCAGCAATGAGGAGCAAATTTGCTCAAAGCTGAGCAGATACCCACTAGCGGTTGCGATCGTGACGATGTTCCGATCTACCACCGGCCCTGAAAACGTTATGAGACCAGAGGCCGGTGCCAAGATTTTTTGATCATTCCCGAGGACAAAGTCCAGGCCCCGATGTCCTGGGCCATAAAGAGATACGGGAGCTAAAAATTGGTGTTCGACTTGAAAAAAAGGAACGGGCTTTGCCCAGATTTCCGGAGGACGAAACTCTTGACTAACAACGCTCACTAGGACCCAAAAAATTGCTAAGAATCTAAACATGACTAGAGACTGTCGAAAGGACAGATGCTCGGTGAGGAATGCCTAATTGCACTGGAAAAACAGGCCCTTTGGTTGGTATGCTAATAACACTCTCGATACCTAGGTATTGAGTGAATTCGCGTGTTCCAATCATTTTGATAACTCGGTCCTAGAAATAGGTGCTGTCAAATGGAATGCCAGGGATTAGGCCAACCGGCCGAATCATGAAACTGAGTGGATACTTCGGTGTCCAAAAAGGAGGGCCAATTGGCCACGATCACAATGCGTCAACTATTGGACGCGGGAGTTCACTTCGGTCACCAGACCAAGCGATGGAATCCCAAAATGAAGCCGTTCATTCTCACGGACCGTTCCGGCATTTACATCATCGACCTGCAGCAGTCGGTAAAGCACATTGACGACGCCTACAACTTCGTTCGCGATTTAGTTGCTAATGGTGGATCAGTTATGTTTGTCGGAACCAAGAAGCAGGCTCAGGGAGTCATTTCTGCCGAGGCCATTCGCGTTGGACAGCCTTACATCAACCAACGTTGGTTGGGCGGACTTCTCACAAACTTCAACACCGTAAACAAGCGAATTCAGCGTCTAAAAGAGCTTGACACCATGGATTTTGAAGACGCCAGCAAGTCGTCATTCACCAAAAAAGAACTACTAATTTTCCGTCGTGAGCGCGACAAGCTAGAGAAGTCACTCGGTGGAATTCGTAACATGGCGAAGACACCAAGCGCACTATGGGTGGTTGACACAATCAAGGAGCACCTTGCAATCACAGAGGCCAAGAAGCTTGGCATTCCTGTAATCGCAATTCTTGACAGCAACTGCGACCCAGACGATGTAACCATCGGAATTCCAGGTAACGACGATGCCATCCGCTCAATCGAGATTTTGACCAAGGTGATTGCTGACGCAGCGGCTGACGGCATGATCGCTCGTCACTCAAAAGACGAAGACCAGGCAGAGCCTCTAGCTGAGTGGGAACGCGAATTGCTGGAGCAAGGTAAGTCAGAAGCGACGGACGTTGTGGTCGAAGCTCCAGCGACTGACGCTGCGAATGTTGAAGCCGAGAAGCCAGCTGCCGCTGAGACTGAAGAGGCACCAGCTGCCGCTAAGACTGAGGAGGCACCAGCTGCAGCTGAGGAGCCAACTCCAGCCGTAGAGGCCGAAACAGACAAGAAGGACGCGTAACATGGCGAACTACACAGCTTCAGACGTAAAGGCGCTTCGAGAAAAATCGGGCGCCGGAATGATGGATTGTAAGGGCGCCCTTGATGAAGCCGATGGGGACATCGAAAAGGCTTTTGAAGTTCTAAGACTCAAGGGTCTCAAGGGAGTTTCGAAGCGCGAAGGCAGAACAACTTCAAACGGTTTAGTAGTTTCTCGAATTGCCAATGGATCCGCAGTGATGATCGAGCTTGCTTGCGAGACCGACTTTGTTGCCAAGGCGGAGAATTTCGTCACACTTGCCGACCAGGTTGCAGATGCAATCTCTGCTTCTGGCGCAACCTCGATTGAGGCCGCTCTGGAGGCGCCGCTGGGTGACAGCACGGTTTCCGCGTCGATTACCGACAAGGCAGCAATCATGGGCGAAAAAGTAGAACTCAGAAAGGTTGAGGTCATCTCAGCCCCTGGGCTAGATGCTTATATGCACCGCACGAGTCGCGATCTTCCGCCACAGGTTGGGGTTGTACTTGGGTTCGAGGGCACCGATGCAGAAACTGCTCATGACATAGCAGTTCACATTGCAGCCTTCAGCCCGACTTACCTTTCACGCGAGGATGTTCCTGCTGAGGTTGTCGCCAAGGAACGCGAAATTGCCGAGGAGACCGCTCGTAACGAGGGCAAGCCTGAGGCAGCTTTGGCAAAGGTAGTTGAAGGACGAGTCACAGGCTTTTTCAAGGAGACTTGTCTGCTTGACCAGCCCTTTGCGAAGGACAATAAGCAGAGTGTCGCTCAGGTGGCTAAGGCTGCCGGATTGACCGTAACTGGGTTCTTAAGGTTGCGCGTCGGCGTCTAGTTTAAGAATTGGTTAACGGGCTCGGTCAATGACCGGGCCCGTTTCTTGTTTGCGCCCTAGTATTGGAAAGGAAAAACGTCGTGATACCTGAAGGGCTAATTGGAGATGAAGAAAAGAAGAGTTCTTCTGAAGCTTTCCGGGGAAGCCTTCGGAGGCGGTGGCCTCGGGATTAATCCAGACGTTGTTGCCGCAGTGTCCAAAAAAATCGCAGACGCCGCCAAAGAAGTAGAAATTGCAATCGTCGTTGGAGGCGGAAACTTCTTTAGGGGTGCTGAGCTTTCAAACCGCGGAATGGATCGCGGTCGTGCTGACTACATGGGTATGCTTGGCACCGTTATGAATGCGTTAGCGCTTCAAGACTTTATAGAGCAGGCCGGTGCTGATGTCCGTGTTCAGACAGCGATTTCTATGGCCCAGGTAGCAGAGCCATACTTACCATTGCGCGCAATCAGGCACTTGGAAAAGGGTCGAATAGTTATTTTCGGCGCCGGCGCGGGTTTGCCTTATTTCTCCACTGACACCGTTGCCGCACAGCGTGCGCTTGAGATTTCTGCGGACGAGGTACTTGTGGCTAAGAATGGAGTCGATGGCGTTTACTCGTCCGACCCACACAAGGATCCAGAGGCAAAGAAGCTTACGGAGATCAGTTACCAAGATGCTTTGGTTCAAGGCTTGAAGGTTGTTGACTCAACGGCATTCTCACTCTGCATGGACAATCAGATGCCAATGCGAGTGTTTGGAATGGATGACATTTCGGCTGCGCTCTTAGGGAGCGAAGTCGGCACCAGGGTTCGAACATAGGCAAATAGGAGTAGATGAAATGATCGCAGAAATTTTGGCAGAGGCAACAAACAAGATGGACAAGGCTTTGGAGTCGACCAAAGACGATTTTGCGTCGGTCAGAACCGGCAGAGCTAACCCAGGGATGTTTCAAAAGGTGATGGTCGATTATTACGGAACGCCAACTCCATTGACGCAGCTTTGCGGAATCCAAAACCCAGAGGCCCGCTCTCTAATTATCAATCCCTACGATAAAACCGCTTTGCCGGCCATCGAGAGGGCGCTAATGGCGATGCCTAATCTTGGGGCGCAGCCCAATAATGATGGCGAAATTATTAGAATCAACCTCCCGGAGCTCACCGAAGAGCGACGGAAAGAATACGTTAAGTTGACTCGTGACAAAGCAGAGCACGGTCGAGTTTCCGTTCGAGGAATAAGAAGAATTGCGAAGGAAGCACTCGAGGCAGTGAAGAAGGACGGTGGAGCCGGTGAGGACGAGGTTGACCGCGCTGAAAAAGAGCTCGAAGCGCTCACCAAGGCCCACACTGACAAGATTGATGACGCATTAAAGAACAAGGAAGCAGAACTGCTAGAGGTCTAAATGGAATCAGGTAAAACTAGAACCTTGAGGCCACGGCTCGTGGTCGGGTTCAGCCTTGGCGCCATTCTCCTTCTTTCGCTGCTCCATCCTCTGGCTTTCACGGTGCTGGTGGCGGTTGCCTCCGGGTTTGCGGCTGCCGAATTGAGCGTTGCGATGCGATCAGCCGGTTGGCACGTTCCGAGGCTGGTTGCGCTTTTGGGGCCTGGGATAGTTATCAGCACATATTTTCTCGGCGCAGAGGGTCAGTGGCTTGGGTTGCTTATTTCGATTTTTCTTTTGGTTGTTTGGCGAATAGCTACCTTGGTTTACTCCTCCAACAAGCAATCTTTCAAGCAGACCCTCCGAGATTTTGGGGGTACGGCCTTTGTTCTGGTCTACGTGCCTTTGCTTTTGAGTTTTTCAATCCAACTTGTCTTAGAGCCGGCTGGCGTTCAGTGGGTCCTGGGCCTAGTGCTTACGGTTGCAATAATCGACACCTTCGGGTACCTAATTGGAATGTTTTTTGGAAAGACGAAACTTTCCCCTGAGATAAGCCCAAAGAAAACCTGGGAGGGCCTTGTTGCTTCAATAGTCGGGGCTTTCGTGGGCGGCCAAGTGCTTGTGTTGCTAACTCCGGCGTCATTTTTATTTGGTTTGGTCTTTGGGGCAGCAATATTATTGAGTTCCGTGTTGGGTGATCTTTCCGAGTCGCTACTAAAACGCGACTTGAATGTGAAAGATATGGGTAATGTGCTGCCTGGACATGGGGGAGTGCTGGACCGCATTGATTCCATCATCCCATCAGCCTTTGTGGCATACCTCATGAGTCAGTTAGTGTTCTAATCATGTTTCCAAAGAGCCAGCCGGATCTCATGGGGTATCACCCCGATCAAGTCGACGCACTCCTGGCTCGAATCAAGATTCAATTTGGAGCCGCCCATCGCAGTCTTGTTACCTCGTCTATTGTCTCTGTTGCCAGGTTCGACATGGTTGCGGGTGGCTACCAAATAACACCGGTCGATAGCACTTTGGACAAGCTCGCCGACTCTCTCGAGGCAAGAGAGATAGCTGAGAAAATGTCCCGGTCAGGAAAATCAGGTGTTCTCAACGAGTTAAATCAATTGCTTTCGGAGATTTCTAGGGTTTTGGATGAGAAGCCCAAGGAACGCTTCTCGGGGCAGAAGAACGGCTACTCGAAATCACATGTGGCTGAGCTACTGAATTCCATCAGAGTAAACCGGGGGAAGCTAGTTTCTCCGTTACCCCTGGAGGTTCGCACTAGGCCACTTGGGTCGGCCAGATCGGGGCTTTCGAAGGTGGAAATTGATGCGTTTCGCGGGCTCGTTGCCAGCGCCGGCCACCGGCAAATCGCGCTGGGCTAATTGCTCCAAAGCCAAACCCCTAATAGGCTTATCTTTTCCTGAGGAGCGAATTGGCGAAACATCAATCGAGAACCACTTACCCGCTGACAAGCGTCGGCATGGGTTTCGTTTTCGTGTCCGCTCTAGTGATGGTAACCGCGGTCGATCCCTACTCTGGCGCTTTCGCCTCCGCTAACTCAATGCAGAGTTTTGAGAGCGAAGACATGGAGTATCAGCAGTTAACAATTCAGTCGATTGCGGGGGATGGTTTCGGTCGGGGTGAGTTCGAGCTTGTAGATGGAGCGACCGCGCTAAGGCTTGTAGTTAGCAACGCTCCAACTCCGGATCCGGAGAGCGCAAAGGGGTTCGCTCTGGAGGCGACTACGGCTCGAGGCTGGGAATACACACAATTTTCATGTTTGGTCAAGCTCTGGGAGCGTGAGAGCAATTGGAGACTAACCGCGACCAACAGGTCCTCGGGTGCTTACGGGATCCCACAGTCACTGCCTGCTTCTAAGATGGCATCAGCCGGTGCGGACTGGCGAACCAATGCCGAAACTCAGATCAAGTGGGGCTTGGGTTACATCGAAGGTCGCTATGGCTCACCCTGTGCCGCCCTTGCTCATTCCGACAATCACAACTGGTACTGATGGTCGGTCGCAGACCTCGTCGAAATGCTGCTAAGCGTGAGTATCGCGAGCTAGATTTTTCAATGATTCGTTCCGCTTTGCCGCACTCGGAGTTTAAGCGCGGTGTGGAGTTTCAGGTCCAGCAGAGCTCCGGTGCGAATGCCGAAGAGGGAAAGCGATGGAAGTGTCCAGTCTGTCAAATTGACATTGAGCAAGGAATTGCGCACACGGTTGCCTGGGACCTTCATCGTGGAGTTGAAACCAGAAGACATTTTCATAATCACTGCTGGAAGCTGTTTGACGGGATGTTGACCTAGTGGAAGAGATACGCTCCTCCACCGTACTTCCCGGTATTCGCGAGGACGTCGAAATTCATACTGTCGACTCTGAGGTGCTGGTCGGTGAATTGTCGGTTCCAGCCGTTGGTGAGCCGCTGACAACTTTGATAATGCTTCACCCGTTACCTACTCACGGCGGTTTTATGGACTCCCATTTGATTAGGAAGACAGCTAACAGACTGCCGGCACTAATTGGAGCAGCTGTGCTTAGATTCAACACCAGGGGCACCACGTCGCCAAGGGGCACCTCATCGGGCCAGTTTTCAGATGGCGTTGGTGAGAGAGAGGATGTCGCAGCGGCAGTGAAGTTCTGCTTGAAGCGAGGTCTTCCAACACCTTGGCTAATCGGTTGGTCTTTTGGCACTGAGCTTGCAATCAAATACGGACCAGATTTGGACATTTTGGGGGCAATCTTGCTCTCGCCACCACTTCATCGTGCAACCGATGCCGACCTTTTGCGTTGGAACGAATTTGGACGACCGCTTATTGCACTCGTTCCTGAGTTAGACGAATATCTCGACCCAATAGCGGCGGCCGCGAGGTTTGCCATCGTCGACCAGGCTGAGGTTTTTGGGTTCGACCAGGAAAAACATCTTTGGGTTGGCGAAAAGGCAACCAAGAGAGTCTTAGACAAAATAGCCGAAGTTACAGTTCCGGGGAGCTCTCCGCTCCCTGCTAGTTTTTGATCTATTTTTTTAGCGAAGTTGCTGTCTTGGCATCCAAACCTCACGCACGATTAGCAGTATCGATGCTGCAACCGGAATGGCGATAACCGCCCCTAGGACACCCATAAGTGTTCCTCCCATCAAAGCCGCGATAACAACAAGGGCTGCAGGGATTGAAACGGCCTTCTTCATAATCCTCGGGGAGATTAGATATGCCTCGAGCTGCAGGTAAATCAGGTAATAAATAACCGCAATCAGAGCAAGCTGTGGACCTTCAATCAGAGTCACCGTGATGACGATAATCGCCGAGGACAATGGGCCAATTAGTGGGATCAACGAGATGGTGAACGCCATTAGCGTCAAGAGAAGCGCGAAAGGGGCATTGATGATGGTCAAAAAGATAAACAAGCTGGTTGCGTGTATCAAGCTGACGGATGTCTGGCCCATTACCCAGCGACCGACCGAATAGGCGATCTGGTCTGTGATTTTACGGAAGCGTTCGCGCTTAGAAGCCGAGGAAAGTTTTGCTAGGTAGTCCTTCATTCCCTCAAGCGACGCCATGAAATAAAGGGTTAGGATCACCACAACTATGACTCCCACCACGCCAGATATAACTCCGATTCCAACCTGAAGCACTCCTCCGAGTAGCACCGGCCAGTTTGCAGAATTGCTTATGAAATCGAGGCCTGAATTGGTGGCGGTTGTAATGGCGCCACCTAGCTGCCTGTCCCAACGAGTTATAAAATCCGTGGTCACCAGGCTCGCTGCAATGTCCGGTATTTGCTCGATCAGCTTTGCAGCTTCTCTAACCGCCGTTGGGATGATCGCCCAAAGTATTAGTCCGACAGTTCCTAAAAAGCCAGTAACAACTATTCCAACTGCAACCGGGCGCGGCACCTTGCGCTTGGTCAATGATCTTACGACCGGGTCAAGCCCTAGCGCCAGGAATAATGCGATACCAATGTAAGTAAGAATCGTCGCAGTCTGAGAAATAGCGGCGCCGATAATTATTGCCGTGAGGACTCCGAGTCCGCCGGTCAGTCCAATCTGGAATGAGTTAGTTACCCTTGCGCGCTGTTCCATCTATTCCTCCGGAGAATCAGTGTTGGTTACCAAACTACGCAGGTTTTTCAAATAAAGCTCACCTGAACGCACACGATTCTCGATTTTCTTCATGCGTAACTCGCTTGCCTTCTCAAGCTCGGCAATGCTTTCAAGGGCCTTCGCATTTATCTCAGTTGCCTCCAGATCAGAAGCGTGAACAATCGCCTCGGCTTGACTTCTTGCCTCAGCAAGAATTCGACTTTGAGCTTGACCGGCTTCCATTTCAAGGGCCTGTATTTCGAGTCGAATAGTAGAAATCGTCTTTTTTAGGTCGGTCAGGTCAACTTTGGCGGACTCTAGGTATGTCTCGGTTTGATGAACGGCCTCATTGTGTTTTTCCAGGTATTCTTTCTCGGCAACTCTTCTACGGGTTTTGAATTTTGATTCAAGGTCCGCAAGAGCGAGATCTTTCGCGGCTTGCTCTATCCCGAGCTGATCAAGATTGAGAACTTCTTGCCCGGCAATTTTTGCATCCAACTCCGCTTTTTTTGCCTCCACTTCGCGCCTCGCCGTGGTTTTGAGGGCAGCAACTTCCGTAGCGGCCTGCCCGCGCATCCTTGCAACCTCTAATTCGGCATCCCTCACCTTGTCCTTGGCATCGGTGGTTGCCTTCATGATCAGTAGTTCGGCATCATGTTTTGCCCCAGCGATTCTGCGGGCAGCGCGTCTTTCTGCAGCGGTGATTTGATCCTGATAAACATTCTCGGCGTTTTGTTCAATTCGCTTAGCTTCCTGGGTGGCCGATTCAATCAGTTTTTCCGAGGTCACAGCTGCCGCGCTCTCAATTTCTCGGGCGGTGGTCTCTGCTCTAATCAACAGCTCTGCGGCCTCGGCTCCGAGGCTTGAAAAACTCGGGGCGATCGTTCCACTCAGCTTCGCTTCGGACTGAGCAAGTTGGGCCAGTGTTCGTTGGAGTGCCTCTGCATTTTCGGTGGCCTGCTCTTTGACACGGACAAGTTCCGAGTTCAGGGCGTTCAGCTCACGCTCGACGGCTTCTGGGTCGTAGCCTCGCTTGGCTGTCTCGAAGCGATTATGGTCAGTTGGCAAGTTGAATCCTTGGTTGAATAGTAAACTTTCGTGGCTACCCAAGTGTAGTCGGAGCTGGTTTATGCGTTTTTGGATTGCCCTACTTGTATTTGTGACAGGGTTGGTTTTTAGCGCCGTCGGGTTCACTAACCAGCTCGAGAATCAGCCAATTAGCGTTATCAACGCATCCGCCTCGCTCAGCAAGCCAGCTAGTTATGTTTTGATTCCAAACGCTGTACTCAGTGCCTATGAAGGCGAGAACTCAGTTTTTGCAATCGGTGATGGCACCGTGTTTATGGCAACCGGTCGAGAGTCGGACATCGTTGCCTGGCTCGGAGATTCTTCCTACGTGGAAATGAGACTCTCAGTGAATAAGACAAACCAAAGCGCAAGCTTGGTGGAAATCGAAAGGCCGGGAACCGGAGAGTTGGAAGATCCAGCGGGCGCAGACATTTGGAAGACAGAAATTCTGAGCAATGGAACTGCTCTTTTATCCGTTGAGGTAAACAACGAAGTTGCGGTCTTAATGGCGTCGACCGGAATAGAGCTGGCGCCGAGAACTCTCCGTGTGACCTGGCAATTGGGCGCAACTGAGGCTCCGATAGCTCCAATAACCCTCATAGGTCTTGGAGTCATGCTTGTGGGAGCAGCGCTGGGATTGTATGCAGCATTTATCTATCGCAAGAAGTTCCGAAGTCGCAGAAACACTCGAGGCCCTAGAAGGCCCAAGCATCGAAGAACCAGAAGGGTCATTTCTCAAGCAGGTAATGGACCGCTCACGAGCAGAAGGTCCCTCAGAGGAATGAAATATGTCGGAATCGCGCTCTCGGTGGGAACGTTAGCTGGCTGCGTGCCGGATTATCAAAACCCAATTATTTCGCCCAAACCACTTGAGCAACCGGGTGTCCTTACGGCAACTCTTGACAGCTCTCAGCTGGAGAGAATTCTGAAGGAGATATCAGGGGTGGTAGCGGTCGCCGATGCGACTCTGGACAGAGAGTCTCTTGAGGTCAGGGTTACCGGTCCCGCTTTAGAAATCCGCAGAGCGGCTTACGCTTTGGCGGCGAAGAGCACTGATTCGCCATTCGCTCCAACGAAAATACTCGCCGGCCCAGTGCAATTATTTTTGCCTGGGGCAACCGACACTTGGCCTAGGAATACCATCGTCGTTACAGGAGAAAACTCCTTGCAGGTTTTGGTTTTGCGTCAAGAGGGTCCCCGCGATGATTACAAGCTTTATCAGTACTCTGACTTACTTCCGAACATCAGCTTCCCCGAAGTGCCAGCCGAGATAGTGGGTGCTAACGCACTGAAGGAAGATAATAAGTTCCTCTCGATGGACCCGGCGTCCCTTGTCGAGGGTCTTGGCAATCTTTTGAATCGCGGTTTCGAATCTCCGTGGGCACTTTTGATTGATCCAGACAACCAGTACGTCGCGGATGTGTCAGCTGTTCAGCTTGGCCTGCAAGAAACCCTGAGCAATGCGAATCTGAGTTTTGAGCACAAGCTATCTGAGAGTCAGCCAGTGATACTGGCAAATTCCGAGGGCGGGGCGCTGGTAGCTCTGTACATGATTGATACCTACACGATTATTCCTAAGGAGCCTGGTGACGCCGTGTCGATAACTGGCGAGGAGGCGATACTGCTTGGCACTGGAGGCAGCGCAACTGGGATTGAGACCAAATACGGTGCAATGTTGCTATTCAATGTCCCGGCATCTGGATCGGATGAACGTGCAACTCTGCTCGGTGCTACACAACAGCTTCTCTCAGCGATAACCTTGGGCGGATAATGAGTAATTTCGGAGCTATGGATCTTTCGGGTCTTGCCAATAAGACAACGCCACCGGCTGGCACTGCTATTTCTAGCTGGCTCGTCCCGGGCGATGAGCCAACGCTCAGACGCTATCTAACCCTTTCTGAAACCACTCCAGTACTAATGCTGGTCTCGGACCAGTCCGAGGCGTCTGTGAGGCTAAGAGCTGCCGTTTTAGAGGTTCTTGAAGCCAGTCAGGGCCGTTTTGCCGGCATTGACATCGACATCACTGCGAACCCTCAGCTAGCTCAGGCCGTTGCTGTTGAAAAGGCACCTGCAATGCTCGCGATTTTGGCGGGGCAGCCGGCACCTTTATTTCAAGGTGAGGCCACTAAAGAACAGCTTCTGAGTGTGCTGGGCCAAGTCCTGCAGCTTGCGGGGGAGAAAAATATAACCCAGACCGTGAGCATTCAGGGGGGTTCAGCACCAGAAAAGCCTCTGGCCCCGGAGCACTTAGCTGCAGTGGCGGCAATTGACACCGGTGATTTGCCAGAGGCCAAAAGGCTTTACGACAAGCTAATTGTCGAATACCCAAATGATTCAGATGCCACAGCAGGTCTCGCTCAGGTGAACCTCATGCTGAGGCTTGCGGCAAAGGATCAGACTGGCCCACTGGGGACCTTGTTCTTTGAAGCTGATCAGTTGCTGATTGCCGGAAATACTCGTGATTCACTCGCTTTGCTCCTTGATCGCTTTGAAATCGAAACCGATGCTCGCGATCAGATTCGTGACCGCTTGCTAGAGATGTTTATCTTGATTGGCGACAGTGACCAGGACGTCCTGCAAGCTAGGCGAAGACTGGCAACGCTGCTGTTTTAGTCAGACATCATTTTGGGCTATTTGTTCAAATTGCAACTCTTGATCGCATGACTCGAGAAGTAGGATTTTGACATGTCAGTCTTTCTGGATCACGCCTCCACAACAGCGCTTCGATCTTGTGCGAAGAGTGCACTAAGCGATGCGTTGGAAATTCTGGGAAATCCATCCAGTGTTCATAGCCAAGGGAGGGCGACTCGCGAGCTATTAGAGCAATCGCGGGACGAGGTAGCAAAGGCCTGCGGAGCAAACCGCAGCGAAATAATTTTCAACTCCGGTGGCACCGAGGGTAATAATCACGCGATCAAGGGCATTTTCTGGGATCGAGTTTCAAGAGACCCGGAATGCAAAGTAATCATTTCCTCCAGAACCGAGCACCATGCTGTAATCGATCCGGTCCAATGGCTCGGCGAAAATCAAAATGCCGAGGTTATATTCGTGGAGCATTTTTCTAACGGCATGATCGATATGAATTCTTTTAGGTCCTTGGTTAGCAAGCACGGCCACAGGATCGCTCTAATCAGCTTGATGTGGGTTAATAATGAGACCGGGGTGATTAGCGATGTTTCTGCGATCACCAAAATAGCCGCCGAGTTTGATATTCCTGTGCACAGCGATGCCGTGGCGGCTTTTGGTCACGTTCCCATCGATTTTCAAGCAAGTGGGTTGACCGCTATGACATTGTCTGGTCACAAGGTTGGGGCACCAATAGGGGTGGGTGCACTTGTGATTACTAGAAGTGCCAAGCCCATTTCATTGGTGCACGGTGGGGGTCAAGAACGTTCGCTTCGATCCGGAACCATGAATTACCCGCTCGCCGCCAGCTTTGCCGCCGCCGCTAGAGAGGCCATCGCTGAACTAGATCATGAAGTGACACGTTTAGGTGCGCTAAAAGACCAGCTGGAAGCGGCTGTAATGGAGGTCGTTCCTTCCGCAATAATCACAGCTCAGGGGGCCAATAGAGCTGCATACAACGCTCACTTTGTTTTTCCTGGAACGCAGTCAGACGCGATGTTGTTTTTGTTGGATCAAAAGGGAGTTTGTGTCTCTGCCGGTTCGGCTTGTCAGGCTGGAGTCCTAGGTCCTTCTCATGTTTTACTGGGTATGGGATTTAGTCACTTAGAGGCATCCGCGTGTGTTCGGGTGACCCTTGGTAGAACTTCGACATCCCAGGACGTTCAACGATTTTTGACTGCTTTAGCGCAAGTCCATCCAGTCGCCCTCCAGGCAACTCCTGCATAAACCCCCAATGGCAAATTAGACTTGTAGCCATGCGTGTTTTAGCGGCAATGAGTGGCGGAGTTGATTCTGCTGTGGCTGCCGCGCGGGCCGTAGAGCAGGGCCACGACGTCATCGGCGTTCACTTGGCTCTTTCTAGGATGCCGGGAACACTTAGAACTGGCTCCAGGGGATGCTGCACAATAGAAGACTCGATGGATGCCCAGCGTGCGGCTAATAAGCTCGGCATTCCTTTTTATGTGTGGGATTTCTCAGAGCGCTTCAAGCTGGACGTGGTCGATGACTTTGTGGCCGAATACCAAGCCGGTAGGACCCCTAACCCCTGTATGCGCTGTAATGAGCGCATCAAGTTCTCAGCGTTGTTAGAACGTGGACTATCACTTGGTTTTGAGGCAATTTGCACGGGTCACTACGCGTCAATCATTGAGGATGCCGGAGGGAACCTAGAACTGCACCGGTCTTTAGAAATGGCGAAGGATCAGAGTTATGTACTGGGAGTGCTAAACGCGAATCAGCTAGCTCACTCTATGTTCCCACTAGGGGCGACTGCGTCTAAAGATTTGATTAGGCAGGAGGCTACCGCTCGGGGCTTGAGTGTCGCAAATAAGCCGGACAGCTACGACATTTGCTTTATACCTGAGGGGGATACCCGGGAGTGGCTAAAGGACTTCGTACCAACTGACCCGGGCAAGATTGTGGACAGCGATGGAAATCAGCTAGGAGTGCACGACGGGCACGCCGGTTTCACAATCGGGCAGCGCAAGGGGTTGAGAATCGGAACTCCAGCAGTCGACCGCAAGCCAAGATATGTGCTGGAGATTAGGCCGAAAACCAAGGAAATTGTCGTTGGACCTGAAGAAGCATTGCAAGTCTCCGATCTCTTCGGCGCTCGCTATACCTGGTGCGGGAAAGCGCCTGAAAATCCCGAAGATGCTTTTGACTGTGATGTGCAAATAAGAGCTCACGGAGACACTGTTCCAGCCACAGCGGCAATTGTCGATGGTCAGATGCATGTGCAACTGAATGAGCCGCTCTACGGGGTACCGGCTGGACAAACTGCAGTCATCTATCTTGGAACGCGAGTATTGGGCCAAATGACGATAGATAAAACCCGTAGCAAGGTCTCAACTGGTGCCTAGTCAGTCGATAAGAATCGAAGAACTAAGAGCGCTGATTGAGAAATATCGAGATGCTTATTATCAACAAGACCAATCGCTTATTTCGGACGGTGAATACGATCTACTTGAACAAGAACTCAAAGAACTAGAGGCACTTGAGCCAATGGGCGCTGGGGATGCTCTAACAACCAAGGTCGGGTCTGGGTCCGGCAGTGTGTTCGATCCGGTGGTTCATGGGCAAAAGATGATGAGCCTAGACAATGTTTTTGACTCGCAAGGTTTTCAGGCTTGGGCCGAAAGGGTCGGTCCGGGGCCTTATTTGTGTGAACCTAAAATCGATGGACTTGCGGTGTCTTTGACCTACAAAGATGGAGTGCTCATTAGAGCCGCCACCCGGGGAGATGGCGAGGTTGGCGAAGATATTACCCAGAATGCGATGACCATTCAGGGTGTCCCACATCGACTTCTAGGCCAGAATCACCCAGAACTTGTCGAAGTTCGCGGCGAGGTTTTTTTTGAGCTTGAAGATTTTGCAAGACTAAATGCCAGAATCGTTTCCCAAGGTGGCAAACCCTTCGCTAACCCTCGAAATAGCGCTTCCGGTTCGCTTCGTCAAAAAGACCCGGCTGTTTCGGCGACTAGGCCACTGAAAATGCTGGTACATGGTTTTGGAGTTTGGTCCGCTGACGTTTCCAGTCAGAGCGCGGTTTATGAAAAGCTCGCGAATTGGGGACTTCCGACGACCAAGCGCTACCGGGTTCTTGAAACTCCAAATCTCGTACTGGCATATATTTCCGAACTGGAAGCGGCACGCCCTACCAT
>CAJXOD010000030.1 GCA_913057795.1 uncultured Aquiluna sp.
TCTATAACCTGCGGTCGAGGGAGCGCAGCACAGTGCTCGCCGTTAGCTCGTTTGGGCAAGGAATGAGCTACACAATGACCACGATTATTGTGTTTTTGGTAGGAGTCTTCCGAGTGATCACCGGAGGCTGGGAATTTGCTCTTTGGATGTTGTTTGGGGTTGCTTTATTTAGTGCTTTGATGGGGATTCAAATTGCCAAAAACCACTTCGTTGATGACGAGCTGGTCCACTAGAGCCAGCGGTCAGCCTTGTATTCGGCCAAAACAGTTCTAACAGTTCCGGATCTCCCCCTAATCACCAATGACTCAGTGATTATGGTCTTGCCAAGTTTTTTGACACCCGCGAACAGCATGCCGTCGGTTACCCCGGTGGCAACAAAGAATGTGTTGTCAGATTTCACCATTTCGTTGGTTTCATAAACATAGTCAAACTTCAAGCCAGCATCGAGGCCGCGCTTTTTTTCTTCCTCGTCGCCAGGAGCAAGAATCCCTTGAATAAGGCCGCCTAGGGCCTGAATGCCGCAGGCGGTAATAATTGCCTCTGGCGACCCTCCCTTACCGACGCACATGTCGATTCGCGAATTTTCTCTCGCGGCCTGAATGCCGCCGGCAACATCGCCGTCTCGAAGCAATCGGGTCGCCGCTCCAGCACTTCTGATTTCATCCACGAGCTCAGCGTTATATTCGCGGTCTAAAACTGCGACCAGGATCTCAGCCACTGGCTTGCCGGTTACTTTTGAATAAGCACGGAGGTTTTCATCCATTGACTGCCTAATGTCACAGACTCCGATTCCGGCTGGGCCGGTCACAAACTTGTCCATTTTAAAAATCGTAGAAGCATCGAGCATTGAACCACGATCCGCAACCGCTATGACAGAAATAGCATTCTGCCTTCCGGCTGCCGTCAGTGACGTGCCATCGATTGGATCAACGGCGATGTCAACCTTCGGGCCGTTACCAGTTCCCACGATTTCACCGTTGAACAACATTGGAGCGTTATCTTTTTCGCCCTCACCAATGACTACGAGGCCCTCGAAGTTAACGGTCCCCAAGAAAGCTCGCATTGCATCGACTGCCGCGCCGTCAGCCGCATTCTTGTCGCCTTTGCCAATGAATGGATAGGCACGAATTGCCGCGGCCTCGGTGGCTCGCACCAACTCCAGTGCCAAGTTACGGTCGGGGTGCAGTTCCGGAGGCGATACATTCATGCTCTTAGGTTACTGATGCCAGAAGTGATGTCACGGTCAGTTTGAAAAATCAACGCCGTATCCGGAGCACTTTTCCGCGATACTCGCGGTTAGTTCGGCGACCTTGTCCGAAGTTCCCTGCGCAGGGCTTGATTGGCTTAGTTGTTTAGCAAGCTCACCGAGGTCGGCCGCCAATTCAGTCGAGAGCAAAAAATCAACCTGCTCTCCGACAATCGAATCGAGCTGGGTAATTACGCCGGAGTCAACTAGGCCTTTCTCATAGGCACCAGAGATGCCGCTCAAGGTGGAGCTGAGTGCCTTGCATGCAGCGGCATCAGCTGCAGTGGAGGCCACTTCTTGGATACTGCAGCCAGCAATGCCAATAACGCCGAGTCCCAAGAGGACAGCAATAGAGAGTTTCTTCATCGATTCAAACAGTATTTGCGATCGCTCCGATTCTGACTTAGCCACTCTTGCCAAATCAATACCCAAGACGTAACAATCGGCAATAAGGACTTATGCACACCCCACTCTGGTTAGAATCTTGTAGCCTCGACTTTTAGGACTGATCTCTTGCGTATTTACAACAACATCACCGAAGTGTTCGGTAACACCCCTCTTGTGACCCTGAACAAAGTAACCGACGGCGCTAAGGGCACCGTGCTTGCCAAGCTTGAGTTTTACAATCCGTCGTCCTCAGTGAAGGATCGATTGGGTATCGCTATGGTGGACGCCGCAGAGAAATCAGGCGAGCTCAAGCCTGGCGGGACACTTATCGAAGCCACTAGCGGAAACACCGGCATATCACTGGCCATGGTGGGTGCGGCACGCGGCTATAAGACCATTATCGTCATGCCGGACTCCATGAGCATGGAGCGCAAAATCTTGATTCGTGCCTACGGTGCGGAGCTAGTACTCACTCCTGCGGCGGAGGGCATGAAAGGCTCAGTTGCCAAGGCCGATGAATTGGGTAGGACAATCGAAAACGCAGTCATGATGCGCCAATTTGACAATGAAGCCGGACCCGACATTCACCGGAGGACCACCGCCGAGGAGATTTGGGCCGATACCGATGGCCAAGTCGCTGCCCTAGTTGCGGGAAGTGGCACCGGCGGCACCATTACTGGAACATCACAGCGACTGAAAGAACTCAATCCAGAGATAAAAAGCTTCGTTGTTCAACCGGCTTCTTCTCCAATGTTGACCGGAGGCGATGCAGCCGGTCACCCGCTGGCTGGAATTGGGCCGAACTTTATCCCCTCAATACTCGACACCAAAAGCTATGACGAAGTTATTAGCGTCGAAAACGCCACAGCATTTGAATTTGCAAGGCGAACTTCCGCCGAAGAAGGTATTTTGGCGGGCATCTCGTCGGGCGCTGCACTGTGGGCAGCATGCCAAGTTGCAGCACGCCCAGAGTTTGCCGGCAAGCAAATAGTGGTGATCGTTCCTTCATTTGGTGAGCGTTATGTATCTTCAACTCTTTACCGCGACCTGCAAGATGAATACCAGAGCAAGCTTTGAGCTTTAGGGAAGACATTCGCGCAGGACTTGAGCGCGATCCAGCCACATTGAGTGCATGGGAGCTGTGGTTCACGTCCGCAGGTCTCCACGCGATTTGGCAGTATCGTCTGGCGCACAGATTGTGGAATCTTCGGCTCCGAACGCTGTCAAGAATGGTTTCAAACCACGCTAAATTCTTCACCGCCATTGAGATCCACCCCGGTGCAACAATAGGGAAGCGGTTCGTTATTGATCACGGCGTCGGCGTCGTTATCGGTGAAACAGCAGTAATCGGAGACGATGTATTGGTGTACCACGGCGTTACCCTCGGCGGTAAAACCTTGGACCCTGTAAAGCGCCACCCCACGGTCGGAGATAGGGTAATTCTCGGTGCCGGAGCAAAACTAATCGGCAATATTCGCATTGGTAATGACTGTGCCGTTGGTGCTAACGCTGTAGTTACCAAGGACATGCCAGCCGGGACTGTTGCGGTCGGTGTTAATGCCAGATTGCTCAACATTACCGGAGACGATCTATACCTGATCTAGCTCCTGAAATGCTTCCGAAGCCCATTCGAAATTCTGGTTAGGCCGGAGTTTCTGGGATCTCTCTTTTTTTCTCAGTGCCCCCGGCTAAGTAAAGACCTATAGCAATAAGTGGTAATCCAACCGCTAACCCGATGGTGATCGGCTCGTTCAAAAACACGATACCCAGTGTTAGAGCTACGGCAGTATTGACGTAGGTAATCAGAGTGGCTCGGACGGGCCCAACTTCCTGAATCAACATGAAGAAAACCACAAATGCCAACGCCGAACACACCAGCCCCAAAACAATAATCGCCCAGATGCTAGAGGTGGTCGCTACGGCCAACTCGTCGCCCAAGCCGGGCAAGGAAAACGGCGCGTAGATGATTGAAACCATCGCCATGCTGACACCAATTACCCCCGCACTCGGAACATGGTTTAGCTTTCTGCTTGCGATAATCGGTGCGATTGAGTAGCCCACGGCGGCCAGAATGACCATCATCACAAATAGCGGATTCACTGCACCCAAGAATGAGTCGATTCCGACTAAAACAACAACGCCGAAGAAACCGATTAGCATTCCAGCCAATGAGCGCGGACGCAGAGCCTTACGATCCTTTAGGAAAATAGCCAGCACCGCTACGGCAAAAAATGGCACAGTTGCAATCAAAAGACCGGCAAGACCGGAAGATATGTTTTTCTCAGCCTCGGTAATCAAAAACCAAGGACCCACCATCTCGATAAGTCCAAACATCACCACATAAGGCCAGGCTCTCAGTGCTGGCTTTAGTCCACCGGTCAAAGCCGCGTAAGGAATCAGAACCAGCGCGCCAAGAAAAGTCCTGGCAAAAACAATCGTGGGTGTTGAGAAGCTCTCTAGAGCAAGTGCGATAAAGAAGTATGGGAGGCCCCAGAATAGGCCAGCCATCGAGAACAGAATCAAACCTCGAGATGACACTCCCTAATGTTAGTGTCCGAAGGGACTAATGACTAACCGGGTACTGTTGTAGTAATTATGAGTCCTTTAATAGAAAAAACTGCCCAAACTAGCGCAGACCTACACCCACTTATCTCTAACAGGTGGAGCCCAAGAATCTTTGATTCAAGCTACAAGCTGTCTGACGCCGAAGCGACGAGCCTTGGCGAAGCCTTCCGCTGGAGCCCTTCAAGTAGCAACCATCAAAATTGGCACGTGGTGATTCTAAGATCTGGAACCGATCTATTTGCGAAAATGTCAGAATCCGGACTAATGGGATTCAACCAAGCCTGGGCTCCACAGGGATCTGCCTATGCTGTGTTGCTGGCCGATACAAAATTTGATGGTGAACCTAGAAACCAAGGTGGTACCTTTTTCGATGTTGGTCTGGCAGCGAGCCAGCTGGTTACCCAAACCGAAGCTATGGGCCTCAAGGCTCACTACATGGGAGGCGTCAATCACCAGATCGTCTCGGACATAGTCGGCGCCAAGAATCGGGAAGTTATCTGCGTAATTGCGATCGGCAAGCAAGGCACAACTGAAAACCAGAGCGCAGAGATAGTCGAGCGAGAAGTAGCTATAAGAACGCGAAAGGATCCCGCCGAAATCTATTCAATAGATTCCAAAATCGCCTAGCTTTCGGAAGCGCGCTTTCTGGAAGAAGCATGGCGTGCACGGACGTTTGGATCGAGCTCCAGCTTTCGAATTCTGGTGGCTTCTGGCGTGACCTCAACACATTCGTCTTCGCGAGCAAATTCCAGGCACTCTTCCAAAGAAAGCTTTTTGGGAGGGGTTAGGCCAACAAAGTTGTCAGCAGAAGCAGCTCGCATGTTAGTGAGCTGCTTCTCCTTTGTGATGTTGATGTCCATGTCATCAGCCCTAGAGTTCTCGCCTACTACCATTCCGGCGTAGACCTCACTGGTTGGTTCAACAAAGAATGATCCACGCTCTTGCAGCGCGATCATCGCAAATGGCGTCGCAACACCGGCTCGGTCTGCAACCATAGATCCATTTTGTCGAGTAACAATTGGGCCGAACCATGGCTCATAGCCCGCAGCCAGTGCGTTCGCGATACCGGCACCCTTGGTTGTGGTCAGGAACTCAGTTCTAAATCCGATAAGTCCTCGTGATGGAACCATGAACTCAATTCGCACCCATCCAGTTCCATTATTGGTCATGTTGACCATGCGGCCCTTGCGGGCGGCTAGAAGCTGCGTGACAGCACCCAAGAACTCTTCTGGGGTGTCAATGGTCAGGTCTTCAACCGGCTCGTGCACCTTGCCGTCGACCTTCTTGGTAACTACCTGTGGCTTGCCGACTGTTAGCTCATAACCCTCGCGACGCATCTGCTCAACAAGAATGGCTAGAGCTAGCTCGCCTCGTCCCTGAACTTCCCAAGCATCTGGACGCTCGGTTGGAAGAACTTGAATCGAAACGTTACCGATCAGCTCGCGATCTAGTCGATCTTTCACCAAACGAGCGGTGACTTTGGCGCCCTTGACGCGGCCGGCCATAGGAGAAGTGTTAATACCAACGGTCATCGAGATCGCAGGATCGTCAACTGTAATTAGCGGCAACGGCCTGATGTCATTCGGGTCACAAAGTGATTCACCGATGGTGATGTCCTCGATACCGGCAACAGCCACGATGTCTCCAGGACCGGCACTATCGATTGGCATACGCTCCAGGGCCTTTGTTCCAAGCAGCTCGGTAATTTTTACGTTCTGAGTGGTTCCGTCTTGACGAGCCCAGGCAACTGTCTGACCCTTCTTGATTTCACCGTTAAAAATCCTAAGCAGAGCTAGGCGACCAAGGAATGGAGATGAGTCAAGGTTGGTGACGTGGGCTTGCAGTGGTGCGCCTTCTTCGTAAGTAGGAGCCGGGATGTACTTCAAGATTGCCTCAAATAGAGGTTCTAGGTCTTCCGAGTCTGGAAACTGACCATCTGCTGGCTTGTTTAGTGATGCTCGACCAGCTCGGCCTGAAGCATAAATAACAGGAAGATCCAAAATTGCATCGACATCCAAATCCGGCATAGTGTCGTTCAAATCAGAAGCAAGTCCCAGAAGTAGGTCATGACTTTCCTCAACTACCTCGTCGATTCTGGCATCCGGGCGGTCAGTCTTGTTTACAAGTAGCACCACGGGAAGTCTGGCTTCAAGTGCCTTGCGCAGCACGAAACGGGTTTGTGGCAAGGGCCCCTCTGATGCATCAACTAGAAGCAGCACACCGTCGACCATTGACAAACCGCGCTCAACCTCGCCACCGAAGTCAGCGTGACCCGGGGTGTCAATAACGTTTAGGATGATCGACTCGCCCTTGGCTGCAGGCCCTTCATAGCGAACCGCCGTGTTCTTGGCCAGGATCGTAATTCCCTTTTCGCGCTCAAGGTCGCCGGAGTCCATGACGCGCTCGCCCTGCGTCCCGTGAGAGGCAAAAGAGCCAGTCTGGCGCAACATGGCGTCCACCAAAGTAGTCTTACCGTGGTCCACGTGGGCCACGATGGCTAGGTTCCTGAGCGCGTTGTTCTTCATTTTTATATAGACCTTGGGTTGGGAAAATTCTGAGGAGGCTGGAATAGCCTTTCTAAGCTTACGGGAATTCCGCCTAAACTCACCATATGCCGCGAAATTTGCTTAGCTACGAAGAGGCCCTTGTTTCGGTTCACTCCAAGCTTGATGTTCTTATGAATACAAAAAACACAGCCATAGTTCTGATTGACGGCAGAGCCGGATCCGGAAAGTCGCGCTTTACCGGCCAGCTCGCAGACTTGATTTTTCGATCCGAGAAGCAACTCCCCAAGCTAATCCACATGGACGATTTATACCCGGGCTGGGATGGCCTCAGGGCAGGGTCGACCTATCTAAACCGAAGCATTCTTCAGCCAATTGCGGCCGGAAAGCAGGCGGCTTGGCAAGTCTGGGACTGGGAATTAGGCAGAAGAGGCACGTCAAACGAACCGGCGAATGGTTGGCGCAGTTTTGAGGGCGGCAATTTAGTTCTTGCGGAGGGCTGCGGCTCTGTGTCCAAGGAATCTAGCGAACTAGCGGACCTGACCATCTGGATCGAGAGTGACGCAGGCCAAAGGAAGACGAGATTCTCAGCAAGAGATCAGGGGCAGTTTGACTCATATTGGGCGGCTTGGTCCATTCAAGAAGATGAGTTTTACGAGCAAGAACAAACCATTAAGTTATGCGAGATTACGGTGGAAAACTAAACCCGGTTAGCCCGCCAAGTCCGAACTCCAGCAATAACGCTGAGTGTGATCACAACAAGCGCAATTATGTAGACCGCTGACCTCACGCCCGGGATCGAATAAGTGAAGTAACCGGCGATGGTCAAGCCCGATCCCCAGACGACCGCACCAACAGCATTGGCACTAAAAAACTTGTAGTAATCCATCTTGCTAATGCCTGCTAGGGCAGGCATTATTACTCTTCCCCAGGGCACAAATCTTGCAACAACAATTGACCACCAGCCGTAACGATCGTAAAACTGATCTGACTTGATGATGGCTTTTTGTAACCATTTGCCCTGACGATTATCGAGGTAAGGGCGTCCATAGTGCCGACCAAGAGTGTAGCCAACCTGATCGCCGAGCCAAGCGGCTATGCCGACCCCAATAACCATGACAAAAATATTGATTGAATCAGCGTTGGCTGCCGCAACCAAGCCAGCGGCAAATACCAGAGAATCCCCAGTTATAAAAGGAATAAAGGCACCAATGAACAAACCGGTTCCGGCGAACACGAGACCAAAAACAACCGTGTAGAAGAGGATTGGACCGACTGAATCAAACCAACTGACGATATCGTCAGAGACTGATAAGCGGATTATGGTCGAGGTCACGGAGTGAAGTCTAACTCGCTAATTTTGCAAAATGCTTACCTGCCCAAGCTTGGCTCTTCCAAGCGAAATCTCGAATTTCACACTATGGCCCCAGGGCCAATTGGGGCATTGCTTGCTAGATAGCAACTAGAAGGGCACGATATAGCAATGGATTTGAACTCGGTGATCGCTGAAACTAGAAACTTAATCACTTCGGTAGCGAACCAACTGTCGGCTGCTGGCGCCAACCCTGAGCAGCTTGCAGTATCGACGCCTGCTCGCAGGCTTCTTGGGGCTTTCCCGCTCTCCGCCTCCTACAAGAGGGCCGGCGAGGGCTTTTTGCTTGGTGCTCTTGTGGTCACCACTCATGGGGATGTATTTGAACCAGGCTTGATAATCAGAGCGAGCCTCAAGGTTTTGCCGGGCCATCAAGCTCAGAGCGCTCAGGAGCGAGTAGAGCTGAGGAGGAAACTTCTGGCGGCTAAGTTCCCAGAGGACAGCGCTGTTTTGATTGACCCTCGTCGATTGCCAATAGACGACCTAGAGGCACTGGCAAAAGAAAATGGGCCGCTAGTGCTAAGAGAAGTAGTTGTCGACGGGGTTCGTACTCAGCAACTCCTAGTCCGCTGGATGTCGACTGCTTCAGACTCTGACCTTCGACCGCTAGAAGATTATCTGAATGAGCGAGTCGAGTTGGCAATAACCGGAATCGCAGAAGCGTAAGCTACCAAAGTGAATATTTCCGACATCGTGATGGTTATTGCCGGCCTCATTCTTCTTATAGCGGGAGGCGAAGCCCTTGTTCGTGGCGCATCAACTTTGGCCTCCAAAGTTGGATTATCGCCACTGGTGATTGGTCTGGTTGTTGTCTCTGCCGCAACCTCTGCCCCTGAACTGGCAGTGACGGTTGGCGCTGTTCTGGATGGAGAACCCGACCTCGCGGTGGGCAATGTCGTCGGAAGCAACATCGTAAACATTTTGGTGATTCTTGGAATATCGGCGATCATCAGCCCGCTGGTCATAAAGCGTCAGCTGATTAGGTTCGATATTCCGGTAATGGTCGGTCTCTCGCTACTGCTTGTGCTGGTGAGCCTAGATGGAAGAATCAGCATCTTTGATGGGATGTTGTTACTTGCTGTTCTAGTTTTCCACATAATCATGAGCATTTTGATTGGCAAGCGCACTGCCGCCGAGCCGGATCATCAACCAAATGAGCTACCGGGTAATAGCAAGCCGACATCCATGTGGCTGGCCGCACTATTACTTGCAGTCGGGGTTGGATTATTGGTTCTTGGAGCTCAGTTGCTGGTTTCGGGAGCCGTGAATATTGCTACGGGGCTAGGCGTGAGCAGCCTGGTTATTGGACTGACCGTTGTCGCCCTGGGCACTTCGTTGCCGGAACTTGCCACCTCGATCATCGCCCTCAGGCGCGGCGAGCGAGACATGGCGGTTGGAAACATTGTCGGCAGTAATCTTTTCAACATCGGTGTAGTGCTTGGTCTGCCAGCCATTATTTTCGGCCAGGGCATTCCGGTGCCCTCAGCTGCAATTGCGCTTGATCTCCCGCTGATGCTCGCGGCGGCAGTTGCACTTTTACCAATCGCATTCACTGGCTTCATCATTGCTCGCTGGGAAGGCGTGATGTTTGTGGCACTCTACGCTGCCTACACCCTCTATCTCGTGCTCGCATCAACCGAGCACGATGCGGCCCAAGGCTTCACAATTGTCATGCTCTGGTTCGTCTTGCCGCTACTTGCCGTCACCATCATTGCTGTCACCTCATACGAGGTCGGTTTAGTAAAAGGCCGAAAGCAACGCAGCAGGCCCAAAGATGCACCAAGCAGCTAATTAGATTCCAACTACTCGCTAAGCGCTAAGGCGAAACTCCACCAAATCGCATGGCTATGCAATGATGGAATCATGACCGAAAAATTCGACTTACTCGTAATCGGCGCAGGAGTGGCCGGAATGTCCGCCGCAACAAAGAGCTCCTCGCAGGGCCGGCGCGTCGCTATCGTCGATGCACTTCCATACGGAGGAACCTGCGCCCTTCGGGGATGCGACCCGAAGAAAATCCTTCGCCGCGGCGCAGAAATCGTTGATGCCGCCCGTATGTTTAGTGGCAAAGGCATTGAAGGTGATCAATTCGGCATCAACTGGGCTGACTTGATGAAGCACAAACACGGCTTCACCGACCCAGTTCCGAAAAATATGGAAGAGAGCCTTCGCTCACAGGGCGTGACCACGCTCCATGGAGTGGCGGCGTTCACGGACGACACGCACGTCGACATCGACGGCAAGATCTATGAGGCGAGCAACATCCTTATCGCGACCGGCGCGCGGCCTCGCGAACTCGACTTTCCCGGGCATGAGCATCTCATCGACAGCACTGACTTCCTGAATCTGCCGAATCTGCCACCCCGGATCGCTTTCATCGGCGGTGGCCTCGTGTCCTTTGAGTTTGCTCACATCGCAGCGCGTGCGGGAAGCTCCCCCGTGATCCTCGACCGTGGTGACATCCCGCTGCAAGAATTCGACCCCGACCTCGTCGAACTTCTCCTGGAGCGCGGCGAAACCGCCGGCGTTGCCGTCCAGCGCAACACGACGATCGCCAGCGTGGTGAAGATTCCCCAGGGTTTTCGGATCACTGTGGAACGCGGTGGGGAGACAGCCACGATCGATACTGACCTCGTCGTGCACGGTGCTGGGCGTGTTCCGGATCTCACCCGAATGGGCCTTGATGCCGGCAGCATCGCCTACAGCCCCAAGGGCATCAGCGTTGCAGGCCACCTGCAAAGCACCACCAACCCTCATGTTTACGCGGCGGGAGATTCTGCGGATACTCCAGGGATGCCGCTCACACCGGTCGCCGTGTTTGAGGCTCAGGTCGCCGCGTCCAACATACTGAAATCCGGCACAGTCACACCGGATTATCGGGCAATACCCGCTGCCGTCTTCACAATTCCCGAACTCGTGCGAGTCGGCATGCTCGAGCATGACGCCCGCGCGGAAGGCTTCAACGTCGACGTGCGCTACTCCGATACCAGTGGCTGGTATTCGAACTACCGGATTGGAGAGACAGCCGGGGCGACCAAGATCCTGATTGACAAAAACACGGACCTCATCATCGGCGCTCATCTCTTCGGTCACCACTATTCCGAAGTTGCTAACACCATTAGCTTGGCCATGAAACACGGCCTGACCACGAAACAGTTGAGGTCGACTACCGCCGTTTACCCATCAATCGGAGGAGATTTGGCGGCGATGCTCTAAGCAGCCTGCACTCGTATCGGCGGATGTCGTCGTATCCACTAGACGCCTGATCAGAGTAATTTTTAGATCTGGCTAAACGTTAAAGCGGAACTCCACAACATCGCCGTCCTGCATTGTGTAATCCTTGCCTTCGATTCTGGCCTTGCCGAGTGATTTAGCCTGAGCCATGGAACCCGCACTGTCTAGATCGCTGAAAGAAACAACCTCAGCTTTGATGAAGCCTTTTTCAAAATCAGTATGAATAACGCCGGCAGCCTGGGGAGCCTTGGCACCCTTTGGTATTGTCCAGGCTCTGGATTCCTTTGGCCCGGCAGTTAGATAGGTCTGAAGTCCCAAAGTCTCAAATCCGATTCGTGCAAGCTGGTCAAGACCCGACTCGTTTTGCCCGAGCGACGCAAGTAACTCGTTAGCCTCCTCCGGAGACAGATCGATGAGCTCCGATTCGACCTTGGCATCCAAGAACACCGCTTCCGCGGGCTTAACTAGGTTGGCCAGCTCCTGAAGCCGCTCCGGGCTTCCAAGAACTTCCTCGTCAACATTGAACACGAACAAAATTGGCTTTGCGGTCAGCAGGCCGAGCTCTCGAATCGGCTCTAAGTCGATACTTGACAACGACAGCGGTGTCCCGCCGTTTAGGCAAGCCATTGCTTCATCGATTACTACGAGCACCGACGGATCGACTTTCTTGCCCTTGACTTCTTTTTCAAGTCTTGGCCTTGCCTTCTCGAGAGTTTGCATGTCGGCAAGAATCAATTCGGTGTTGATTGTTTCGATGTCTCCACCAGCATCAACTTTGCCCTCGACGTGAATAACGTCACTATCGGCGAATCCACGGACTACCTGAGCGATTGCATCTGCCTCTCGGATGTTCGCCAGAAACTTATTTCCGAGACCTTCACCCTCTGATGCGCCCTTGACGATTCCTGCGATGTCAACAAAAGAAACCGCTGCTGGAAGGATTCGCTCCGAACCAAATATCTCTGCCAGCCTCTTGAGGCGCAGGTCTGGAAGGTTCACAACGCCGATGTTGGGTTCAATTGTGGCGAATGGGTAATTCGCCGCCAAGACGTTGTTCTTAGTCAGTGCGTTGAACAGGGTGGACTTGCCAACATTGGGCAAGCCGACGATTCCGATAGTTAGGGCCACCGGCAAAGCTTATTGCCTCATACTTAATGTGTGGCCATGGAATTCATAAGCATTGACTTTGAAACAGCTAATTCCTCGCCCGCTTCCCCCTGCGCAGTTGGCCTGGTGAAGGTTACCGATGGCCAAATAATCGAGACACTGTCGATGTTATTTCGACCACCTTTTCCAAACAACTGGTTCCACGAAGGGAACATCCGGGTCCACGGAATCAAGCCGGAGGATGTAGCCGATGCTCCTGATTGGGAGGAAGTGCTTCCAGAATTGTTACTTTTTACCGACGGGTTACCACTTCTGGCGCACAATGCCGCTTTTGACATGGGCGTGCTTCGAGCTTCGGCCGCGGCAGTGTCATTTGATCTTCCGAACTTGAGCTACGGGTGCACGTTGCACATGGCCAGGAAAACCTACAACTTAGACAGCTACCGTCTGAACGCGGTCGCCTACGCGATAGGGCACGAAGAATTTGCTCACCACGATGCACTGGCAGATGCCGACGCCTGCGCAAGAATTGCGCTGGATATGGCCAACCGGCACGAGGTGGGCTCTCTGGATGAGTTGTTAATCAAAACCAAGCAGCGTTTTAAGACCTTATTAGTCTGACCCCACTGCAATACTTGTGAGCATGGAAACTGGACTTATTGCGAGCAGCACGGCCATTTGGGCAGGCGTCAGCGCCCTACTGTTCGGCCTAATCATTGGAGCCGTATTCGGCATCAGATACCAGAAGCGAAAAATCGTTGGCTCTGATCCAGAACTTGGAAGCAAGCTGGCCGGCCTAGAGGCAACAGAAAAGGAGCTGCGAGCTCAGCTTCTCAAGGCCGACCAAGCCTCCGCAATTCAGGCTCATCAGCAAGACCAGGAAAATAAAGTTTTAGTCCAGCTTGGACCAGTAAAGCTGCAGCTTCAACAAATGCAAGATGTTGTCCAACGCCTGGAGCGAGAGCGAACCGAGCAATTCAGTTCCATCTCCGAGCAACTTAGAACCGCCATCGAAACCGATGAGAACCTTAGAAAGCAGACCCAGCAACTTTCCCAAGCGCTTAGCTCAAACAGCCTTCGAGGCGTTTGGGGTGAGACTCAGCTTCGAAAGCTGGTTGAGCTTGCGGGTCTAATAAAGCATGCCGACTTTTCCGAGCAGGCAACGATATCAACCGACACCGGAATCGGTCGAGCCGACATGGTCATAAACCTTCCCGGAGGCAAGTCTCTAGCTATTGACTCAAAGGTCCCATTCAGCGCCTATCAAGAAGCCAGCGCTATCTCGGAACTTGCAACTGGCGAAGAAGCCAGCAGGCGGGACCGGCTCATTAAGGACCACGTGGCCGCAGTAAGAAAACACATTGACGACTTGGGCAGCAAGGCCTATTGGACTGGCTTGGATTCATCTCCGGATTTCGTAATCTGCTTTCTGCCGAGCGAATCTCTGCTTTCTGCCGCTCTGGATTCAGACCCTGCCCTGATGGAGTACGCATTCAAGAAAAATGTTGCGCTCTCATCTCCGGTTTCGCTATTTTCCGTTCTCAAAACAATCAACTACATTTGGCGCCAAAATGCGGATGAGTCCCAGGTTCGCTCAATGATCAAACTGGGCCGGGAGCTCTATGAGCGAGTTGGAAAACTTGCAACTCTCACCTCAGACCTTGGCAACAAACTCACCTCAACGGTGAAGTCCTATAACGCCTTCGTCTCCAGCTTGGAGTCCAGAATGCTGGTGACTGCCAGGAAGCTAAATGATCTCGACGAAAATGAGCTGGGAATTGATTCGATTACCGAACCCAAGCAAATCGAAGAATCTCCAACCGCAATGACGGCCAAAGAGCTTTCGGACGACTGAGCGCTTATCGCTATAGTGTTGAGGACGCGCCTACAAAGATGTGAGTGGAATCTCAGTTTTTACTACCCCACCTTCAAGGAGTAACCATGGCAGGCAATACCTCCATAGTCACACTTACACCTGCGCCAACTCTTGACAGAACCTACTTCGTGAACAACCTTGAACCCGGTGGCGTAAACCGTGCTACCCGAGTGGGCGAAGAGTTAGCCGGCAAGGGAATCAACGTTTCCAGAGCCCTGAGACTTGCGAATATAGAGGCCCCTGGAATCGTCCCAATCGGTGATGCGGACACTGGAGTTCTGGAGCGCACCGGTTCTGAATTTCTCACGCCGCTTTGGGTTGAAGGAACACTTCGTGTCTCAACTACAATCGTCGAAGAAAACGGACCGACCACAAAAATTAATGAAAACCCAAGACCCCTAAAGCAAGCGGACTGGGATCACGTCCTGAGGCTCACTGAGGAAACCTTGGTCGCAAGCGGCGCCATGTGGCTAGTCGTTGCTGGGGCTCACCCAGACATACTGGAAACAGGCAAGGCGATAGATCTTCAGCCGCTCTTTGATCTAACAAAAAAACTCGATGTTCGCGTTGTACTTGATACCTCCGGCCCCGCACTTCGTTTCTGGGCTCAAAATGGTAGCGCCACAATTATGAAACCCAACGCTCACGAACTAGCCGAATGTGTCGGAAGAGAGCTCAGTACTTTCGGGGACGTAATTGATGCCGCCCGCCAACTAAATGGCTGGGGAATCGACTGTGTGATGGCTTCGCTGGGCGTCGACGGAATACTTGCCGTAACAAGCTCGCACGCCATACATGCCCGCACAGCTCCCGTGAAGGTCATCAACACCGTTGGAGCTGGAGACTCGACCATTGCCGGGTTTCTTGCGGCACTGGCCACGCATCCGGCTGACGAAACCGCTTACGGCGTCGGGTTCGACATCGCCGAAGGTATTTCGGCGGCGGTTCAATGGGGTGCGGCGAAAGTCCAACAACCTACCAGTGGGCTCCAAAGTATTGAAAATCTTGTTTCGGCGACAGTTGACCAAAATCCAGACCGAAATCACCTTCTCGGTGAGCCAGCAAAGCCCTAAGGAGCAAACATCATGGCAGTCGTAACTTCCAACGAATATTCTGAAATGCTGAACCGCGCCAAAGCCGGAGGCTTTGCCTATCCAGCCCTAAACGT
>CAJXOD010000031.1 GCA_913057795.1 uncultured Aquiluna sp.
CTTGCGAAAACCCACAACGTGGGAGCAGTTCTTGAAATTGAAGTAGGCGCGGTTGGCGGCGAAGAAGACGGCGTTGAGGGTGCAATCGACGAGCACCTCTACACAACTGTGGAAGATGGAATCAAGACGATAGAAGCACTGGGTATGGGCCAAAAAGGGCGATACCTGTCGGCACTAACTTTTGGCAACGTTCACGGTGTGTATAAGCCGGGCAACGTCCACCTGCGACCTGAGTTACTCGAGGAAATACAGCGTGAAGTAGGGGCGAAATACGGACAAGAGAATCCGTTTGACTTGGTCTTCCATGGCGGATCCGGATCAACTGACAAAGAGATATCCGATGCCGTTTCATTCGGTGTAATCAAGATGAACATCGACACCGACACCCAATACGCATTCACCCGTCCAGTGGTCAACCACATGCTAAAAAACTACGATGGGGTTTTGCGCATCGATGGCGAAGTTGGAAACAAGAAGCTCTATGACCCCAGGAACTGGGGAGCTGCCGCAGAGGCAGGAATGGCATCTCGAGTTATTCAGGCTGCCACACAGTTGGGTTCTGCCGGCAAGTCCGCCTGGTAGTTTTCTAAAAAGCTTCCCTAGGGGTTCTTAGCGCTTTTTGTTCGACGTGTCGTGACCTGCGCCCTTTAGCTCCTTGCGAAGCTCTTTTGGAAGCGAGAACTGGATGTCTTCTTCGGCAGTCGTAACAGTCGAAACGTTGCCAAAACCCTTCTCATCGAGGTAGTCGAGTACGTCCGAAACAAGCTCTTCAGGTACTGATGCGCCCGAACTCACTCCAACTGTTGCAACGCCCTCGAACCAGGAGTCTTCAATTTCTGATGCAAAGTCGACTCGATAGGCGGCTTTTGCCCCTGCCTCAAGAGCAACTTCCACAAGCCTGACGGTGTTTGAAGAATTTGCCGATCCGACGACAATCACAAGATCAGAATCGGCGCCTATTTTCTTGATGGCTACCTGACGGTTTTGGGTGGCGTAACAGATGTCATCACTGGGTGGATTCTCCAAGAGCGGGAACCTCTCGCGAATCTTTAGAACAGTTTCCATGGTTTCATCGACCGACAGCGTAGTTTGAGAAAGCCAAATGACCTTGCTCGGATCTTTCACTTTTGCCTTTGCAATGTCGTCATTGCCGTCAATTAACTGAACGATGCCTGGAGCCTGACCGGCGGTTCCCTCAACCTCTTCGTGACCTTCGTGGCCAACCAAAAGAATGTCGTAACCCTCTTTTTCAAAACGTTGAACCTCGCGGTGGACCTTGGTTACTAACGGACAGGTAGCATCGATGGTTTGTTGGTTCCTAGATTCGGCCATCGCAACTACCGCTGGAGAAACTCCGTGAGCACTGAAAATCATGACGCAACCCTCGGGGGCCTCATCGACTTCTTCCACAAAAATTGCTCCACGACGCTCCAAGGAGCGAACGACATGTTTGTTGTGGACTATTTGCTTACGAACATAAACCGGTGCTCCGTAGTGGTCAAGAGCCTTCTCGACCGCGATCACCGCTCGGTCTACTCCTGCGCAGTAGCCTCTCGGCGCCGCTAGGAGAACCTTCTTGTTCGATCCAGTGTCTTTTAGGTCGGTATTGTTGATAACAGTCACCATTCAATTCTACAAACCCCAGCAAGGAGGTCAGTTTGGAGCAAGCAGTTGGTAATGAGTTGCAATCCAAAGTTAGCACTGAGCATTCCCCCTGGCAGGTTGCCACTCTATCTAAATCACTCAAAGACTGGATTGAGAAACTTGGGAGAGTCTGGATTGAGGGAGAACTGCAGTCCTTCACCGAGCGTGGCACGAACATGTTTGGGTCAATCCGTGATCTAGACATTGAAAATTCAATTGAAATACACGCTTTTGCAAGCTCCGGAGCTGAGATAGCTTCTGGGCTCAGCCAAGGGGACCGAGTAGTAGCACTCGTACAACCGGTGTTCTGGCCGAAAAACGGCAAGCTAACGATGCGCGTTATCCAGATGCACAAGGTTGGACTTGGAGAGCTTCTTGAGCGAATCGAAAAACTGAAGCTTCAACTGATCTCCGAGGGCCTAACTGATGCGGGGCTAAAAAAGCCTCTCCCTTTTTTGCCAAACAAAATTGGTCTCATCACCGGGGCAAAATCTGACGCCGAGAAGGATGTCCTTCAAAACTCCCGGCTGCGCTGGCCCGAAGTCGATTTCGAAGTGATAAACACACTAGTTCAGGGCGATCGAGCAGTGGCAGAAATCATTTTGGCTCTTGAGCAACTGGACATAATGCCTGATGTGGACGTAATAATTATCGCCCGTGGCGGTGGAAGCTTCCAAGATCTCCTCCCTTTTAGCGACGAGCGCCTGGTGCGGGCTGCTGCCGCAGCCAAAACACCGATTGTCAGCGCGATTGGCCACGAAAATGACCAGCCACTTTTAGACTTAGTTGCGGACCTCCGAGCATCAACGCCTACTGATGCCGCTAAAAGAGTTGTCCCAGACATCGCAGAAGAATTTTCCAAGCTCTCCAATGCCGCGGAACGAATTTGGTTTCGAATGTCGTCACTGGTTGAAAACCAGCAGCAAAGCATTACCTCGATGAGGTCCCGGCCCGTTCTGGCATCTCCATTCGGTTTCGTTGATAACCAACAAGAGATTTTGACCCAGGCAACCAGAAGGCTTGTTGAAATCTTGGGATTCCGAATTGAGCGGAGCACTGCTGAGGTTGAGCAGTTACATGCTCGCGCTAGATCCCTATCGCCGCAATTGACTTTGGAACGCGGCTACGCGGTGATAACTTCGGCCGATGGCAAGGTAATCAACAAAGCAAAAAAAGGCGAGGCCTTTAGTGTCATTTCAGCCAGCCAGGAAATTTCAGCAACAGTAGATGATGTTAGGGAGAGAGATGTCAAAAGAAATTAGTTCACTGAGCTACGAGCAGGCCAGGGACGAGCTTCAGGAAGTCGTTCAGCAACTAGAGCAGCAGAATGTGAGCTTAGAGTCCTCAATGGCCCTGTGGGAGCGTGGTGAGGCTTTGGCTAAGCACTGCGAAGAGTGGTTGAGTGGAGCCCGCAAGAAACTAGACAAAGCCTCCAAGGAGCGTCAGACCAAGTGAGCCTTACCCCAGAGCAGCGCCGAGCCAAACAAACCATAAGAAACTTAATCCTTTCGCTAATTGTGACCACGGGTCTGGTGGCGGCAATCTATCTTGGTGTTCCAAGGGATGACAGCAATCGAATTGCTGCGGTGGACTACCAGACAATCTCAATCGAAGCCTCAGAGTCACTCGGGCGGCAAGCCCTGAGCCCTGAGGTCCCTTTGGACTGGTGGGCTAACGCGGCACGATTGGAGACAAACCTCGGAGTTGTCAGTTGGTACGTCGGATTCGTGACCGAGGACAACCAGTACATTGGACTTTCTCAAGCTTATGATTCCAATCCCTCCTGGGAGAGCGACTTACTAAGCAGTAACTTCCAAGACGGGCAAATTGAACTGTCGGGATTGACCTGGGAAATATGGCCAACAATAAACCCGTCTTCTCCTCCCGGGACCACTGAATATGCGCTTTTGCACCGACTTGAGAATTCCGTGGTTGTAATCTATGGAACAGCTGTAACAGCTGATTTTGAAAAGCTGGCAAAAGCTATTTCATCTGAACTCAACTAGGAAACGTATGGCCGAAGTTCTGAGCTCCGAGCAAGCTTGGAGCAAGCTAGTGCGGGGCAATAAGAACTTCGTATCCGGTGTCCCCGAGCACAGGCATCAAGACGCTGAACAACGGCGCGAGCTAGCAGGAGAGCAAACACCATTCGCAGCAGTTTTTGGCTGCTCAGACTCGAGACTTGCGGCCGAGATGATCTTCGATGTTGGGCTTGGAGACTTATTCGTTGTTCGAAATGCAGGTCAAGTGTTGGCAGAGACAATTCTGGGTTCCCTGGAGTTCGCAGTTGAAGTGATCGGCGTTCCACTGATACTGATACTCGGCCACGATCAATGTGGGGCTATCAAGGCTGGCATGGCCGCTCAAGAAGGAAAGCTATCTGCAAAAGGCGAGTTCATCCACAATATTGTTAACCGAATTACTCCTACCATTGAGCGCGGCCTAGCACTTGGAGAAACGTCAATCGACGAATTCACCAACCGCCACATCAAGGACACCGTTCAAGAAATTGCCGACAGATCTGCCGTTATTAGAGATGCAATTAAGGCCGGTCGAGTTGCTATCGTCGGAGCACAGTACAAACTAGAGCTTGGTGAAGTCCACGTCGTCGAATATCGTGGAAAAATCGAATTAGACAGATAGCGAGAGATTGATGGAATATCGCATAGAGCAAGACACAATGGGCGAAGTAAAAGTTCCCAAAGACGCTCTCTACAGAGCTCAGACTCAACGTGCGGTTGAAAACTTTCCAATCTCTGGAACCAGATTAGAAAAAGAACAGATAGTTGCGCTGGCCCGCATCAAAAAAGCTGCAGCACTAGCTAATGCCCAGCTGGGCATTCTCGACGAGAGTATTTCCACATCAATTCAGTTTGCCGCTGACCAGATTATCGCCGGCAAACACCATGAGCACTTCCCAGTAGATGTATTTCAAACCGGCAGTGGCACTAGTTCGAACATGAACATGAACGAGGTGTTAGCTACCCTGGCCACGACTCACTTGGGGTCCGAGGTTCACCCAAACGATCACGTAAACATGTCGCAATCCTCCAATGATGTATTTCCTACCTCGGTTCACGTCGCAATCACTAGCGCGCTCATCAAAGACCTCCTTCCCTCACTTGACTACCTAGCCGGACATCTTGAAAAGAAGGCAGCCGCATGGAGTGATCTCGTGAAGCCTGGCCGTACCCATTTGATGGACGCGACCCCGGTTACTTTTGGACAGGAATTTGCTGGCTATGCAGCCCAAATCCGATACGCGATCGAGCGAGTTGAAGCGACCCTGCCAAGAGTCAGCGAAGTCCCGCAGGGCGGGACCGCCACTGGCACTGGCATAAACACGCCTAAGGGCTTCCCCCAGGCAATAATTAGCCATCTAGCCAAAGAAACCGGCCTCCCGATCACCGAGGCTCGCGACCACTTCGAAGCACAGGGAGCTAGAGACGCGCTAGTGGAGGCATCCGGTGCGCTGAAAGTTTTGGCGGTGAGCCTAACTAAGATAAACAACGATATTCGCTGGATGGGGTCTGGCCCAAACACTGGACTCGGCGAACTACAGATTCCGGATCTTCAGCCCGGTAGCTCGATAATGCCGGGCAAGGTCAATCCGGTAATCCCGGAGGCCGTGCTAATGGTTTGCGCAAAAGTAATTGGAAATGATGCGACCGTCACTTGGGCCGGCGCAAGTGGAAACTTCGAGCTGAACGTTGCTATCCCAGTCATGGGAAACGCCCTCCTGGAGTCAATCAGGCTGCTTTCAAACTCAATGCGCGTACTCGCCGACAAAACAATCGACGGCTTACTGGTGAATCAGGATAGAGCCAAGGCACTCGCAGAATCATCACCAGCGATAGTCACGCCGCTGAATAAGGTCATCGGCTACGAAGCGGCCGCAAAGATTGCCAAGCACGCGGTGGCAAACGGTGTCACGGTGAAACAGGCTGCGCTTGATCTGGGGTATGTCGACGGCGACACACTGAGCCTCGAGCAACTCGACCAACTGCTAGCAGTGCTACCTATGACGAGGCCTCCCCAGTAATCACTGCCGACACCGGTGAATATGAAACGACTAAAAACCCAATGAGTAAATAGGGACCCAACGGTATTAGCGTTCGGGGGTTTAGTTTTCCCATCACTAAACCAATAAGGCTGATTGAGCTTGCCAGAGCCAAGCTAAGACTGAGAGAAAATAAAACTAGAACCGGCGAATGCCAACCTAGGCAAACATGCATCGCGGTCAACAGTTTTACGTCGCCCATGCCGATTGCGCCGAATCTAGCCAGCAGGTAGCCGACAAGAGCAGTTACCACCCCAAGGGCAATGCCAGCCGCAAAATCCACCCACAGAGCCTCAAGGAGGCTGCCAAGCAATGTTCCCGCAGTAGCAGTGGCGATCAAAAAGTAGGTATACCTGTTTGGAAGCCGGTGCTCTCTAATATCAGTGATCGACAGTGGGATGGCGAGAGCAGCAATGAGTGCTATCGGAACCAAAGATAAATAACCTGCGGGCATCACCACAAGCTAGAACCAAACTGCTTGAGCCGTTCTGGGTTATCCCCAGGTGTTAGTCAAGTAGCTCGGTTACTAGCGCTGCAATTTCGCTTCGCTCGGACCTGGTCAAAGTTATGTGACTGAAGATTGACTGGCCTTTTAGCTTCTCTACAACGGACGCAACTCCGTCGTGCCTTCCAACTCTTAGGTTGTCGCGTTGAGCCACGTCGTGAGTCAAAATAACGCGGGATTTTTGACCAATCCGAGAGAGCATTGTCAGTAGAACGTTCCTCTCAAGCGACTGTGCTTCATCGACGATTACGAAGGTGTCGTGGAGCGATCGACCGCGAATGTGAGTAAGCGGCAAAACCTCGAGGATTCCACGATTCATGACTTCTTCGATTACCTCTTTAGAAACCAGCGCCCCGAGGGTGTCAAAAACTGCCTGGGCCCAGGGGTTCATTTTCTCGGCCTCGGAGCCGGGCAGGTAGCCTAGCTCCTGACCACCCACGGCGTAGAGTGGGCGGAACACCATTATCTTCTTGTGTTGGCGTCTTTCCAAAACTGCTTCTAGGCCCGCGCATAAAGCCAAAGCACTCTTTCCTGTTCCCGCGCGTCCCCCCAGAGACACGATGCCCATTGCCGGGTCCAGCAGTGAATCAATGGCAAGCCTTTGCTCTGCCGAGCGGCCATGAAGACCGAAAAGGTCTCGATCGCCCTTGACTAGACGGATAGTGCGGTTTTCGCTAACTCGACCCAGGGCACTTCCTCTTTCAGAGACCAGAACCAGACCAGTGTTCATCGGCAACTCCTTGGCCGACTCATGGACTAATTCCTCGTTGTCGTAGAGGTTTGCCATGTCATCGCCAGAAAGCGACACCTCGGCAATACCGCTCCACTCATCGGTTGCCAGCTCGTGAAGGTACTCCTCAGCGTTCAGGCCGATAGATGAGGCTTTTACTCTCATCGGAAGATCCTTGGAGACGAGCGTCACTTGGAAACCCTCGTTTTGAAGGTTTGCCGCTACGGCCAAAATGCGGGAATCGTTGTCCCCCAACTGAAACCCCGTTGGCAAAATGCTTTGCTCAATGTGGTTCAGCTCTACCCTCAGGGTACCGCCGTCGCCTACTTCAACAGGGAAATCAAGTCGCTCGTGCTTTTTTCGAAGGTCATCCAGAAGGCGCAGCGCCTTTCTTGCGAAGAACCCAATCTCTAAATCGTTCCGTTTTTTCTCAAGCTCATTGATAACCACGATTGGCAAAACAACTTCGTGTTCGGCAAACCTGAACATTGCTTTGGGGTCGGATAACAGCACAGAGGTGTCAAGGACGAATGTCCTTACAGCGGTTGGTGTGTGTTCCTTGGTTTTCTTGGCTCTTGGGCTCACCGCCTCAGGCTCAATTCCGGCTTTGTTTTTCGAATTCGTCCTGGGGCCTGAGGTATTTGCCAATTTAGCTCCTATCGGTGTGAACCTTTTTCTAAATCTAGACCTGCGTTTTTCGCAAGTCGTAAAAAGACACGCCGGAAATCAAATCGTTCACCTAACTAATTGCTAACTTCCGTAGCGGCGATGCCTGCCTTGAAAGTCTCGAAGCGCCCGCAGAAAATCGACTCTCCGAAAATCTGGCCAAAGAGCCTCTGCAAAGTAAAACTCGCTATTGGCGCTTTGCCAAAGCAAGAAACCGCTTAGGCGCTGTTCACCGCTGGTTCTAATTAGCAAATCGGGATCTGGCTGGCCGCCGGTGTAGAGATGCTCCGCAATCAGCTCCGGGGTCATTACCTCAGCAAGCTGATCAACGGTACTCCCGTCTTTTGAATGCTTCCGCAATATATCCCGCATGGCATCTGCTATTTCCTTACGCCCCCCGTAAGCGATCGCAAGGTTCACATGCGTTCCAGAATTACTATTGGTCGCTTTTTCAACAGCCTCTAAACGCCCAATCGCTGACGCAGGAAGTGCCTCTTTATCACCTACCATTTGCAATTTCCAGAGCCCAATATCCGCCAACTCCTCGCTCATTGAAACGATGATATCCAGAAGTTCGGTCAGCTCTTGACTAGTTCTTCCCTTGAGGTTGTCGGTGGAAAGCAAGTACAGAGTCACGTGCTTCACGCCCAGATCGGAGCACCATAATAAAAACTCGATAATCTTTTTTGCCCCGGCCGCGTGACCTTGGCCGGCTGCCTCGAAGCCCTGGACTTTGGCCCAACGTCGATTTCCATCAACCATCACGCCAATGTGTTTGGGCATATCCTCTTTGCTCAGGTTCCGCTCAAGAACTTTGGAATAAAGGCCGTATAGCAAATTTTGCACATTTTTAATGCTACCCGAAACAAGTCGATGCCTTAGCCTTAAGAACATGGCAAAGTCAGATTCTCCGGACCCTCTTCACATACCACTCAACGGGCTCAAGGGCTCCGTCACTCAAGACGATTTCCGGCCGAGCTGGAGAGGGTGGATTCATACCGGAGTGTTACCGTTCGTAATCGCTGCCGGAGTTCTGCTGATTGTCTTTTCCGACGGCTGGCAAGCCAAAACTGCTGCGGCGATCTACTTCGCTAGTTCTGTTTTGCTGTTTGGAAACTCTGCCCTGTATCACCGCTTCAACTGGGGGCCAGTTACCAAGGTCGTCCTGAAGCGTATCGATCACTCAAACATTTTCCTGTTGATCGCGGGAACATACACCCCGATGGCTGTCACCGCTTTAGTCGCCGACAAAGGCGTCTGGCTATTGACCGCAGTCTGGTCAACAGCGCTTCTGGGAATTGGATTTAGAATTTTCTGGATCAATGCGCCCAGGTGGCTGTACGTTCCGATTTACTTGGGAATGGGCTGGATAGCAGTTCTATTCGTTCCAGATTTTCTTGAAACAAACTGGGTCATGATGACGCTCGTAATTGTTGGTGGACTGTTTTATTCACTGGGAGCCGTGTTCTACGGTCTAAAGCGCCCTAACCCATCTCCGAAGCACTTTGGCTTTCACGAGATTTTCCATGCCCTTACAGTTGCGGCTTTCTTCTGCCACTGGACCGCATGTCTACTTATTGGTCTGGACCCTCTTGTGGGCTCGATCGCTTCGGCCTCATAGGAGGCTCCGGCCGATCCGGCTTGGTGATCTCCATGCTTCCCAGCTCTTCTGCTGCGAGCTTTGCCCTGATTTCGGTGCGATAGCGAGTGTCTCTAACTCTGCGGTTCATGTCAAAAATTAGAGCCACGGCGATACCGGCTACTGAAAAAGTAACGATAAAGCCGATAAGGCCAGGTGAGTTGTACGTGTCGTCAGGCACTGGGATTGGAGTGGCAGTAACTTCGATAAGTATCGCTAGCAAGAAATCCATTACTCAAGTATTCCACCTGTGCCTTAAACTTTTCGCACGATGACAACAAATGAAGAGCTCCTGGCTGAGCGCTACGGCGCTAAAAAACCAAATAACCCGATTAGAAATCGGGTGCTTTCTATACTCGGGGTGGCTGGCCTGGTCGCAATGGCTGGATACTTTGCGCTGGCGAACTACTCCCCGGTCACAAGCACCGACGTGGGATTCCGGGTGCTCTCAGATTGGCGTACCGAAGTCGATTTTGAGCTTAGTAAACCAGCTGAAGCAGTTGTTGTCTGCTCCTTTGAGGCCTTAGATAACAGCTTCGGAGTTGTTGGCTGGGCGGAGTATGAATTTGGACCTTCCGAAACCACAACCAACCGGTACACCATAAATCTCAATACCTATTCGATGGCCGTAACAGGCTTGGTCGACGAGTGCCGGCTGCGTTAGAGTATTTATGGCTCGCTAGGCGAGCTGTTTTAATACCTGAAAGAGATTTTTATGAGCGACGACCTATTGCTTACCCAGGCAGCCTTCGACAGGCTCATGGCTGAACTCACTCAACTTATGACAGTTGAGCGGGGGCTGATAAGCCGCAAAATCCAAGAAGCCCGCGAAGAAGGCGACCTGAAAGAAAACGGGGGCTACCACGCCGCCAAAGAAGAGCAAGGCAAACTGGAATCCAGAATCAACCGACTTCAAAACATGCTCGGAAATGCCGAGATCGGCGAAGCCGACCCTTCGGATGGAGTTGTCAAACAGGGCCTCGTCGTTAGCTGCAATCTAAACGGTTCTCCGATGGAGTTTTACCTGGGCAGCAATGAGGTCTTTGACGGGACTGAATTTCAAGCGAAAATCGACGAGGGTGATCTCGACGTTTACAGTCCAGATTCACCGATTGGCAAAGCGGTCATGGGGCAAAAAGTTGGGAGCTCCGTTAGCTTTAATGCGCCAAACGGTAAGGAAATAGCAGTCGAAATTTCCGGTCTAAAAAACTTTAACTTTTAGTCTTCAGTCATTCTCGGGCTGAGGCCCGCTGCTTTCAGCGACTCGAAGACCTCGTCGCGGTGAGACTTCCCACGCGTTTCGATGCTCAGCTCCAATTCAACTTCACTAATTTGAAGGCCATCACCGTGCCTTGTGTGAAGAACCTCTACAACGTTAGCTCCGGCGTCTGCTACGGCCTGCGCAGTAAGGACAAGTTGTCCGGGACGGTCAGGAAGCATTACGGCTATGTTCGTGTATCGATCAGAAGCTGCCAACCCGTGACGGATCACTCGCTGCAATAGCAATGGATCGATGTTCCCACCCGAAAGTATTACCGCAGTCGTCCCGGATAGTTTGACCTTGTTCGCCAAAATTGCCGCAACTCCAACAGCTCCACCAGCCTCGACTACCAGCTTTGACTTCTCCATGACAATGACCATGGCCTTAGCCATCTCGTCTTCGGTAACGGTAACTACTTCGTCGACGTGCTGGCTTATAAGATCGAACGGAATTTGACCAGGCTTGCCCACGGCGATTCCGTCCGCAATTGTCGGTAACATTTTTATCGCAACCGGTTTTCCTGCTGCAAGAGACACTGGATAAGCCGCTGCTGCTTCGGCCTGTATTGCAATAATGTTTATCTTTTTTCCGCGTTTTGCCGCCATGAGTTTGGCGACGGTTGCGACGCCGGCAGCCAACCCTCCTCCGCCCAAGCACACCAGAATGTTGTCGACATCAGGAAGGTCTTGGAGGATTTCAAGCCCCACGGTGCCCTGCCCAATCACTACGTCTCTGTCGTCAAAAGGAGGAATCAATACCGCCCCTGATCTCTCGGTGAACTCCCGAGCAGCCTTCATTGTTTCGTCCACAAAATCGCCGGTCAGGATAACCTCGGCGCCGAAATCTAGGGTTGCTTGATATTTAGGAAGTGACGCGCCAACCGGCATAAAAATGGTGGCGCTAATTCCAAGCTCTTTGGCGGCATAAGCAACGCCCTGTGCATGATTTCCGGCCGATGCTGCCACCACTCCCCGAGCTCGATGCTCTGGCGATAGTTTCGAAATTATGTTGTAGGCACCGCGGAGTTTAAAGGAGCCGGTTCTCTGCAGATTTTCACACTTAAAAAACACCGGACTGTCGATGTATTCGCTTAGCCAGTCGCTCTTGAGTAGCGGAGTTCTCACAGCAACATCGCTGATGGTCTGCTGAGCATCTTCGAATTGCTCTAGCGTAATTGGTTCAACTGCTGCCATTGGGAAACCTCAAAATCTAAGAATGAGTAGAAGTCTAGTGATTTAGAAGCTCCTACCAATTTGCTTGAGTCTTTCGACTCGCTTAGTTATCGGGGGGTGAGTTGAGAATGCGCGCTCCACGAACCCGGGTTTAAGGGGGTCATTTATGTACATGTGCGCCATGGCGGAGTTTGCACGCTTCATGGGCTTTCCAAATTCACCGAGCTTAACCAGTGCCGAGGCCAGGCCATCTGGGTAACGAGTCATCTCAACCCCGGAGGCGTCAGCCAGGTATTCACGCTGTCTAGACACAGCAGCCGAAACCAGAGGTCCAATTAGCCAAGCGATTATCATTCCGACAACCCCTGCTAAGACGAGAATCAATCCAAGTTGACCGCTGTTGCGATTGTTTCCCATTCTGGAATAGAAGGACATGCGAATTGCTATGTCTGCCAGTAGGCCGACGGCAGAAATCAGTCCAAAAACAATCATAGAGACGCGAATGTCATAGTTTTTCACGTGAGCCATCTCATGGGCCATGACACCCTCAAGCTCGTTGTCATCCATGATCTCCAGCAAACCGGTCGTAGCTCCAACGACTGCGTTTTCGGGATTTCTTCCGGTAGCAAAGGCGTTTGGAGCGGCGTCTTCGATCAGGTACACCTTGGGCATCGGCATGCCCTGTGAGATGCTTAGATTCTCTACTATGTTCCACAATCTTGGATTATCTTTTTTCTCAATTTGCTTGGCCCCACTCACGGCAATCGCTATTCGGGAGCCGGCGTAGTACTGGATCAATGCGTAAACGATGGCAAATGCCACGATAAAAATCGCACTGGACCCGTTGCCGCTGTAAGCGCCCCAGAGAAAGGCGATGCCACCGAGGAGCACAATGAAACCGGTGATTATAAATACGGTATTTCGTTTATTTCTGGCGATCGCCGAGTACATGTATGGCGCTTAGAACTTAACTGTAGGCGGCTCTGCAATGGCGTCGGGGTCTTCAACCTCGAAGAACTCACGCTCAGAGAAACCTAGGTTTGAAGCAAAAACATTATTTGGGAACTGCAAGATTTTCGTATTTAGTTCGCGCACTCCGCCGTTGAAAAAGCGTCTGGCTGCCATGACCTTATCTTCGGTATCGGTAAGCTCTCGCTGCAGCTCAAGAAAGTTAGTAGACGCTACGAGCACTGGATACGCCTCTGAGACCGCGAAAAGGCTCTTCAAGGCTCCCTGAAGGGCCCCCTCGGCTTTTCCTGCTTGAGCTGGGTGCTCGAGCGCCTCGGGCGAGACGGTGGCAGCTCGCGCTTTGGTTACATTTTCGAAAACTTCTTTTTCGTGGGACGCATAGCCTCGGACGGTTTCAATCAGATTGGGGATCAAATCTGCTCTGCGCTTGAGCTGGACAGTGATGTCGCTCCAGGCCTCATCTACCCGAACCTTGAGGGCTACCAACGCGTTGTATGTCACCCATAGGAATAGCCCTAAAAGTACTACTACTCCGATTACGACCCAAATTGCGATATCCAAGTTATTCCTTACTGTCCAGAGTCAAAATCTTATGATCTTTTGCTGTGATGTGACTGACAAACCTGGTGCCCCGAGTGGGACTCGAACCCACACTGTGACGATTTTAAGTCGTCTGCCTCTGCCATTGGGCTATCGGGGCAAAGGACAAAATACCAAGGAGGTCTCCCAAGTTTTTTGTCCTAGAAATTACTTTCCAGTTTTGGCAGCCCAGGTTTGAAAGAATAATCGTGGGTTGCGCATTGCCTCGACACTTGAAAGGTCGCGGCCCAGGAAAATGTTCCAGAACCAGCCGGAGACAACGCGAATTTTGCGTTCCCAGGTTGGCATGGCTAGCCCATGGTAGCCGCGGTGCGCAATCCATGCCACAAAACCAGTTAGCCCAATTTTTCCGGACTGGAAAACACCAACTCCAATACCCAATCCGGCAACGGCCCCGAGGTTCTTGTGGTGGTAATCGTGAGGCGCTTCTCCTCGAATGTCTCCGACGATGTTCTTGGCCAAAAGCTTTGCCTGCCTGACTGCATGCTGGGCGTTTGGAACGCAGTAGCCTCCGACACCACCACCGGTCGTATCTGGAACAGCGGCTACATCCCCGGCGGTCCAAGCCCCTACAACAACTTTTTCACCATCGACAATTTGCAATCTAGTGTTAGCAGCAATTCGAAATCTGTCATCCAATGGAAAATCGGAGTTCTTAACAATCGGTGCGGCGGCAACGCCAGCGGTCCAGATAATCAAATCCGACTCCATCGACTCTCCAGTAGACAAGGTGACTAGACCCTTTTCAGCTGAGGAAAGCTGCGTGTTCAGGTGTACTTTCGCGTTGCGCTTTTCGAGGTTGGCTATCACCCAGAGCGAAGTTTTCAAGGAAACTTCGGGCATGATTCGTCCGGCTGCCTCGATCAAGTGAAATTCGATTTCCTCAAAATCAATCTGAGGGTAGTAGCGCACCAATGCGGTCGCCGCGCTGAGAAGTTCGGCGAAAGCTTCCACTCCAGCAAAGCCTCCCCCGACGACCACGGTTGTCAACAACCGACTTCGTGACTTGCTGTTTTTGGGCAGGGCTGCCGCACGTTCAAAGTTTCCGACCATGCGGTTGCGAATCTCAACGGCCTCTTCAACCGTCTTGATTCCAATTGCCTCTTCGGCAACGCCCTTGATCGGGAAGGTTCTGGTTACGGCACCAGCCGTCATGATTATTTGGTCATATTCCAAAACTCGGTTCTTGCCACCTGGAATCTTTACTGTTGCCTTTTTTAGCTTGTGGTTCACTTTGGTCATACTTCCGGCAATGAGTGTGGTCTTCCTCAAATGCTGACGGTGAGAGACGATAACGT
>CAJXOD010000032.1 GCA_913057795.1 uncultured Aquiluna sp.
GGTTGAAAGATCCAAAGCGCCCATCTGGTTCGTTTATCTTTGCCGGACCGACCGGTGTTGGAAAGACCGAATTAGCCAAGGCTCTTGCGGAGTTCTTGTTTGAGGACGAAGACGCACTGATCGCGCTAGACATGAGTGAGTACAGCGAAAAGCACACCGTTTCTAGGCTATTTGGAGCCCCTCCGGGCTTCGTGGGCTACGAAGAGGGTGGCCAGCTGACCGAGAAGATTCGCCGCAAGCCATTCTCTGTGGTGCTGTTCGATGAAATTGAAAAGGCCCACCCAGACATCTTCAACTCGCTGTTGCAGATTCTCGAAGAGGGTCGTCTGACCGACGGCCAGGGACGCGTTGTGGATTTCAAGAACACAATCATCATCATGACCACCAACCTAGGTACTAGAGAAATCACAGGCAGCACGCTTGGATTCTCTCTTGAGGGTGACAGTCAGAACGACTACACCCAGATGAAGGGCAAGGTGAACGAGGAGCTGAAGAAGAATTTCAAGCCCGAGTTCCTGAACCGAGTTGATGACGTAATCGTCTTCCCACAGCTAACTCGTGAGGAGCTAATGCAGATTGTTGATCTGTTTATTTCGAGGCTTCAGCTGCGCCTGGACGACCGCGATTTGAAGTTGACCTTGACCTCATCGGCCAAGGAAAGACTAATCGAGCTTGGCTATGATCCGACCATGGGAGCGAGGCCGCTTCGAAGGGCTGTGCAGCGTGAAATTGAAGACGCAATTTCCGAGCGTATCCTTACCGGGTACATCGGTAACTCTCAGGACATCTTGGTTGATTTCCTTGAGGGCGAGTTTAGTTTCGTTGCGAACTCCAGAGAGATCGAGTCGATAACTAAGGCATGACCAAGGTTCAAAAGTATGAGGTGGTGAAGTCCTACAAGGACTTTGAAGTGCGCAATTATGCGCCCTTCATCACCGTCTCTACTCATGAGTCTGGAAACATACTTTCCGCCGGAAATCAGGGCTTTAGAAAGCTTGCGAATTTCATATTCGGGGGCAATGCGGAGTCAAGGCAAATCCCCATGACCACGCCGGTCACCCAAGTTCCTATTGATAACGGATATGAAGTTTCTTTTGTAATGCCTCATGACACGGCGATGAGCGACGTGCCCAACCCCTCTGGAGATAACCTGCAAATCGCTGAGCATCCGGCAGTAAAAATGGCGGCCATCAGGTTCTCTGGAACGGTGGGTGACAACACGTTTTCAAATAATGAAAAAAAACTCAAGGATCTGCTCCTGGCCCAAGGGATTGAGTTTGAACCGACGCCTATTTACGCTCGCTACAACGCACCAACAACGCCGTTCTTTCTGAGGCGCAACGAAGTATTGCTGGTCATCGACAAGTCCTAGTTCAAAAGGGTTAGGCTCAAATCTTCAAGTAGGCTCTAGGAAAACAGCCCAAACTAAGAGGATTCGACAATGACGTCCAACATGTCTCAAAACTGGGACGATGATCTCGTAACCGCCGAAGAACTCATCCCAATCATCGGCCGGCTCTACCGCCAAAACGGTGTGGTTTTATCAATCCACGGGCGCAGCCTAATCAACCGCAGCCCGATCGAATTACTTAAGGCACATCGCTATGCCAGGCACATCGATGGCCGCCCACTGGATGTTTCAAAGTGCTCAACCCTAGTCAGGTTGCTAGATCAGTTGAACCTGGGGCCAGCCTCAATCGACGTCGCCAGACTGCTCGCTACAAACACTGGAGATCTTGAGGGATTTGTGCGCCAGGAACTGGCCTCAGTGATTGACCACAGCAACGATGCACCGCAGGAAAATGACGTTGTGCTCTATGGATTTGGGCGCATTGGCCGTTTGGTGGCGCGAATTCTGATCGCCCAGGCCGGCGACCACCGAGGTTTGAACCTGAGAGCAGTTGTTGTTCGCCGGGGAAGTGAAGACGACCTGGTCAAGCGGGCAAGTTTACTTCGCCGAGATTCGGTGCATGGACCGTTCGAGGGCACCATCACGGTTGACCAGCACAATGACACGATAATCGCTAACGGAATACCAATTCGTGTGATCTACTCCGACAGTCCAGCCACCATCGACTACACCGCCTATGGCATCAACAGCGCCCTGATCATCGATAACACCGGTCGTTGGCGAGATGAGCAGGGATTGTCGCAACACTTGGAGAGCAAGGGCGCCGCCAAGGTTTTGCTCACGGCACCGGGTAAGGGCGAGCTGCCAAACATTGTTTATGGAATCAACCACGACGAGATAACCCCCGACCAGCGAATCATTACTGCGGCTTCCTGCACCACCAATGCAATCACCCCGGTTCTGAAGGTTATAGATGATGTCTTCGGAATCAACTTCGGCCACGTCGAGACCGTTCATTCATTCACCAACGATCAAAACCTGATCGACAATTTCCACAAGGGTGAGCGTCGAGGTAGATCAGCGGTTCTGAACATGGTGATAACTGAGACCGGGGCCGCCAGTGCTGTTGCCAGGGTGCTGCCGAGTTTTGCTGGAAAGCTAACCGGTAATTCGATTCGAGTCCCCACCCCGGATGTCTCGATGGCAATTTTGAACCTGACCCTCGACAAGACTGTTACCAAGTTGGAGCTAAACCAAGTCCTGCGGGACGCGTCACTGGAATCCAGCCTTCGAAATCAGATCGACTACATAGAGTCCCCGGAAGTCGTCTCGACCGACTTTGTTGGCTCAAACCGAGCTGGCATCGTGGACGGGCTGGCAACTATTGGCCAGGGCAATCACGCCGTGGTGTACATCTGGTACGACAACGAAAATGGCTATTCCCATCAAGTTCTTCGAGTTGCCCAGGCGGTCGCCGGTGTCAAGCGTGTTCTGTTCCCGCGATAACAAGGCGAGTGCTGCCAAGTTCTCGGTTTAAATTGCCGCAATCAGCGGCCAAAACACCCAGTTTTTCTAAGAACACCTAAGTTCTACTTTCTGCAACCGGCTAATTGGTTCATAATTACCTAATGTTCCAAATCCGATCAGCCAAAACCACTGACGTCCCAGCCATTAGCAAAATAGCTGCACCCTTGGTCGATAGCCGCGTGCTGCTGGGCAAGGAAATGGTCGAGACCTACGAAGCAATTCAAGAGTTTGTAGTTGCCGAGCAAGATTCCAAGTTGCTCGGCTTCGGTGCGCTTCACGTTATGTGGCAAGACTTGGCTGAGGTCAGGACTTTAGTCGTTGACGAGGAAGCAAAGCGCCAGGGGATCGGCAGAGCGCTTTTGTTAGAACTTGAAGTCAAGGCGCGAGCTCTTGGCGTCACAAGGGTGTTTTGTCTTACATTTGAAAAGGAATTTTTCTCTGCAAATGGCTATCAAGTGATTTCCGATGTTCCTGTCGACCCAGCCACCTACGCGGAGCTGGTTCGTTCGCACGATAACGGCGTCGCCGAATTTTTGGATCTTGCAAGAGTTAAGCAAAACACGCTGGGAAACTCGCGCATGCTCAAGCAGCTCTAGCTAGATTTGTCCCATGGCCCAATTAGACCCAGTGATTATTAGACGAAGAAGACTAGCTGCCTTGGGCATTCTGGCGATTTTAGTAGTCACAATTTGGTCAGTATCTCAGTTTGCAGTGGGCCAAGACCAGGCCGAAGTTGACGCTGGACCTCAGGAAACCGAAGTGGGTATTGCGGCTGAAATCACGGATTGTGCGCCAGGCGTAGTTTCTTTGACAGCAATGATCGGAACCTTCGACGAGGCGACAAAGGCCAACGAAACTCTAAACAATTTCGCAGAGGGTGTGGTTCCCTACCTTTGGTACGAAGTAACCAACACCGGTTTGGTGGACTGCAGGTTCAATGTTGGATCAAGAGTGACTTTTTTCACCATCACATCGGGTGAGCAAACCTACTATTCGTCCAGGGATTGTGATCGGTCCGAAAGTAATGATCTGACAGTTCTGCTTCAGGCAAACGCTCCGCTGAAGGCCGAGCCGTCGGCTTGGGATCGGGTCTACTCATCTTCTGAAGGCTGCAGCGCAGCGCAGGGGCTGCAGGCTGTTCCGGGCGGCGGAGCTACCTACAAGCTAAAAGCTGAGCTCAATGGAGTTATTTCCGAGGACGTTCGCTTCATCCTAAATTAGCTTCGGGCTGAGACGGGTCCGATTGGGCCAGTGCTTGAGTGAGGGCCTTTTTGAGCTGCCCACTTTTTGAATCAATAATTGTCTTGTGACCAAGTCGACTTGCCTCATTGGTTCGTTGCGAGAGATTAGCTACCCCGCGAACCTCTCCTGAAAGCGAAATCTCACCGAAGGCTGCGACTTTGGTTGAAACAGGTTTGTCGCTCACTGCAGAAGCAATGGCAATTGCAATGGCCAGGTCGGCGGCGGGCTCAGTGATCCTCATGCCGCCAACCGTTGAGACATAAACATCCTTGTCGCTAAGTGAAATTCCTGCTCGGCGCTCTAGCACAGCGAGCAACATTGCCACCCGGGAGCTGTCCACGCCGTTTGTGACGCGTCTTGGTTGCGGGGAGCTGCTCTTTACAACAAGTGCCTGAATCTCCGCCCTCAGCGGGCGCCTGCCTTCGACCGCAACGGTTATGCAGGTTCCAGATACCGGCATGGTGCTGCCGGAAACGAAGAGTGCGCTCGGGTCGCTAACTTCCACGATGCCCTCACCGGTCATTTCGAAACAGCCAACCTCATCGGTTGGGCCAAACCTGTTTTTCAAGGTTCTTACGAAACGAAGTGCTGTTTGACGGTCGCCCTCAAAGTGACAAACAACATCAACCAGGTGCTCCAGCGTTCTAGGTCCGGCAATGGAGCCGTCTTTAGTGACGTGGCCGACCAAGATAACCGGTGTCGAATTCTGCTTGGCGAGTCGAATCAGGTTGGACGCAACCTCTCTGACTTGCGCCGGCATTCCAGCGGCACCATCAATGTCATCAGAGCTAATGGTCTGAACCGAGTCCACGACCATTAGCTCAGGCTTTACCTGTTCGAACTGCCCAAGTACGTGACCTAGATCAGTCTCTGCTGCCAGGTATAGATTCTCGCTCAAGGCATTGGTTCGTTGAGCACGAAGCCTTACTTGGCTGGCGGATTCTTCTGCGGAAACGTAGAGCACTTTTTTACCACTCTTGGCAAGCCTCGAGGCAACCTCCAGCAACAACGTGCTTTTACCGACTCCGGGCTCACCTGAGAGCAGTATTGCGGCGCCGGCCACCAGGCCACCACCTAGTACTCGATCAAATTCAGAAACCATGGTTTTTTGATAGCCATCGGTTACAACTGCCACCTCGGTTATTGGCCTGGCTTCATGCCCGACCGAGATTCTGGCGGCCTTTGCTTTGGTGGTCTGTGCCGCCTCAGCGACTGTTCCCCAGGCTTGGCACTGACCGCACTGGCCCGACCACTTTAGAGTCGTCCATCCGCAATCCGAGCATCGATAATCAATTTTTGTCTTGGCCACAGGAACAAACTACCTTGGGTCACCCCCAGCTAGATAACCTAAGTGAATAAGACTTAAAATTTAGCTTCGAAGAGTTAGGGATCAGATGCGCAAACACTCGCAAGAACTGTGGCTGGTGCTGATGGTCTCTCTCGGTGCCAGCGCGATCTATTCGATTCTTAGTCTTGCCAGAAAACTAACCAGCACCCAAGGTTTAGCCGGCTCAGTAACGACTATCAACCAACCGCTTGCAAAAACCCCTTGGCTAGATTTAGTCAGCCAGCTTGCCTCGATCTCCCTGGCATTAGTGCCAGTGCTACTGGCTCTTTATTTTTTACGGATGGACAACATAAAAATCGGTCTTATCCCGGTAAAAAGGGACTGGCTTATCGGCATCTCGCTGCCTTTGATTATTGGCATTCCCGGCATCGCTCTCTACGCGGTTGCATTGAATCTTGGGCTAACTTCTAGGATTGTGCCGAGCTCTTTGGGTGACTACTGGTGGACGCCGGTCGTGTTGGTACTTGCCGCTCTGCGATCGGGCCTGCAGGAAGAAATTATCGCGGTTGCATTCTTTGCCAAAAAGCTAAAAATCATCAGACCGGAAATAACAATCATTTCGGTAATCATTCTGTCCAGCTTGTTCAGGGCCAGTTATCACCTGTACCAGGGTTTTTCTGCGTTCATTGGCAATTTTGTGATGGGCTTAGTCTTTGGCTACTTGTTCATGAGAACTGGCAGGGTTGCTCCGCTGGTGATCGCCCACACCATTATGAACACTGCAGTTTTCATAGGGTTTCCTCTGGTAGCCGGCTTCTTCTAGTCCTCGTAAGATTTGAAGATGGAGAAACTAAGAGTTTGTTTTTTGGGGACAGGGTCGATGGGCTCAGCCGTGTTAACCGGTTTGATTGCCAGTGGCCACCCGCTAGGGCTAATTTCCGCTACCACTAAGTCAATACTCTCCGCCGATGCCTTGCGCGCCAGGGGAATCAGCGCGATGGCGATCGAGGAAGCGGTTGACGCTAATTCCTTGCTAGCCGGCGATGCCGATTTGATTGTTCTGGGGGTTAAGCCTCATCAAATCAAAGATGTACTCGCTGAAATAAAAGATGAAATTGCCCCAAATGCGGTGGTCATTTCGATGGCTGCAGGAATCAAGCTTGCTTCAATGGCCGAGGTCTTACCGGGAAACCCCAATCTAATTCGCACTATGCCTAACACTCCCGCGCTTGTGGGGATGGGAGTCACAGGGGTGGCACCTGCTCTTAGCGCGTCAGCCGATGCAGTGTCAGCCACCATGGAGCTATTTGACTCTGTTGGCGCAGCTTTGGAGATTAGCGAGGATCAGATTGATGCCTTGAGTGCAATCTCCGGCTCGGGCCCGGCATGGGTTTTCTATATCATGGAACAGTGGGAGCAGATTGCTCAAAACCACGGCTTCACCAGGGAGCAAGCGGCTGTGATGGTTCGCGGCACTTTGGCCGGGTCCATCGACCTACTGGCTCAAAGCGACGAGGAGCCTGGGACATTGCGCTCCAAAGTCACAAGCCCCGGAGGTACTACCGAGCGCATTATCGATACTTTAGAGAAAGCCGACTTGCAGAAAATATTCGAAGCCAGCCTTCAGGCAGCACTTCAAAGGGCTGACGAAATCTCTGCCAGCTAGCTCTAAGCTGTAGTCATGGCAGATATTTTTGAAGCAGTTGCAGACCCTACCCGTCGCAAGCTCCTAGAAAGCTTGCTGAACTCCAATGTTGGTGGCTCCGGTGAGCTCACGGTTTCACAACTTGTTGAAATCACCGGGCTTGGACAACCTACGGTTTCTAAGCACCTAAAGACCCTTCGCGAGGTTGGCCTAGTCTCCGCACGCGAAGAGGGGCAAAAACGTTTTTACTCGGTCACCCCTGAACCACTTGAAGAGATTGAAGATTGGATGATTGACTTCCTGTCGCTTGACTTTGAAAGCGAAGATGAGGTGGTCGATGATCTAGCTCACAGTCTTGCCGGAGCTGGCGAGCAGCTTGGCCACTGGCTAACCGAGCGTTCCAGCTGGCTGACTGGTCAGCTAAAATCAAGGGCCTCCGAGGTCGACATCGACTTCAATGCGGCGGAGATGGGGCGCCGACTGGGTCGCAAGCTCGCCGATGCCAGGTCGGAAGCCGAGAAGTCGGTTAAGGATTTTGAGCGCATTGCTAAGCAAAAGGTTGAAGAAGTTATCGACGATGTGAAATCAGAAGCTCAGCACTTGGCCGAAGAGGTTCGCAACCGAGCTTCGAAGAAGTGACATCATGGCAAAGGGTGCTCAAGGCGACATAAGAGACTTTGCCAGACAACAGCTTAGGAAAAAGCAGGGGTTCAGGACATATCTGGCCGTCTACGCAGGAGTCACAGTTCTGGTCATCGCAGTTTGGTTTTTGACTTCTCCAGGGAGTTATTTTTGGCCAATCTGGTTTATTTTTATCATGGGAATCGGAGCGGTGGCGACTGGCCTAGATGCTTATGGGACCAGTTGGTCGAAGCCCATCACCGAAGCAGATGTTGATGCAGAGGTTGAGCGTCTTGGCCGTAGAGGCTAGACTGTTGAAGTTGACCATTCGGGCAATCACAAGTTTTATGAGGTTTTAATGGGTTCAGTTATAAAGAAGCGCCGCAAGCGTATGTCGAAGAAGAAGCACCGTAAGCTACTTCGCAAGACTCGACACCAGCGTCGCAATAAGAAGTAAGTATTAGTAACGAACCCGCCTTCGGGCGGGTTTTGTTTTAACCGCGTTTCAGGTCTCGCTTTTTGAATCTAAGAATGTCCCAGTTCGCTGCTTCGGCATATCTTGTGAGTGCCTTATCAGGATTCACAGCTACTGCGTGCTTTACAAGAGTCAGAAGTGGAAGATCATTTACCGAGTCCGAGTAAGCCCAAGACCTACTCAGGCTAATCCCACGCTCAACGGCTAGTTTCTTGGCGGCATTGCGTTTCGCTCGCCCATGAAGCGCTTCACCAACAAGTTCACCGGTCAACACTCCGTTGTTTCTCGCAACCACGGTTCCAAGCGCTCCGGTGGCACCCAAATCCTTAGCTATTAGCTCTGCAAGTTCGACCGGTGCGGCAGTTATCAACCAGACCTCGTGCCCTTGGGCAAGATGCTCTTTCACAGCGGCAACTGTTTTCGGCCACAGTCTCGGCTTTATTTCGGATTCGTACACGGTTTGCATCAGCGGTTCAAGAGAGCTTAGGGAGTACCCCTTGGTGACCGAAAGCGCGCGTTCCTTGAATCCAGCCAGGGAGTTGTTTTTCTCTCCTCGACGAATAAACATCATTTGCTCAAAAGCAAATCTCCAGATGTCTCGACGCTTTATGGTTCCATCCCGAAAGGCAATTTTGCCAAATAATATAGTGGTTGCACCGCGGACCAAGGTGTTATCGACGTCAAAGAATGCCGCAACTTTTTTCTCATTATTTGTCTTATTTACGGCCACCGCCACAGTCTATTGCTCTAAGCATTTCTAGTAGTGTTTGGGCGTGAACTCAAAAATTAGACTTGAGCTAATTACCAGGCAGGGTTGCCACCTATGTGATGAAGCCCAGGACGCACTGGCCGGGGTAATAGCAAGGTTTAGTGATGAGCACCCGAGCGCCTCATACATCGTTGAAACCGTTGACATCGACCGCAGTCCAGAGCTTCTAGCTAAGTACTCCGAAGAGGTACCGGTACTGCTACTAAACGACGAGCAAATTTCATTTTTCCGTATCGATGCTGACCGAGTTCTAAGAAAACTCAAGGCGCTAGTTTGACCACTAGAGACGGGTTTCCTGACGCCCTGAGGGGCTTTGCTCTCATTGGTATCGTGCTTGTTAATGCGCCTTTCTTTTCGGTAAACACAGTTCTGGGCCTTGGCGGGGCTGATGTCTCCAATGGCTGGAACTCAGTTCCAGTTTTTTTCATCACGAGTCTTGCTTTGGGTAAGTTCTACTTGCTGTTCTCCTTTCTATTTGGCTATAGCGCGGCTTATATCCTCAAGAGCGATAAGGCCAATGTGAGGCGCTTTCTTGCCAGGGCAGTGGTTTTGATTTTCTTTGGTGTTCTTCACGCAGTCTTTCTTTGGCACGGAGACATTTTGTTCATGTATGGAATTCTGGCGATTCTGCTTTTAGCCCTTTATTACCGGAGGGAAAAAGCTATTCGCCTAACGGTTAAAGTTGTCTACATTGTTAACGCGGCGCTACTTTCGCTACTGTCTTTGTTGCTATTTGCAGGGGAAATGTTGGGTGAGGATCTTGGCGAAACGGCAACTTCCAGTTCGCTTGACTCCTCGCTGGCAGTGGGGTCATTTCTGGATAACGCGGGCGCACGCTCCGATTTATGGCTCACCGGTCTACCAGGTAGCTTCGCACTTCAGGCTCCCTTTGCTTTCGCGGCACTTTTAGTCGGGGTGCTGGCGGCCAGAAAGCGATTTTTGGCGGATGGAGCTAACGCTGTGACCATGAGGAAGCTTGCGATATGGGGTTTTGCTATTGGCCTACCACTGCAGCTGATTGCCGCTTGGTTCTCACTTGTAAATCAACAGTCGGTCAATTACTCCGTTGGAGCAGAACTTGGCTGGTTTACGGTTACATTCGTCTCCGCTCCTGTGTTAAGTGCCGGGTATATCGGGGTGCTTTGGCTCCTAATGCAGCGTTACAAGCGCGGCTTTGGTTTGCTGGCAGCAGCCGGACGCCATTCGCTTAGTGTTTATATCGGCCAGTCGGTTATTCTCGCGTTTGTCTTCTCGGCCTGGGGCCTTGGTTTGTTCGGGATGCTGAACCTAACTTTGGTCACGTTGATTGCTCTTGGTGCTTGGCTGGTGCTTGCTGGCCTTGCGCGTCTGAATTCGAGGTATTTCTCATCGGGTCCGCTGGAGTGGGTCTTGAAAAAAGCCACAGAGCCATTTAGGGCAAGAGCATGAACTTAGAACAGCTCGGATTATTCGGGGTCTTTCTTGCGGGAGCCATTCCTTGGCTAGAGGCAATCGGTGTTGTTCCGGCCGGAATTCTGATAGGGCTGAATCCTTCTCTAACTGTTTTGTTTGCGGTCACCGGAAACGCGATAACAATCTTTTTGTTTGCCTTTGGCGCCAGCAAGCTTCGAAGTGGAATGCGGAAAAGACGCCTGGCCAAGGGTAAGACCGAAGAGTCGCCCAGAATCATTAAGGCCCAACGTTCCTTTGACCGCTGGGGTATTTACGGGCTGGCAATCCTCGGACCCTTGTTCATTGGTACTCAGTTTGCGGCTCTGGTTGCAGTGGCTGGCGGCGTCAAGCCGCTAAAGGCATCAATTGCAATAACTGCTGCGACTATCTTGTGGGCAGCACTAATTGCCCTTGCCTTTGTAGCTGCTGGCTTCGATTGAATTGCCGGTTTGGACGATTCGAATAACTAGTTGGATTCGGTCCGTTGGGCTTTTTCTAAGGTTCTAGACGGTTGGGACCACGGAACAAGAAGCTAGCCTCGCGGATGTTGGAAAGGTTTAGGAGCAACATGACCACTCTTGTTAGACCCATGCCAAAACCACCGTGCGGCGGGACGCCGTAGCGGAAAAAGTCAAGGTAGGAATTCAGGCCCTCTGGCTCTAGCCCTTTTTCCTTGATCTGCTCTGTCAGAACCTCAACGCGGTGCTCTCGCTGAGCTCCGGTCGTGATTTCGGTTCCCTTCCAAATCAAGTCGTAGCTCTTGGTCAGGTCCGGGTTGTCAGCATGCCTCATGTGATAAAACGGGCGAATGTTTTTTGGGTAGTCGGTTAGGAACACAAACTCGTGATCGTGAGTCTCTTCCACGTGAGCGGAAATCTGACGCTCGCCCTCTGGGTCTAGGTCTCCGTCTTGGCGCGGAACCTTATAGCCGCGTCCCTCGACGATTGAGTGAGCTTCTGCCAGTGGAATTCTCGGAAACGGGATGCTCGGGACCTTTACTTCGAAGCCGTATAGCGCTTCGATTTGGGCTCCGTGCTCGTCTTTGACGGCCTGGATTGCCTTGACCATAAGTTGCTCTTGGAAGTTCATCACGTCTTCGTGAGAATCAATCCAGCTCATTTCCATGTCGATCGAGACAAACTCGGTCGCGTGGCGTGAGGTGAAGGAAGGATCGGCACGGAACACCGGTCCAATTTCAAATACCTTGCCGAGGCCTGCGGCCATTGACATCTGCTTATAGAACTGAGGACTCTGAGCGAGGTAGGCGTGAGTTTCGAAATACTCAAGCTTGAATAGCTCGGCATGAGATTCAGATGGTTGGCCCATTAGCTTTGGGGAGTGAATCTCAACGAAGCCATTTTCAAGCCAGTGCTCGCGCCAGTTTTTCTCGATGGTGGTTTGAATTTTTAGCATCAATGCAACTTCTGGTCTGCGGTAGTCCAGGAAGCGCCAGTCCAATCGCTTGTCGATTGAGGTGTCATCCGCGATTGGGCTATCGGCCGATGATGCTCCAACAACCTCTAGCTCTTCTAGCAAAATCTCTACTCCGCCAAGCTTCACGCGCTCATCGTGCTTTAGCTGGCCCTTGATAATTACAAAGCTGCCGTGGCTAAGCGCACTGACTTGATCAGCAAGTGCATCTTCATCGGCCGGTCTCGGATAAGTCACCTGGACGCTACCGGACTCATCGCGAATGATGATGAACTGGATTCGCTTCTGGTCCCTTAGGGTTTCAACCCATCCGCCGATTGTGACGGGGCCGTCTTGGCCTTGACTAAGTGCGCTGGTGAGTGTGCGGTCTAGCATTATTTAGAATCCTCTGAGTATCTGCAGTCTGGACTAACTAACCCCAGTTTAGCGAGGGTAAACTTGAAGCTATGCCCGCTTCGCGCCTTCATCTAGTTCGCCACGGAGAGGTATTTAATCCTTCCGGTGTTTTGTATGAGCGGATTGAGGGCTTCGAGCTTTCCGATTTAGGCCACGAAATGGCCGAAGCGGCAGCAAAAGCGCTTTTGGCTCAGGGCCGAAAAATCAAGCGACTTATCGCTTCACCGCTTATTAGAGCCCAGCAGTCAGCTGCTCCAATTGCCAAGCAATTTGATGTCGCTGTTGATTTAGACGAGCGAGTTATAGAACCATGGAACAAGTTCAAGGGGATAAAGCTTGCGCCAGTGGCCTTTCTGAAGCGCCCGAGTCTGATTCTAAATCTTGCAAATCCGAAGCTTCCAAGTTGGGGTGAGCCCTACGACGAAGTAGCGGCTCGCATGCAGACTGCAGCCCTAGACGCTTGGGATTCAGTCGATGGCGGAGATGTCGTGATTGTTTCTCATCAGCTACCGATTTGGATGCTTTGTCGATCAAGCGCCGGATTAGAGCTTCCTCACAGTCCAAAATCCCGCAGGTGCTCCCTGTCCTCAATAACAAGCTTCGAGGTCATCAAAGGGAAGCTCACCGAGGTTTCGTATGCCGAGCCTGGCCTAGCTCATGCCGCCAACGCCATCGATGGTGGTGCAGTATGAATCTAAGAACAATCCTCAGAACAGCGATTGGCTTTGGGCTAATCGCGACGCTGCTTGCAGGTTGTGCAAGCGATCCACTGGCCGACCAGTTTCGAGCCGGAGACAATAAAAATTACATTGCGGGCGATGGAACAGTCACTGAGTTCGCCCTAGGCTCCAGGCCGGGGTTTGAAGCTTTTGCCGGCACCACCGAAAGTGGTCAAGTTTTAGACAGCTCGGCTTTTGAAGGCAATGTCATTGTTATGAACTGGTGGTATTCGGCCTGCGCTCCATGCCGGGCGGAGGCCGGCGATCTGGCAATGCTAAGTGTGGAATTTGAAGACAGCGTTCAGTTTGTCGGCGTGAATGTTCGCGATACCGCGGAAACAGCGTTGGCTTTTGATCGAAACTTTGGAATTGAATACCCATCTTTGATTGATGCTCAATCCGGACAGGTTTCACTAGCTTTTACTGGCGTTGTGTCACCGCAAGCAGTGCCGACAACAATCGTGATTGATCGCGATGGCAAGGTTGCCTCTCGTATTTTGGGTCGAATAGAAGCCTCGATCTTGCGAACGCTTATTCAAACGGTGGTTGATCAGTGAACCCAGGCGAGATTGCACTGAACGGGTCGATGCTCATTGCAGTTCCAGTCGCGCTATTGGCAGGGATAGTCACCTTTATTTCTCCCTGCGTTTTGCCTCTTGTTCCCGGTTATCTGGGCTATGTCTCAGGTTCCGCGAACACGAAGACCCGGGTTATGACTGGGGCGGTCCTGTTTGTTTTGGGCTTTAGCGCGGTATTTGTCTCGCTCGGTGTGCTGGCAGGAACAGCCGGTCTGTTGGTTCTGGTTAGAAACCCTTGGATACAGGTGGTTTTGGGTTTGATGGTCGTTGTTTTTGGCTTTGCCATGATCGGTCAACTTGGTTTCTTGCAGCGTAACTTTAAGCTCAAACTAAGCCCCAAAATGGGCTTGGCTGGAGCTCCGTTTCTCGGCGTGGTTTTCGCGCTTGGCTGGACTCCTTGTATTGGCCCGACCTTGTCGGCGGTTCTGGTTCTAGCTTCTGACACGGCGGACCCGTTGCGCGGGGGAATCCTAGCCACCGTTTATTCGTTAGGAATTGGGATCCCGTTTATTTTGATTGCGGCTGGGTTTGATTGGGCTAAAACTTCAGTTGGATTCATAAAGCGTCACATCAGAACCTTCAACTTGATTGGTGGAGCAATGCTGATTGTGGTCGGAATTTTGCTTATGACAGGTCTTTGGTTGCGTTTCAATAATTGGCTTCAGGAGGTGACAAGTGGTATCCAGCTTCCTCTCTAGGCTTTCGTTCTGGCCTCGATTCTTCTGGCGCCAGCTGACCTCGATGCGCAACGCGCTAATACTGCTGCTCTTGCTAGCCGTCGCAGCGGTGCCAGGCAGCGTTTATCCGCAGCGAAGTGCGGATCCAAACGGCGTGAAAGTGTTTTACGATAATGAGCCGGAGCTTGCAGCTGTGCTCGATCAGCTGCAGCTGTTTGATGTGTACCTGTCTCTATACACATCTCCGAGCCCACGAGACTCCTGAGCATCTCGTATGCCGTCTTCTGCTTGAAAAAAAAAAAAAACAAACACACAA
>CAJXOD010000033.1 GCA_913057795.1 uncultured Aquiluna sp.
ATAATGGCAAAAACTATACAGCCGGCTAAAACACCGGACCAGCAAATTGGTGGACTGCGAAAGTACAACGTAGTTGCCGGATTCTTGCATCTAATCCAAGCGCTTGGGTTCTCATACGTTTTGACAATGCTCGACTACCAGATTCTGTATCCGGTAAAAGTTGAGTACCCAACGGGTCCTCCGGGAGTGGCGAGTCCAGTCGACGTGGTGACCCTATTTGACATCAACATTGGGGCTGGAATTGTTGGCTTCTTGGCGCTATCCGCGCTGTTTCACTTCATTATCTCTTCGCCAATGTTCTTCCAGCGCTACAAGGCTGGTCTGAAGGTAAACCACAATTATTTCCGTTGGGTTGAGTACTCGCTGAGCTCCTCGGTGATGATCTTCTGCATCGCATTGCTAAACGGCATTTCCGACATTGCGGCCCTGGTGGCAATCTTCGCAGTGAACGCGTCAATGATCATGTTCGGTGCTCTTCAGGAAAAGTACGAAACTCCTGGAAACGGCAAGGGCCTGCCATTTATCTTCGGATCAATGACCGGAATCGTTCCTTGGCTAATTCTCGTTCTCTACATCTGGCAGCCGGGGGCAACAAACGCATCCGAGATCCCAGGTTTTGTCTATGGCATCGTGATTGCATTGTTTTTGTTCTTCAACACCTTTGGTTTCAACCAGGCATTCCAGTACAAGAAAATTGGACCTTGGAAGAATTACCTATTCGGCGAGAAGAGCTACATCACTCTCAGCCTCGTTGCTAAGACGGTCTTGGCATGGCAGATATTTTCCGGAGCCATCATTCCGGCTTTGGTCAGCTAGCCAATAATTAGGTAAATAGTCCCGTTGGTCTTGTGAGGCCAGCGGGACTATCTGCATGACAAGGAATCCGGTCGTGCCAGCGGTAGTCGAACTGCATGTGTGACGGCTGGAAATTGCCCTAAACAAGGAACAAAACTTCGACCAGCCAAGTTTTCTTTTCGTAATAAATAAAGGAAGATTCCATGACCCGAGTTCTGACGCGAATGTTTGCTTTTCGCGCTCTTGTTTTAGTAGCGGTTTTGTCGGTGACAGGCTGTGCCGGAATGCCTATGTCAATGATGAATCATGGCGACACTCGAGTCGAGTCGGCTAGCGGAGTGAACACATCTGACTTTTCTGGGGTGGACATAATGTTTGCCCAGATGATGATTCCACATCACCAGCAGGCGATCGACATGTCTTCGCTCGCCGTATCTAGGGCGCTGAGCCCGGAGGTGAAGGCACTGGCTTCAAAGATTAGCGCTGAGCAAGGTCCTGAGATCGAGCAAATGCGCTCTTGGCTAAAGGCTGCAAACGCGGCAACCGAAATGGGTCATCAAATGTCCATGGATGGCATGCTTTCGGATGCCGAGTTGGAGCGCTTAACCAATGCCAGCGGTGAAGAGTTCGATCAGCTTTTCATTTTAGGAATGATTGCACACCACGAAGGTGCCATCGAGATGGCTCAAATGGTTGTGGATTCTAAAAATCCTGAAGCCCGCGAACTGGGAACGACCGTCATCAAAATACAGACACTAGAAATTGCCGAATTAAAGGCGTTGCTCACTAATTAGTTGCGACTTGTGACCCGTGAGCGGTATTGGCACTCTTATTTCACTCGAGTTGCATACCTTGTCGGGTCAGCAATCGCCTCTTGAAAAACCAGCTCGGATGCGCCGATGGCAAGTGAGTTTGCTCCAAGCTCATTAACAAAAACCTGCATGCCTTCCAGCACTGCCGGAATGGCGTGTTTTTTGATTACTCGGTGGAAGTAGTTCTGGTCGAATCGGTACAAGAATCTAAGGAAACCAGCCAACACGAACACCTCGGGATTAAAAATGTTCGCAAGGTTTGCTGTCGCTATGCCCAGAGCTTCGATTTGTTTTCTAGCCAAGGCGGTTGATTCTGGAGTTCGGTTGTTCAGTAGCGCGACCTCAAGATCCTCATCGGACACATTCTTCAATCCCAACACAGCTTCTAGGTCGTCTCTTCTGACCAGGGCCTCAAGAGTTCCCTGAATTCCCGAGTAGTCCAGCTCTTTGCCCGAACTGATTCTCATGTGGCCCAGTTCTCCGGCGTAGCCGCGAAAACCCTTTAGCTCGGTGCCATTCATGAACACACCTCCTCCGATACCGGAGGTGCCGTGCATGTAGACAACATCTGTGGCGCCTTTGGCTGCCCCATAAGCCATCTCGGCCTTGCAGCCTAAAGACGCATCGTTTGCGACAAAAACCGGCATCGACAGCCGCTGGGTTAGTAAGTCGCGAATTGGGAACTCAGACCATTGCAGATGGGGGGCCTGTCTAACGATTCCGGTCGAGGAGTTGATTTGGCCCGGCACAATGACACCAATTCCGAGAATTCGGTAGGAGGTGTCGCTGGTTTCAAGTTCAGCGACGAGGTTGTCAATAACCTGAACCATGTCTTCGACTGCTTGGTGCGCGCCGATTGGCTCATCGTAGAGGCGTTTTTCCGAATGAACGATGGTTCCGTTGAAGGCAACGGCCTTGACCTCAAGATAGTCGACCTCGGGGTGGACTGAAATTGCAAGCAATTCTTTGGAGGCGTCAACGCCCATGCTAGGTCGACCTACTCGATCAATTTGTTCAGCTCCGGTGTCCGAGGCAAATCCTAAATTCACCAGCGTTGTCAAGAGCTTGGCAACCGTGGATCGACTTAGGCCCGTAATAGCGCAAATCTCAGAGCGGGTAATTGCGCGGTGCTCATGAATCAGACCAAGGACAATTGAGAGGCTCGACTGTCCGGAGGCTCGGGCCTCAAACATCGGGGTCGCTTTGGAGGTCATCTCAGTCACTGATACTTTCGTTTAGTTTGTCTAGGCAGCATACAAACAAGCCTATTAAATGAATAGAGTCGCAGAACAATCACGCGGCACCACCTTAAATAGACCCCGTATACGGGAATTGTTATCGAATCTTGATAAAAATGATCTATTTTCATTTGTTTCGTGTGGAAACATAAGGGAACCTACTTCAGCCGACTTGGCTCGAACCGGGTTGAGACAAACTACTTAGAAAAATAAGGGGAAAAATGAAGAAGTTCAGAATTGCTTCTCTAGCTGCAGTGGCAGCCGCATCTTTGGTGCTGGCAGGCTGTGCAGCAGACACTGCAACCGAAGAAACCTCCACTGCAGCTGCTGGTGAGACCGTAGCCGAAGCGCTACGCGCTTGCGTTATCCTTCCAGATGCTGACGCAGGAACTCGTTGGGAGCCGGGCGACCGTCCAGCCCTAGAGACCGGCCTAACCGCTGCTGGCTACGAGGCTGACATCCAGAACGCTCAGTCCGACACCGCAAAGTACGCAACCATTGCTGAGGCTCAGCTAACCAAGGGTTGCGATGTAATGCTTCTAGTTGACTACCAGGGTGCTGGTGCAGCTGTTGCCGAGAAGGCAAAGGCAGCTGGAGTACCAGTTATCGCCTATGACCGTCCAATTGCTGGAGCGGACTACTACGTATCATTCGACAACTTCACGGTTGGTGCCCTTCAGGGACAGATGATCGTTGACGGACTTGTGGCTGCGGGCAAAGACCCAGCAACCGCTAGCATCATCTACTCATCGGGTGACCCATCCGACGGTAACGCAGCTATGTTCTTCGATGGTGCCAAGAGCGTTCTTGACGCCGCTGGTGCATCACCTGCTTTCACCATGGAGGGAACCTGGGACGGCGCAAAGGCTGGAACATTGTTCGAGCAGGCTTTCACCGCAGTTGGTGGAAATGTTGACGCAGTTCTAGCTCCAAACGACAACAACGCAGCCTCGATCATCTCAATCCTGGACAAGAACGGCCTAACCGTTCCAGTGTCAGGTCAGGACGCATCAACAGCTGGTCTTCAGAATGTACTTTTGGGCAAGCAGTACGGAACGGTTTACAAGCCATTCCAGCTTCAGGTTGCTGCGGCTCTAAAGATCATTGAAGCGATCCTTTCGGGCGAAACCGTCACAGCTAACAAGACTCTTGACGACGGAACCCCGTTTATCGCGATCGATCCAATCATCACAACTGCTGAGTTGGTCAAGGACGTCGTAGCCGACGGCCAGGCCACCGCAGCGGACCTTTGCACCCCAGAAGTGGCAGCAGCTTGCGCCACCTACGGCGTAGAGTAATTAGCAACTAGTAATTAGTAACTAGCTCATTCCCGGGCGGTTTCCGCCCGGGAATGAGCTTCTAATAAGAGCAAGAGGCCCCACAATGTCGCAGGCACTCGTTCAGCTCAAGAACGTTAAAAAGAGCTTTGGTCCAGTAGACGTTCTAAAGGGCGTCGACCTAGAAGTTTTTGCAGGAAAAGTAACAGCCCTTGTCGGAGACAACGGAGCCGGTAAGTCAACTCTCATCAAGGGCCTGGCTGGAGTTCAGCCTTATGACTCCGGAGAAGTTAGATTTGACGGCGAGCTTCAGCAGCTTCATTCACCTCGCGAGGCATCGGCACTCGGCATTGAAGTCGTTTATCAGGACCTAGCGCTCTGCGAAAACCTCGACATCGTCCAAAACATGTTTTTGGGTCGCGAGACCCTTAAGTCTGGAACTCTGAGCGAAGCAGAAATGGAAGCCGCAGCGGCGAGAGCCCTGCAATCCTTATCGGTAAAAACCGTTCGGTCGGTCAGGCAGACGGTTTCCTCGCTATCCGGTGGCCAACGCCAAACCGTGGCGATTGCCAGAACCGTCTTGCGCGACGCGAGACTAGTGATTCTCGACGAACCGACCGCCGCTTTAGGTGTCGCTCAAACCGAGCAGGTTTTGAACTTGGTCCGCCGCTTGGCGGATCAGGGCTATGGCGTTCTAATGATTAGCCACAATCTCTACGATGTTTTCAAAGTAGCGGACGACATTGCCGTTCTGTATTTAGGGAACATGGTTGCACAGCTGGAGACCGCAAAGACCACCAGCAATGAGGTCATCGGTTATATCACCGGCATTGCAACAAATGTTAAGGAAGGCTGATCGTGGCTGAGAAGGTAATATTGCAAACCGGTCACGAAGGTGGAGTTAAAGGACAAGTTTCTGCTTATTTCTCCAGGCTCAAGGGCGGCGACATGGGTGCGCTACCAGCGATGGCAGCGGTTATCGTCCTGATGGCGCTATTTGCTAATCTTTCCCCCTATTTTTTGACTGAGATAAACATCGCAAACCTGTTTGTTCAGTCGGCAGTGCTGATGGTTACTGCCATGGCACTTGTGTTTGTTCTACTGCTTGGAGAGATTGACCTAAGCGCCGGCGTCACCGCTGCCACCGGTATGGCTCTGTTCGTGAAACTAACAAACACCGGCTGGGACTGGCCTGTGGCTTTAGCGCTTGGATTCCTGGTTGGGCTCGTAACTGGCTGGGTATTAGGTATGTTCGTAGCCAAGATCGGTGTGCCGTCTTTTGTGATCTCACTTGCTTTTTATCTTGGTTTTCCAGGTGTGATGTTGATTATCTTGGGTTCTGGTGGAATTCTTCGACTAGAGGTTGAGCCAATCAAGGCAATTATGAACGTGAACCTTCCGGTGTGGGGCGGTTGGGCTGTTCTTGCCGTCACCGTCATAGTTGCACTTGTGCTGTCAGTTTGGGATAGATCCCGCAGGCTACGTGTCGACCTCCCAGTTCGACCAATGATTTTCCTGGTCGCCAAGATTGTGGCGTATTTGGTTGTTGGTGGCGGAATAGTGTTCATGCTCAACTTGCCTCGCAGCTTGGTTGCCGCTAACCCAATTCGGGGAGTTCCAATCGTGGTCCCCATTGTGATTCTCTTGATGTTCGCCGGAACCTTCGTTTTGAACAGGACACGATTCGGTCGCTATTTGTATGCGGTGGGTGGGAATCCGGAGGCCGCACGACGTGCCGGAATCAATGTCGCTCGTATCCGCATCTATGCCTTCATGATTACTTCGACACTTGCCACCATGGGCGGGCTGATGCACATCAGCCGAATTGGAGCCGTTGAGGCAGCCGCCGGAAAGATTATCGTTCTATCGGCTGTAGCGGCGGCTGTGGTGGGTGGCGTTAGCCTCTTTGGTGGAAGAGGAAAATTATTTAATGCTGCCATTGGAGCCATTGTGATTTCAATAATTGACAACGGCTTGGGCCTAATGGGCTTCCCTGCTGGCGTTAGCTTCATCGTGACCGGAGTAGTGCTTGCACTGGCCGCGACCGTGGATGCTTTGGCCAGAAAACGAGCCCCTGGGATGCGAATCTAATAACCATCAAGTTTGATTTGGTTTTGTAGTTTGACCAAGTACGTTTCCGTTTGGTCATGGCACTGCGCTTATTGCTAGAAACCAGCCTTATCGAAGAATTTTATGATTACCATTTATAAATGACTGTAACTCTAAAGCTAGGCAGCTTGGATGACCCGAAGGCTTTTAAGCGGCTACTTTTGGTTCCTTTTGACCATCTAAACCTCGACCGCGGGGTTCTAAAAAACGCGGACTCGGCAACCGATATCGTGCTGCTTGTGCAGAGTGAACGAATGGTCACTGGCCGGCCGTTTCATAAAGAACGGCTATTTTTCCTGATCTCTTCTGCCAGGCACTTCGCTCTGGAACTTGAAAAATCTGGCTTTGCGGTTTTATTTATCGAGGCCGAGACCACAACTGCGGGAATCGCCGAGGCCAGAGAGGCCGTTGGGGAATTGCCGGTCTTGTGTGCAGAGCCGTCTTCTTTTAGGCAGCGATCTCAGCTTGCCAATTTCGGTGTCGAGTTTGTGGAGAATGATTTTTTCTTGACACCAAGAACTTTATTTCAGGAGTGGGCCGGTGGCCAAAAGAGCTTTGTAATGGAGAACTTCTATAGGGCTCAAAGAGTTCGTCTTGACCTGTTGGTAACGGATGGTAAGCCGGAACAGGGCCGCTGGAACTTCGATGCCGATAACCGGCTGCCACCACCAAAGAACTACACCTGGCCAGATAGGCTCAACCACTCTCGCGACGAAGTCGATCTCGAGGTGGCAAAGAGTTTGAACTATGAACCGACTGATAGTTGGGCCACAACTCGTGAGGGAGCTCTTAGGCAGCTTGGACACTTCTTAGCTAATCATCTCGCCGGTTTTGGACCATACGAAGATGCCGTGACACTGGATGAATGGTCCCTGCATCACAGTCTTTTGAGCCCGTATCTGAATAACGGCCTGATCACACCGGCTGAGGTCGTTGCGGCGGCCGTCGAGCGCTACGACGATGGACATGCTCCGATTGAGTCAGTGGAAGCCTTCGTTCGGCAAATCATTGGCTGGCGCGAGTACATAAATGGCATGTACTGGTTTTTGGGCGAAGACTACAAGGAGCTAAACGGCCTCGGCGCGACCAGAAAACTATTACCCCTGTTTGCAGATTCATCAAAAACCAAAATGAACTGCGTTAGCCAAGTTGTTTCACACGTCGAGACGCGAGCTTGGACCCACCACATTCCAAGACTCATGATTCTTAGTAACTTGGCCCTTGTCACCGGCACCAATCCACAGGAGTTTTTAGATTGGATGCGAGAGCAGTTTGTCGATGCAGCCGAATGGGTAATGGTGCCGAACATCATCGGCATGGGAGTTCATGCCGATAGCGGCCGCCTTATGACTAAGCCGTATGCCGCTGGCGGTGCGTATATCAATCGGATGACGCAGTACTGCAAGGGCTGTGCATACGACCCTAAGAAGCGAGTGGGCGATGACGCCTGTCCGTTCACCACTTTGTATTGGGATTTTCTTGACCGACACAAAGATGAATTCAAGAAAAATCACCGCATGAGTCAACAGGTGTTTGGTCTGAATCGGCTATCTGACTTGCCGGAGCTCAAGACTCGTGCCCAGGAGGTTCTAAACGGCTTGAGCGAAGGAAAAATCTAAGCCCAAGGATCGAGCAATTAGACGGGTGGAATGGCTCTCAAATCTCCCGACAACGCCGCTGCCTGCCGCCTTGCTACTTTGCGCTGAGTTTCAGAAGAAACTGGCCGGCACCGGGGGTTATTTCGGTGAAGAACTTGGTGGTTGGCGCGAGCCTTGACAAGCGGTCCAATAGCCAGAGTGACGCCTGTTCGGCGTCTTCGTTGGTTGCGCAACGGCCGACCGCTTCCCTCCCGCCTTTTTTTGCAAGTCGTTCGACCGATTCGAAAATTGGTGCTGGGTCAAAAACAAAGAGATCTTTTGACCAAGGAACTACCGGGGCAACCTTGCCGCGCATAGTGTTGCAAGATCGGTGGGCCAGTCGCTCAACGGTCGTGGCTCCCTTTTTGGCCTTTGAAGCTGCGTAGCTGTCGGTACTTGGACCTTGGTCAGAATTCACGGAGCCGTCCGGGTCTACCTGTTCATCACACAGCCAACAGCGCCAGTTATCTTTTTGGCCTATTTGGTTTAAATCGCTCATTGTTACCGCCCTCATACTGAACTTTAGTCAGGCTAAGAGCAGGCCGCGGCTATAACAGGGGAGTGATTGAAGGTCTTGTTGAAATTTAATTAGTTTTTGCTTGGTTTGACTGATCTCAGGCAAGTGCGATTGGATGCTAAAAATTGAGTAATAAGAAAACTAAGCGGCTTGAAAAAAGCCTGATTGTTGAGGTTGCCTCATGCCAGTAATGCCAATGTTTCCTTTGGGCCTTGTTCTTATGCCCCATTTGCCCCTTGATCTTAGAATCTTCGAAGAGCGCTATCTAAAGCTGCTGGGAGATTTGCTCGGAGATGAAAACCCAGAGTTTGGTGTGGTTCTAAACGGTCGCGGTGAGGATGAGCGAGGCAAGGAAAAGCGCTTCGATATGGGTACGGTCGCTCTAGTGACAGACATTGGCACCACCGAAGAGTTTTATGGCTTGCAGTCGGTTGGGGGATCCCGGTTCAAGGTAAACGCGTGGCTTCCGGATGACCCATACCCGATAGCTGATATTGACTTTCTGCCTGATCTAGTTTGGGATCAAGCCCTTGAACCGCTTCGGCAAGAACTCGAGACAAAGGTGCGAAAGCTTTTGTCTTTTGCAAGTGAGTTTGCTGATTTGCAGTATGGAGCGGACACTGTTTTGAGTGATGACCCCTTGGAGGCCTCCTGGCAATTGGCGGGTGTGTTACCCGTTGGCCAGTTGGATCAGATCGATTTGTTGCAGTCGCAGTCCACTGAAGAGCTTTTGACAAGGGCACAACATATCGTCGACAACGCGGATGACACTCTCCACGCGATGATTACTGACCAAGAAGGCGTCGGCCTGACTGACGATGAGGACTAGAAAATAAGTTAGGTAAGGCTTTTGACCGGTTTGCTGCGGCGGGGAAGATGAACTTTAGCGAAGCGAAATTCCCGACACATCGACTCATTCTTGGATAGAGGACTGTTTTTTTGTGGTGGTCGCTGGAGCGATCTCTCTTCGATTGGCAGCTGAACCTCGAACAAAAATTTCCAGGTCCAAAACTCGAGCCAAAGTTGCAAAAAAGGCGATAACGTATTGGGGAATTACGAGCGCGGCTTTTTAGTTGTGAAACGAAATCGACAGAGAAGATGAAATGTCAAAAATTGGAGTAGTGACCGAGCAGTCACAAGAATCTAGAGTTTCGGCCACCCCAGCAACTGTAAAGAAGCTGCTTGAACTGGGCTATGAGGTCTTAGTAGAAAAAGGCGCGGGAGCCAAAGCCGCATTCCCGGACTCTGCTTATAACGAGGCCGGTGCCAAGGTGGTTGCTGGAGCCTCTGCGTGGAAGGCAGACATCATCCTGAAGGTGGATGCTCCTACAGAAACCGAAGTAAAGAAACTGCAGGCCGGAACAATTCTTGTGGGCCTATTGAGCCCCGCGTTCAAGCCGGAGCTACTTGAGGCTCTTGCCAAGCGAAAAGTCACCGCACTGGCAATGGATGCAGTGCCAAGAATTTCCAGAGCTCAGTCCATGGACGTGCTCAGTTCAATGGCGAACATCGCTGGTTACCGAGCGGTTATTGAAGCCGCTCACGAATTTGGTCGCTTCTTCACCGGTCAGGTCACCGCCGCTGGAAAAGTGCCGCCCGCCAAGGTCTTGGTCGCGGGAGCCGGAGTGGCGGGGCTAGCCGCAATTGGATCGGCATCGAGTCTCGGAGCTATCGTCCGGGCAACCGATCCGCGCCCAGAGGTGTCCGATCAGGTTCGGTCAATCGGAGGCGTGTATTTGCCTGTTGAGGTCGAGGAGAAGATGGAGACCGGGGACGGCTATGCCAAGGCCACAAGCGACGCTTACAACAAGCGCGCTGCAGAGATGTATTCGGAGCAGGCTGCGGACGTTGACATTATTATCACCACCGCTTTGATCCCTGGCCGACCCGCTCCAAAGCTAATAACTGCAAAAGACGTCGCCCTTATGAAGTCCGGAAGCGTGATTGTAGACATGGCTGCAGCCCAGGGCGGTAACGTCGCTGGTTCAGTCGCAGGAAAAAAGATCGTAACCAAAAACGGCGTCACCATCCTTGGTTACACCGATCTGCCAAGCAGGCTCCCGGCTCAATCCTCACAGCTTTACGGCACCAACCTGGTAAACCTTTTGAAGCTGCTCACACCAGCTGCAGACGGCAAACTTGTGATTGATTTCGAGGATGTGGTTCAGCGGGCCGTGACAGTAGTCAAGGCCGGTGAGATAACGTGGCCACCGCCTCCAATTCAAGTCTCGGCAGCCCCGCAGGCCGCCCCCCCCGTAGCCGTTGTTGTTGCCAAAAAGAAGATGTCGGCGCTTTCTAAGAGCATGCTGATTGGTTTGGCTTTTGCCGCAGCTTTTGCCGTGATTTCATTCGCACCGCCTTTGTTGCAGCAGCACTTCCTAATTTTGACCCTGGCCGTTGTGGTCGGGTTCTATGTCATTGGCAAGGTTCACCACGCTCTTCACACCCCATTGATGAGCGTTACCAACGCAATCTCTGGAATCGTGGTGGTTGCAGCAATCTTGCAGGTCACCGATTCCAATAGCTTGATTCAGATACTCGCTGCAATTGGTGTGATGCTTGCGAGCATAAATGTCTTTGGAGGCTTCGCGGTTACCCGCCGAATGCTCAAGATGTTCACGAAGGGTGAAAGCCGATGAGCGCCGTCGCACTAGCAAACTCCGCATACATTGTTTCAGCACTGCTTTTCATTATGAGCCTTGCAGGCCTTAGCAAGCACGAGACCGCAAGAACCGGTTTGGTTTATGGAATGGCAGGTATGGCTGTGGCCATCTCTGCGACCATTTGGCTGACTTTGTCCGGCGAGTGGAACGACTCAACCTCCACGGGCTTTGTGCTTTTGGTTATTGCCCTGTTGGTGGGAGCGCTAATTGGGCTCTGGCGGGCCCGCGTGGTTGCAATGACGGGTATGCCTGAACTGATTGCCCTGTTCCACAGCTTCGTCGGTCTGACAGCCGTGTTGGTGGGTTGGAACGGTGCTCTCCACACAGCAGATGTTACTGCTGAGATGATCGGGGTTCACCGAGCAGAGGTGTTCATTGGAGTCTTTATTGGTGCCGTTACCTTTACCGGTTCGATTGTTGCCTACCTAAAGCTCTCGGCAAAGATTTCCTCCAAGCCATTGATGCTCCCAGGCAAAAACCTGCTAAATCTCTCCGCATTGGTTGGGTTTTTGGCTCTAACGGTTTCGTATGTAATCACACCCGATTTGTGGCTTTTGATCGCAGTGACGGTTCTGGCACTGGCTCTTGGTTGGCACTTGGTCGCCTCAATTGGTGGTGGGGACATGCCAGTGGTTGTCTCGATGCTAAACAGCTACTCAGGTTGGGCAGCAGCTGCAACTGGATTCTTGCTAAGCAACAACTTGCTGATTGTTACCGGTGCCCTAGTCGGTTCTTCCGGTGCTTACCTGTCCTACATCATGTGCAAGGCCATGAACCGTTCCTTCATCTCGGTCATCGCCGGCGGCTTCGGTATTGAAGCCCCTTCCTCCGAAGAGGAAGAGCAGGGTGTTCACACTGAGATCGATGCCGGTTCTGTGGCTGAGCTTCTTGTGAATGCCAGCAGCGTGGTTATTACTCCGGGCTATGGCATGGCAGTTGCCCAAGCTCAGTATCCGGTGGCAGATCTTGCAAAGCGTCTTCGAGACAAGGGTGTGAACGTTCGATTTGGTATTCACCCTGTCGCTGGACGTCTCCCGGGACACATGAACGTGCTCCTTGCTGAAGCCAAGGTGCCGTATGACATCGTGCTAGAGATGGACGAGATAAATGACGAACTGTCTCAGACCTCAGTCGTTCTAGTTATTGGTGCGAATGACACCGTGAATCCAGCTGCCACCGACAACCCAGGCAGTCCTATCGCGGGAATGCCGGTGCTAAAGGTCTGGGAGGCTGAGAACGTGATTGTCTTCAAGCGCTCAATGGCCTCCGGTTACGCAGGTGTTGCAAATCCTCTGTTCTACAAGGACAACACCAGAATGCTCTTTGGCGATGCCAAAGATCGCGTTGAGGACATTCTCAAGGCTCTCTGAAGCCAGGGCTTTACCTCCAAGACAAGGGAAGTGGAATTCGTTGACCAACCTATCTTTTTGGGGTAATTCCAAAAAGATAGGTTGGTTTTCGTCCAACGAGACTCTCTAGACTGAGGCCTGATCTCGGTTCTCAATCAGTAGAGGTACTGACTTACGGGTCTAGTTTTGGGCTCGCTTTGGCTTATTGCTCTGGCTTATTGATCCGCCTGAGCCACTGTCTGAAGCTCACTCCTGAGGTTTGGGCAACATCCAACAGCGCAGTTATCGGCCCATGGACCCAAGGGTGAAAGCGCCTTCTTGTCAGAACCGTTGATTCGCTCAAGTATCAAATCGGCAATGCCGTCCACGAATGCGTGGTGATCAGAAGCGGTAGCAGCTCTTAGGAAGTGCATACCTAGCTCCTCTGCGGTTTCCTTGGCCTCATTGTCTAGATCCCAGACGACCTCTACGTGGTCGCTGACGAAGCCAATAGGCACGACCATAACCGCGGCTTTTCCAGACTGATGCGCGGTCCGGATTGCGTCGTTCACATCTGGCTCAAGCCAGGGCGTCTGCGGGCTGCCGGACCTGGACTGGTAGACAACTTCCCAATTCGGAGACTCTTGCCCAAGTCGTTTGCTGACGGCGTCGATTACTAGACCACCGGCAACTAGGTGTTGTGCTTCGTAGGCACCACCGGGAGCGGTGAATTCATCCCGTCTTTTTGGAGGCCCACTGGTTTCGCCCATTGTGTTCGGGATTGAGTGAGTGGCGAACATGATTTGGATGTCTTTGTCTTCGATCCCCTCGCCGCGGAATTGAGTTAGCTTTTTCGCAACATCTTCAATCACTGGCTCGAGGAAGCCGGGGTGGTCAAAGTAGTGACGAACCTTATCGATCTTCATCTTGCCAACCAGATCATTCTCATCGAGCGCTTTATAAAGGTTCTCTCGATACTGGCGGCAGCCTGAGTAGGAGGAGTAGGCGCTTGTCACCCATGCCAGGACATTGCGGTGGCCATCCTCGTACATTTGGCGCACAACATCTGCAAAATACGGCTCGCTGTTTCTATTACCCCAGTAAACCGGGATGTCGATGCCACGATTTGGAAAGTGCTCTTTTAGCTTGGCAAGCAACGCACGGTTTTGGTCATTGATTGGGCTCACGCCACCCAGTGCCATGTAATGGTGAGACACCTCAACAAGGCGCTCCTTCGGGATACCGCGACCCGCTGTTACGCGCTCGAGGTATGGCATCACTTCTTCAGGACCCTCTGGGCCTCCGAACGAGGTCAATAAAATTGCGTCGTAGGACATTTAGTTTGTTCCGATCTGGCTTAGTTGTATTTTTCTTCCTGTGTAAAACGGGACCTCTTCGCGCACGTGCAGTCGGGCCTTGGTGTATCGAAGCTCGCGCATCATATCCACGATCTCGTGCAAATCATCTGACTCAAGCGCCAACAGCCACTCATAGTCACCGAGTGCAAAGGCCGCAACAGTGCTCGAGAGTATGCCTGGGAACTCCTGACCGGCTTTACCGTGCCCAATCAGCATCTCTCGACGTTCCGCCTCCGGCAGTAGGTACCAGTCGTAAGACCTTACGAATGGGTAGAAGCAAAGCCAGTCCTTGGGTTCCTTACCCAGCATGAAACCGGGCACGTGGCTCCGGTTGAACTCCGCTGGCCTGTGAAGCCCCATTGCACTGAAAACGCTCTCGTAGTAGGCGCCTAGGTCGGTTGCCAGAAAAGACTTGATAGCACTTTGAACTTGCTCAGCAGTCTCAGCGTGAATCCAAAGCAGTAGGTCTGCATCACCCCTAAACCCTGTGAGGTCATAGGAGCCGCGCAGCTCAATATCGTCTTTGGCCAGACTCGCCTCAAATTCCGCGACCGGGGTGCCAGCGTTTGTCCT
>CAJXOD010000034.1 GCA_913057795.1 uncultured Aquiluna sp.
TACTTTTTCAATACGGTCCGTGTTCGCGACCAACCTCGGCGGGTCACCGGGTCTGCGGTCAGCCAGTAGCTCCTCGAATTTAATTCCTGATGCTATTTTGAGCTCTTCTAATACTTGGAGTACGGATGCCCCTTGTCCGGTTCCCACATTGAAGGTTGCGTATTTTCGATCGGGAGTGGTTAGGTAATCCACAGCCATCAGATGTGCTTTTGCCAGATCCTTGACATGGACGTAATCCCTAATGCAACTGCCGTCTGGAGTTGGATAGTCGGTGCCAAAAACAATCGGCTGTTCTCCACGTTTTAGCTGAGCTATTGCAATAGGAATTAGGTTGAGTTCGGCCGTGTCTGCAAGCTGTTTTGACTCAGACCCGGCCACGTTGAAATACCTCAGGTTTACGCCCTTTAGGCCCCAATTGGCGGCGTTTTTTACCATCCATTCCCCGACCAGTTTGGTCTGGCCGTATGGGTTGATAGGCACCCCAGGATAGTCTTCGTCCACTAAATCTAGGGTGGGCATTCCGTAGGTCGCAGCGGACGAGGAAAACACCAGTTTTTTCAAATTTTCTTGTCGCATTGCGAGCAAAAGGTTAGCGAGTCCGCCGATGTTGTCCAAAAAGTATTGCTCGGGAATCTCGACCGATTGCCCAACCTGTTTTCTTGCCGCTAGGTGTATGACGGCGTCAAATTTGGTTTCTCTCATTAGCTTCGAGAGCTTCTCGACTGCATCCGGAGAGGCGAGGTTTATGGCGACTACAGGCGAAACAATCCTCTTGGCAACTCCAGTTGATAAGTCATCGACGACCGTTACGGAGTGACCCTCGCGCTCGGCTAGCGCTACAACGTGAGCGCCAATGTAGCCCGCGCCTCCCGTCAAAAGAAGATTCATGGCTAAAGGCTACCTTGAGGGTTTATGAACAAAAGGGAAATTTGGTAAATAATTCGACTTGACAGCAACATACTTACAACGATGTAATTACACCAATGGATTTCTTGAGATAGGGGAATAAGCATGGAACAGCGCGGTCAAGTGCCTACCAACTGGTTCGTCGATGTGCTTAGGCTCGGGGTAGCCGGCGCCTACGGCGACTCTGAAGGAAACCCCCTCGGCTGGCAAGAGGACGCTCTTTGCTCACAGACCGACCCAGAAGCTTTCTTTCCTGAAAAAGGCGGATCGACTAGAGACGCCAAGAAGATCTGTTCACAGTGCTCAGTTAGATCTCAATGTCTAGAGTATGCGCTGCAAAACGACGAGCGATTCGGTATTTGGGGTGGACTGTCTGAGCGCGAACGTCGCCGTCTGCGCAAGACCGCTTAACAACTCGTGTCAACGCTCTCGGTAGCGACGGTCGTCGTCTCACACGGGGCGGTTGATTATTTAGCCACCACTCTCAAAGCTTTGTCAGTCCAGACCCACGCGGTCGAGCAAACAGTTGTCGTTGAAACTAGTTCCGACGCAGCCTGTGTAGAGCTAGCCAAGGAATTCGGGTTCTCCGTTGTTGAGCCTGGTGACATCAAACTCGGAGCCGCAATAGAATCCGGATTCCAGTCCCTGAAAGTTGTTCCTGGATGGCTGTGGATTCTTCACGACGACTCAGCTCCCGAACCCCTAGCGCTTCAAATGCTCGCGAGTGCAGCCGAGCTGTCCCCGTCGGTCGCGATTGTTGGGCCGAAGCTTTTGGAGTGGGGAAATGAAATCCAAATTCAGCAGCTTGGAATCACCGTCACCCCAACAGGCAAGCCTTTCTTGCTGGTGGCAAATCAATATGACCAAGGTCAGCACGACGGCTCTCGAGACACTCTTGCCGTTTCCACAGCAGGAATGTTGGTGGCCGCGGGCCTCTGGCGGAAACTCGGCGGCTTGAATGACACCGCACCAGTGTTTGCTCAAGACATAGAGTTTTGTGCGAAGGCGCGAGTTGCTGGATTCCGAGTGGTGGTAGAGCCACGAGCTAGGGTTTCGCACGCAGGTCTATCTATGCAGCAAGCTAGAACTAGAAAGTGGCTGGGAGGGAGTCGCCCCCATGCTCTTTCACGAGCGCACGTTCATCTGGCCAGCGTGCTTTCTCCGACCATACTTTTACCTCTTGTGTACCTAGCATTACCGCTTGCAGCGTTGATTTCGATTCCTCAAAACTTAATTACGAAAAAGCCCACTCGAATCTTCGGTCAGTTCGCCGCCTGGCTTTGGGCGTGGTTCACAATTGGCTCAAGGCTTAGAGCGCGCAAGAAGCTTCGAGGTCTGGGAAAGACTCGGCCGCTGAGGGATTTTCTGGCTACTCGAGCTCAACGAAAAAAACGCCGTGAAGCCAAATTTGAGTATGTGACTGAAGTCCAAGAGTCAACTGGAAAAGGCCTATTCGCAAGTGGCTCAATCTGGCTAGGTTTGCTGCCGCTCATTTTTGGTTGGTCACTTTTACCCGTTGGCGCTATCTACGCGGATCGACTGGTTCCTATCGGCGACTCGTTCGGATCGATATGGTCGGCCACTTCTCTGGCGCAGGTTCCCTACTTGTCGGGTATCGACTTACCGACCGATCCATTTAACTGGGTGCTGTCTGTCTTTGGTCTTTCTCTAAGCTCCAACCCGAGTTTGGCTCTGGCCGTTTTTGTATTCGTGGCACCTACCCTTGGGTTTGCAGGCTTCTGGATGCTGACTAGATTGTTCATTGTTCGAGTCTGGGTGCGGAATTTGGTGGGTCTTTTGTTCGCACTAAGCCCGCAGGTTTTGCTGGTTCAGGCCATGGCCGGCGTGGCGGACCTGGTTACGATTTCCGTGGCCCCGTGGCTGACATTCGTTCTCGTCAAGGCGGCCACAAGTTACAACTCATCACGAACTTGGCGCTGGGTCGGACTGGCCGGCTTGTTGGCTGCGTTGATAGCAGTAAGTAACCCAATAATCTTTTTGCTCTTCGTAATCTTCGGTATTGCGCTTGGCGCCAATAACATTCGCAAGCTCCCGATCTTGAGTTGGTTTGCACTACCTGGAGCGGTTCTTATCTACCCCTGGGTGTTGCTGGCCGTTGAACAAAATCAGGTTGCTTTCCTTACGGTCACTAGCTCGGCGTTTTTGCCTCCGGCAAGCCCCTACGAATCAGTAATTGCTCTCATCTTTCTTGGCGTAGCGGGAATCGGTGCGGTAGCAAGTCTTTTTGGGACCCGACTGGCCGTTTCGGTCAGCTCTTGGGTCGTGGCGATCATTTTGGGGCTAGGCAGCGTGTATCAGCCAATCGCCGGAAGTTTTGCCATGCAGGCAATCAGCTTGGCGGCCTTGTTGGTCGGTGCTGGATTGTTCCTGGACAGGCTAAGCCGGAAATGGGTAATCGCCGCGGCATCTATCTTCGCAAGCGCGGGGGTAATGGCATCGGGTCTCGTTTACGGACCGTTGGCGCCAGACCAGGCTTATTTCGGGTCGCAGCGACAGGCCCCGGCCTTAGTTGTCGCGGCAGCTGAGGTCGATGAGGGGATAAGAACCCTGCGGATTGATGCCAATGGAAATCAGGTCGACGCGGAGCTGCTCTGGGGAGCTGGGCGGAGCCTTGAACAGACAAGCTTGGCCTACCAGTTTCTACTTCCAGCCAGCCCAATTACTTCTGAGCTAGCCCAGTTGAGCGGCTCGCTGGTTGCGGGTAACCCAGATGGAGTTCAGGACCTGCTTTCAAGTCTTGGTATTGATTTTGTGCTTTTGGAGGGAGACCACCTGGAGAGTATTTCCGCCGCACGGGCTGCTATTGATTCGATGACCATGCTGCAGGCCGCCGGTCAGACTCCCTATGGCCATTTGTGGCAGGTGGTCGGCTCTGCCAGCAACAACCCATCGAGCTCTCAGTCACCGAGCAACAGGAATCTTCAGCTTGGGGTTCTTGCCGCATTCTTGCTACTTGCGATTCCAACCCCCGCCTCTATTCGAGGAGCCAAAAGATTGGTGAAGCAAAAATGAAGATCGCGGTCCGCATTGTTCTTGCCATAGCTTTGGTTGGATTATTTCTTTCGCAAATTGTGGTGACACAGTTTCCGGTGATCTCGACCTCGACCTCGTTCGCGACGCCTGCTTTCAAGACCGTGGCTGTGGAGCCGCTGCCTCTCGAGCTCTACTGTCCGGGAGCTTTTGCTGAAGTCGGTGGCGAGTCTGGAATTGAACTTGGGCAAATAGATCGAATTGGCGAGGCGAGTATCTATCAGTTTTTGGGAAGCGGCGAGCTCATTGTTGATCCTGGTCTCACAACAACACCGGGCGCGAGGTTGGTCGCTGTTGGCGATAACCAGTCAACAGGTCTGTTATCAGTGATTCAGTCCCAAGGAATCGCCAGGGACAGGGCGGTCGGGCTAATGGCAACTACCTGCTCACAGCCACTATTCAGTGGGTGGTTCATTTCAGGTGCTGCAGCGCTGGGACAAGAAACCGTCTTGCTCCTTGCGAACCCCAGCGAGTCAGACACTTTAGTGTCACTTCAGTTTCTGGTTCCGGGCGGCAAGATCTCAAAACAGGTCAGTTTGGCCGCGGGGCAAACTGTGGTGCTACCGGTGTCCTCAGTGATTTTTCAGGAGCCGATGTTTTCCCTGTGGTTTGAAACCAGCGGAGTTCCTATTTCCATTGCCATGCAGCAAAGAGCAACCGCAGGCCTCTCCACCCGAGGGATAGACATACAACTCCCGAGCCTCGCCCCAGCTAACGATAATTTAATAACCGGGCTAAGCGTTCGTTCTGAAGGTTTCGACAAGCCAGTTTTGAGGTTGTTTAATTTCGGTGACGTTGCAACCGAGGCCGTCATTACTGCGGTTGCGAGCAACAACGTGGTGGTCCTCAGGCAGCAGGTCCAGCCTGAGAGTTTTGCCGAGACTGAACTTGATCTGACCGACGGGGATTATCTTGTCAGAGTGGAAAGTACTTCACCGCTCTTGGTGGGCGTCAAAAACACTATTTTGAAGCCGGTGGTGGATTTCGCCTGGCTTACTCAGTCCTCGAAATTTACAGATCTAACTATTCCGATTCCAAGCTATAAAACTCGATTACATGTCGCAAACTTCGGCTTGGCGGCTCTGGCTGTGAACTTAGAAATAACCAATGGAACCAGGGTCGAATATCAAAGTTTTGAAATCGCCTCACTTTCTCAAGTCTCGCTGCCGATAAGTGGGGATTCGATTCGAATCAACTCGGCGTCAGAGTTCACAGCGGCACTCGAAGTTATTGACGTGCCCGGTTACGCCGTGATAAATCCTCGCGAGAATCAAAACTTTGGAGAAGCACTTTCGGTCAGTGTCCGATAGCTCACTGATCCAGTAAATCCCAGGGCTCCTTGCCGAGCAGGCTTGCAGCAGCTGAGACGACCGCTTGTTCAATCTGAATTCTCGGATCCGAAGTCTTAGAGCTTGCACTTCTCTCAATCGGAATTCGGTAAAGAATTATCGTCATAGTTTGGGGCCTTGTATGCCAGCGGTTTAGTGATTCTGGCCGTTCCTGAAGCGGAACCTCTTCGATCTTCCAATTCAATGCGCCCAGCTCGTCGGGGAATCTCGAACGAAGATAATCGGCAGTGTCGGCAACTGCATCTTGGAAAAAAGTTTGGCGACTCAGGCCGTGACGAAAAAGTTTTGATGGCACCGGCCGGCGCATGCCTCTGCCGTGACGATCTCTTTTTTGCGGGATGGAAGCCATGTGGCCATTGTATTCTTGGCGGGTAACCTAAACGGGGGATCCCTAGTGAACCAATTTAATGACTTTGTAAAAACTTACGACGTTCGTGGGCTGGTGGGGAGTCAACTTAGCGACGAAGTTGTCGAATGCTTTGGTGCCGCATTTGCCGATGAGCTCGGGCTTTCTGGGAAAGAATTAGTGGTCGGTCATGACATGCGCGACTCCTCTCCCGGTTTTGCGGCAGCGTTTTCACTCGGCGCAAGAAAGCGCGGAGCAAACGTTGTCATGTTGGGACTCTGCTCAACAGACATGAATTACTACGCATCAGGTTTTTTGGATCTTCCAGCCGCGATGTTTACTGCGAGTCACAACCCTGCCAGTTATAACGGCATCAAACTCTCTCGCGCTGGGGCCCGGGGCATAAGCCTGGATACTGGACTCGCGGCAATTAGAGATAGAGCGGCAGTCTTTTTCGAAAGCGGTATTCCAGCTGACTCTGCTACTGGCTCAGAGCGAAATCTTTCGGTCATCGCTGACTACTCAAATTACCTTCGCAAGCTGGTTCCTTTGCAGGGAATCCGTAAGCTCAAGATCGTAATTGACACTGCAAATGGCATGGGCGGGCTTACGGTCCCAGTTGTTCTTGGGGACGACGCTTCCATAGAAATAGTCCCGATGTATTTCGAGCTGGACGGCTCATTTCCAAATCATGAGGCAAATCCGCTGGATTCAAAAAACCTTGTTGATCTGCAGCAAATGGTCGTTTCCTCAGGCGCGGACCTGGGTCTTGCGTTCGACGGTGATGCCGATCGTTGCTTTGCGGTTGATGAAAAAGGCTTCCCAGTTACCCCCTCTGCGGTCGCCGCGATTGTTTCCAAGCGCGAGATATTGAGGGTCCAGGATTCGGGGGAAAAGACTCCAATCGTGCTACATAACTTGCTCACATCCAAGTCGGTATCGGAGACGATAATCGCACACGGCGCCATTCCACAGGTGACCAAAGTCGGACATTCACTAATCAAAGACCAAATGGCTTCGACCGGTGCGGTCTTCGGGGGGGAACACTCGGCCCATTACTACTTTCGTGAGTTCTGGGGCGCGGATAACGGAATGCTTGCCGCTATGCACCTAATTAGTGAACTCGGAACGCAAGATCAGGCGATGTCCGAAATTTCGGTCGACTACACACCTTATTTCGCATCCGGTGAGATTAACTCAACGGTCGCAGATGCTCATGAGGCTCAGTCTCGGGTCGCGGCGGAGTTCGAGGGAGCTTTTCTCGAGGAACTCGATGGAAAGACCTACAGTCACCAAGACGGTGACACTTGGTGGTGGTGCAATATCCGATCTTCAAACACCGAGCCGTTATTGAGACTGAACGTAGAGTCAAATCATGAATCGGTTATGAATCAGATTCGCGATCGAGCTCTCGCTGCAATCACATCGAAGGCTTGAGAGTGCTCGCTGCGGAAGTAGTCGATTCTAAATTCTTAGGTTTCCCGCTCCGCTTCAAGCTACATTTAAGGAGCGGTTTCTCGGGCCATTATTGTTAGAGGTAATCGCAGTCGATTGGAGGGTGATTTGATTCACAAAGTACTGGTTGTTGACGATGATGATGCCCTTCGCGAAATGGTCGGCCTTGTCCTGGCTGGAGCGGGATACGAGCCGGTCTTTGCCGCAGACGGTATCTCGGCTGTCCAGATTTTTAAAGACAGAAATCCAGATTTAGTTCTTTTGGACATAATGCTCCCCGGTCAATCGGGGATTGAGGTTTGCAAGCAGATCCGGGCCGTGTCCGGTGTGCCGATTGTCATGTTGACAGCTCGAGGAGACACCAACGACGTTGTCCTAGGCCTTGAAGCTGGAGCCGATGATTACGTTGTCAAGCCTCACAAGGGTGAAGAGTTGATAGCAAGAGTGAAGGCGAGGCTTCGCCCGCTGCCAGATGACTCTTTGGTTCTCCAAGTAGGCGGTCTAACACTGGACCCGAAAACTTTCGAGGTTCAGCGAGAGGGCGCGAATCTTTCGCTAACTCCGCTTGAATTCAAGCTGCTTCATACTTTGGCCTCAAAGCCACAACAGGTTTTTAGCAGGGAGATGCTCCTCGAGCAGGTTTGGGGTTACCAGTACAAGGCTGACACTCGACTGGTGAATGTTCACGTTCAGCGATTGAGGTCCAAGGTTGAAAAGGATCCAGAAAACCCGAAGATTGTCATGACAGTCCGTGGTCACGGATATCGGGCGGGCTCAGAGACACAGTGATTTCGCTGTTTAGGCGCTCGCTAACAGCCAGAACAGTGGTCGCAACCGTTTTACTAAGTGCTCTGGCACTGGTTACTCTTGGCGGATTCTTGTCCTACTCGTTGGCAAATGGCTTTTATCAAAATCGACTTGATCAAGTGCTGAGTGAAACAGAGCGCGCGGTGAGTAGTGTCCAGGGAACGGTTTCTGCTGCGTCGGTAAACGACGAAACTGCCTTGCAAACTCTAATTAATGCCGTTGTTCCATCCCTTGAAATAGTCGGTGGCTCAGGATCTAGGCAAGTTGCTCTTCTTAGGAGTCCAGGGCAGGCGCAACTTCAGCTGTTTCAGTCCCCGATCTCTCAAGATCTTGACCTCAAGACCATTCCCGAACAGCTTCGGGTGCAAGTGCGAGAATCCGCCGGAATCCTTACCTATACCCCTGTGAGCTTTTCTAAGGAGGGCGTCTTGGTTGCCGGAATTACGGTTGGAGCTCCCGTCGTGATTCCACTTGCTGGCAACTTCGAACTTTTCCTGGTTTTTGACCTGAGTGCAGAGCAGCAATCCTTGGCCCTTGTTCAAAGTGCCATAACGATCGCCGGAATAATCCTTCTGGCTCTAATCGCCCTAGTGAGCTACTTGGTTACCCGCTCAGTGGTTCGGCCGGTCGAGCAGGCGGCGCTCGCCGCGCAGACGCTATCGGCAGGAAAACTGGATGAACGATTGGTTGAGCGTGGCGATGACGTCTTAGCTCAGCTTGCCAAATCCTTCAACAAGATGGCGGCGAGCTTGCAGCAACAGATTCAACAGCTGGACTCGCTGTCGAAGATGCAGCAACGGTTCGTTGCCGATGTTTCCCACGAGCTAAGAACCCCTTTGACAACCATCAAGCTGGCCGGCGAGGTTATTTTTGGAAACCGGGAGAAGCTAGACCCGGCTCTTTCAAGATCAGCGGAGCTGATGCAAAACCAGATAGAGCGTTTTGAAGCGCTTTTAGCTGACCTCTTAGAGATTTCACGCTATGACGCCAGAGCTGTGGTTGCGGATCTTGAAACCCAAGATCTAAACGCTGTTGTTGGGGCTTCGATTGCAAGCATTGAGCCACTTGCTCAAGCGAAAAACACTGAGATTCGAATCGACTTACCCAAGGGACCCGTCGAGGCGGAGTTCGATGCCAAGCGCATCGAAAGATTGCTGCGCAATTTACTTTCTAACGCTGTCGAACACGGAGAGGGCCGGGCCATAGTTGTTCAAGTCGGTCAAAATGCCAACTCAGTGGCGGTCTGCGTAACTGACTCCGGTGTTGGAATGTCGAGACTGCAACTGGACCGCGTCTTTGACCGGTTCTGGCGAGCGGACCCAGCTAGGCAGCGATCGGTAGGCGGGACTGGCCTGGGGCTAGCAATTTCAAAGGAAGACGCAACCCTGCACCGGGGTTGGTTACAGGTTTGGTCTAAGCCCAATAGGGGCACCAGCTTCCGTTTGACGCTTCCTAGACACTCGGACTCCGTGATTGGAAACTCGCCAATACCGCTTCCTCCCAGATCGGTGCAGACATGATCAAAAAAGCCTTTCTTCTTATTGCTTCGCTAGTTCTGGCGGGGTGCGCCTCGATACCAACTCAGCTTGATATTCAAAGCGGCCCAGATATCGCGCCTGAGGACCAGAAAGAATTTGCTTATTACACGCCATCCGGACCTTCTTTTGATGCCACTTCGCAGGAGATAGTTTCGGGATTTTTAGCTGCGGGAACCAGCCCACTAAATGACTACGCTGTCGCCAGAGAGTTTTTGAGTGATGACTTTGCTCAGCGTTGGAACCCAGAGAACCAAACCTTAATCAGAGCTGGTGCTCCAGTTTTTCGGCAGGCAGGAGAGTCTTTGGTTGTCGTGGAGTTAAGCGCCGGAGCAAGAATTGATGATCAGGGGCGCTACGAGGACTCGGTCGAGTTATCAACGACAAACCTTAGGTTTAGGGTTGCGATGCAAGATGGACAATGGCGAATTTCAAGTGCGCCTAATCTGACCGTTGTTACACCTCCAGTGTTCAGCGTGGTGTTCAACGCTTTCCCCGTCTATTTTCTGGATTCGAGCATGGAGAGCCTAGTTCCAGACTTGCGCTGGTTCCCAACCAAAACCTCGACCCCGACTCGGCTAGTAAATGCGTTGCTAGCAGGACCAAGCGCTTGGCTTTCCTCGGGTGTCAAGTCTGCGATCCCTGAGGGCACTCAATTGACCATTAGCGCGGTACGAATCTTGAATCGCGTCGCTCAAGTTGATCTTGATGCTGATGCTCTCGCTGCCGGACAGCAGGACAGAAGAAACATGCTCGGACAATTGCGATCAACGCTGCTCCAACTACCCGGCGTCGACGATATTTCGCTATCTGTAAATGGGGCGTTTCAGGACATAGCGCCGGGAGGGGCGGAACTTACTGACGAAATGAGTCTCAGCTATGTTCTGACGCCAACCGGGGTTGAGCCGCTAACCAGCATTGGCTCGATGCCTCTTTCCGGCACTCAGGCAATGGTCGCGAATTACAACCCAGAGCTAATGGCGATTACCGACAACGGTGATCGAGTGGCCTTCACGACCGCCGAGGGCGTCTTTGAGCTCACCAACCAGTCACTGGCTGTTGAGATAATTCAGTTGAGCTCGTTGATCGATGTCATAGCACTTGACTATGACAAGTCTGGATCGCTCTGGGCTTTTCCTGCCGACGCGAGTCTGTCAGTGGAGGTTTATGACCAGACCACAGTGGTTCGAACTCTGGCTAGTCCCTTTTTGGGAGTGAGGCTGGCGGCAGCCATAGCCCCCGAGGGCACACGCATCGTCCAGTCGATTCAAACGGACGATGCAGATTCATTCCTAGATGTTGGGGTCGTGCTTCGAGATGCGAATTCAATTCCACTGTCGCTGAATGAGGGACTTAGAATTCAACCGGTTCTAGGGACTCCCATAGCAGTTTCATGGCAGGAGATGGCATCCATACGTGTCCTTGAGACGACCGCTAGTGGCCTGACCGCTTTCAGTGAGTATTCGGTATCAGGGCCGAGAACGCAGCTACCCATGCCTCCCACCATCGGTATTGAGCTGCATGCTGCCGCCTCAGCGACAAGCAGCTACATGCTTTCAGAGGTCGGAGAGGTCTGGCTCTTCTCGGCTAACAGCTGGCGTCGAATTGAAACCGGGGTAACGAGCATCAGCCCACTTCGCTAACAGGCAATTCTTTCAAGCTGTTTTCAACAACGAGTCTTAGCAGTGCGGCCAGCACTGCAGTTGAGCTAAAACTATTCGCATGCTCGAGTCTTTTCTAGATTTTGTTTTCCCCACTGCCTGCGCGGTTTGTAAAATACCGCCCAGTCCGCTCTGCGATAGTTGCGTACCCGCGTTTGGGGTCACGAAATCCTCATTGGAGGGAACTCCGGTTTGGTATGCCACCGAATATAGCGAGCCAATTTCGAGAATCCTGACCGCCTATAAAGATCAAAATAGAACAGCGCTGATCACTTACTTAGCCCCCGGCCTGCTGCAGGCAGTGGCCGAAGCAGTTCTGCATCTTGGCTCATGCTCGATTTGCGTCCCACCAAGAAACCAAATTAACTTTCGAAAACGAGGTTTTGATCCGGTCCTGAGCCTCATAACTGCTGGCGACAAGTTGGCGCTTAGACACTTGCCAATCAACACTCTTAGATTTCAACGTCAAGTTCGAGACCAACGCAGACTGGACAAACCGGAACGCGTATCTAATATTTTGGGCTCCATGAAAGCCATTCCTGGATCCAAAAGAGTACTGCTGGTTGACGATGTGATGACAACCGGCTCAACACTCAAGGAATGCATGCGAGCCCTCGGAGCTGCCGGCTACGAAGTTGCCGGAATCTGTGTATTAGCCAAGAGAAACATCTAAAGCTGGAGCGAGAGCTAAAAAAAAGGCGTAGTTTGGTATTACGGCTAGACAGCCGACTAGGAGGTAAAAATGGAACTTCGAATTTCAGCGAAAAACCTCACAGTCTCGGATCGTTTTAGAGACTATGTAACAGAAAAGGCCGGCAAGGTTGAGCAGTTTGCTCACCGCCCGCAGGAACTAAATATTAAAATAACCCGTCACGAGCATTCAAAAGGTCCAGGTCAAGAGGATCAGGTTGAGCTCACCGTTTATG
>CAJXOD010000035.1 GCA_913057795.1 uncultured Aquiluna sp.
GTGCTCGATCAGCTGCAGCTGTTTGATGTGTACACATCCGTGTGGTTCTCGGCTATTTATATGTTGCTTTTTGTTTCGTTGGCTGGCTGCGTGATGCCAAGAACCAAGATTCACTTTGCAGCCCTGAGAGCTCGTCCGGTGCTGACCCCGAAAAATCTAGAGCGGATGCCTGAGTATCTGAGCGAGGCTGGGGATTCATCAGTTCTTGAGAGTGCCATGGTGGTTCTGAAAAAGCGCGGGTTCCGAGTTGATCGCAAGCAAGATTCGATCAGCGCCGAGAAGGGGTACGCAAAAGAAACTGGCAACTTGGTGTTTCACTACTCGCTGGTTGGGGTCCTCTTGGCCGTTGGTTTTGGCGGTGGATTTAGCTTCTCCGGTCAGCGAGTTCTGGTCGAGGGCGACACATTCGTGAATAACCTCGCAAGCTACGATTCATTTTCACCGGGCGCCCTATTTGACGAGGGGCAGTTGGAGCCTTTCAGCCTGACTCTAGACGAGTTCGATGTGGTGTATGACCTTGCTAATCGGGCAAACATTGGCCAGCCAATCGATTTCGTCGCTTCGGTGTCTGCAGATTTTGGCCAGACACAAACGGCCAGCGATATTCGAGTGAATTATCCGCTGGCGGCCCCCGGGGCGAACGTGTATTTGACCGGCAATGGGTTTGCACCCGTCGTAACTGTGTTTGACGGCGATGGCAACATCTCTTACCAGGGACCAATTGTGTTTTTGCCGCAGGATTCAAACATGACCTCGCTTGGAGTCATCAAGGCACCAGACGCTATTCCTGAGCAGCTGGGAATTATTGCCTTTTTCTATCCCACTGCAGAGAAGCTAACAACCGGTGCGTATACATCCATTTACCCCGACCCAATCGCGCCGCTGATGACCATGAACGTCTATACCGGAAACTTAGGGTTGGATTCGGGAATCCCGAGAAATGCATATGCGTTGGATACTACAAACATGGAAATGATTGCTGGTCGTGACGGGCCAGTGGCGGCTATCGAGCTCGAGGTCGGACAGTCGGCCGATCTACCAGACGGCCTGGGTTCCGTAAGGTTCGACGGTCTATTGCGATTTGCATCACTGGATGTTGCCCACAACCCGGGCGGAATCTGGGTGTTGCTCTTTGCGGCATTGAGCTTGGTGTCGCTAACGATGTCGCTGATGGTTCCTAGAAGAAGAGTGTGGGTGAGACTAATGTCTGGTGACAGAATTGAGTTCGCAGCTTTATCAAGGCGGGATGATCCAAACTTGCCTCAGATGCTAGAAGAAATAGTTCAAGAAATTAGATCAGGGAGCAAGAAATGACCGAAGTCGTCCTAAATGAGCCGCTATCGCAGGTGTCGCTGCTGTTTGTCTCATCGGCGCTCGCCTTCCTGGCGCTAGCACTGGTGCTTTTTTCCTTTCAGCTGGTAAAACTTGCAACCGTGGAGGCAGTCAGTTCGGAAGCTAAGGCCGCTAGTAGTGGCTCAACAATGGTTATCGAGAAAATCGCCTCTGACAAAATGACCGCCACTGAGCGCGCGGGCTTTATTCTCCTTTGGGTTTCGACCGCCATCTTGGGCGTTGGGGTTGTGCTCCGAGGAGTCGCCGCTGGCCGAGTGCCATGGGCAAACATGTATGAGTTTTCCATCAGCGGTGCTTTTTTGATTTTGTTGGTTTATCTAACCGCTCTAAAAATCAAGGACCTGCGCTTCATTGCGACCTTTATTACGGGCTTTGCTCTCATCACTGTTTTTGCCGCAGTCTCTCTGTTTTACGTAGAGGTCCAAACAATCATGCCGGCGCTACAGAGTTACTGGCTGGTGATTCACGTAGTGGTCGCGATTATGGCAACCGGCTTCCTGGCGGTTGCAGCCGGGATGCATATCGCTTACCTGTTGAAGGCATCCGGTCGCGGAAAGAAACTATTTAGCCACTTTCCGGAGCTACTTCAGCTCGAGCGAATTGCGTATCGGTTTAATGTCGTGGGGTTCGTGCTGTGGAGCTTCACTTTGATTGCGGGTGCGGTCTGGGCCGAGCGCGCATGGCACCGCTACTGGGGTTGGGACACCAAAGAGGTCTGGACTTTCATTATTTGGGTACTTTACGCCGGTTACTTGCACGCAATGGCCACCAGGGGCTGGAACGGCAAGCGGGCCGCATGGCTTGGATTGGTGGCTTTCTTGTCTGTGATTTTCAACTTCACGATTGTTAATCTATTTTTCAAGGGACTGCACGTCTACTCGGGCCTATAAAAGCTTCAGGCAGCGATCTAATCGTTGTTGCCACCAGATCTTGCGCTCGCTGTCAACCGCTAGCTCACTAAGCAGGCCGGGATCAACGTCTGGCTCGTCAAGCCCTAAGTAACCATTTACTGCAACCAGGGGATTACGAGTTATGTCCTTTGCCATCAGTGATGCAGTTCCAAGGCCGCAGTCGTAGTGAAGGTTTGGCAAGCTGGCCGCTAAGTGCAGACCGTGTGAGATGCCGATGCTGCTTTCTAGGGCCGAGCTAACGACACTTTCCAAGCCCGATTCTGAGGCAATCGCCATCGATCTTTTGATGCCACCAAGCGGTTGGACCTTCAAAACCGCTATGTCGGCGGCACCGGCTGCTGCCACTTGTAAGGGGTCGCTTTGTTTGCGAATTGACTCATCAGCGGCAATCTTCATTTGGATTTCGGCCGTAGCTATTTGCCCGCGGAGTTCCACCAGTTCATCGATGGTTGCCACGGGTTGTTCAAAGTATTCAATCGGCAAATGGGCAATTGCCCTAATAATTTTCATTGCTTGTGCCACAGAATAATTTCCGTTGGCATCAAGCCTGAGACTCGCATCCGGATAGCTTTTGTGAGCTTGGGCTATTCGAGCTAAATCCTGCTCAAGGTCCTGGCCGGGTTCGGCAACTTTTATTTTTATGGTTCGAAACTGGCCGAAGGGTCTCAGGGTTTCGACAACCTGATCGGGCCTGACCGCTGGAAGGGTCGCATTTATCGGTATCAGCTGCCTTACCGGAATTGGAAGCGGATCATTTGCAAACTCGAGAGCCGCCTTCAACCAGGTCGAAGCCTCATCATCGCCGTATTCTAAAAATGGGGAGAATTCGCTGTAGCGCTGGGAGCCTTTAAAAATAAGCGCCTCTCGGTACTCGATTCCTCGAAACCTAGAGCGTAGCGGCAGTCTGACTACCGACACTTGAGTTATTTGAATGCTCTCCACGAGGATTAGTCTAGGTCTATGACAAAACCAGTTTCAGAGCTGTTTGACCCAGAAATCTGGATGACGGTACCGGGGTTCGAGGACCTGACCGACATCAGTTACCACGCGCACAAGCAATTTGGCGTTGTCCGGGTCGGTTTTTCTAGGCCCGAGGTCAGAAACGCTTTCAGACCCCAAACCGTTGACGAGCTTTACCGAGCACTTGATCACGCGCGCTGTCAGGCAAATGTTGGAGTGGTGCTACTTACCGGCAATGGCCCGAGTCAAAAAGATGGCGGCTGGGCTTTCTGCTCCGGCGGCGACCAGTCGGTTCGCGGTAAAGCGGGCTATGAGTATGCCGAGGGCTCTGCGGGCAGACTGCACATTTTGGAAGTTCAACGGCTGATTAGATTCATGCCCAAGGTTGTAATCGCATTGGTAAGCGGTTGGGCAGCCGGTGGAGGACACTCCTTGAACGTGGTTGCAGATCTTTCAATCGCATCCAAGGAACATGCGAAGTTCAAACAGACTGACGCCGATGTTGGGAGCTTTGATGCCGGCTATGGGTCGGCCTACTTAGCCAAGCAGACTGGCCAAAAATTTGCCCGAGAGATCTTTTTTCTGGGTGCGACCTACGATGCCGACCGCGCCTATGAAATGGGCGTTGTTAACAAGGTGGTTGCACATGCTGATCTGGAGACCGCAGGCCTGGAATGGGCAAAAGAAATCCTTGGAAAGTCACCGACAGCAATTCGAATGCTCAAGTACGCAATGAATGCCGTAGATGACGGACTAGTTGGTCAGCAATTATTTGCTGGTGAGGCTACCAGGCTCGCTTACGGAACCGACGAAGCAAACGAGGGCAAGAATGCCTTCTTGGAAAAGCGCAAACCTGATTGGTCCTCTTTCCCCTGGCACTACTGATGAAGCCCACCCTTACTACTAGCGCGAGTGATCCGTTTGCGGTGCTGAAGATGATGACTCGAGTGGTTGACGGTCAGGTAGCGGGTTTTGTTTCACCTCCGGAGATAACGGGAATTGGCGTTGATTTTGATCCGGTTCCAACTCAGGTCTCTGAAGATGTCGGCTTGATTGTCGAATCATCCGGGTCAACCGGTAGACCAAAGCGAATTGAAATCTCCTTGGCTGCGCTTATCGCAAGTGCTAACGCGTCAGCAAAGTTCCTCGGTGGCCATGGTCAATGGCTCCTTGCACTCCCAGCCAATTACATTGCGGGGGCAAACGTGCTTTTTAGATCTGTCGTCGCAGACACCCAGCCGGTGATCCAAAACACCCGAGTGCCGTTCTCAGCCGAGGGTTTTCTAAACTCGGTTTCCCTAATGCGAGGCGGCAAGCGCTACACATCATTGGTTCCAGCACAGCTTGATCGATTGGCGGCCCTTATCGACCTTGAATCTCAAAACAGTGGGATCATCGCCGCGCTTCAAAGTTTCGATGCGATTTTGATCGGGGGGCAGCTACCAAACCCCGCGACCCTTGAATCCCTGAAAAGTCGTGGCGTGAAGCTGGTTGAAAGCTACGGAATGGCCGAAACAAGTGGCGGGTGCGTTTACGACGGCCAGGCTCTTGAGGGGGTAAATCTTGAAATCATCGACGGTCAGGTCGCAGTTTCCGGGCCAGTACTTGCAAACGGGATTGGCGAAAAGTTTCTAAGTTCCGATTTAGGCGAAATAGTAAGCGGGCGCCTGAAGATTATCGGTAGAGCGGATCGAGTAATAGTGTCTGGTGGCAAAAAGGTTTCACTCGATGATGTCGAGGCCAGGGTAGCGGCCGAGGAGGGCGTCTGGGAGGTCATTGCGGTTGCACTCGATTCAAAGTGGGGTCAATCTGTCGGTCTGGTTTTGGCCGTGAGTAAGGGTTTCGATGAGTCGAAGCTTCAAGGAATGCTTTTGGGCCCGGCGAAACCGATTGCGGTGCAAAAGGTTAGCCAAGTACCGAGGCTGATAAGCGGCAAACCTGACTATCAGGCGGCCAGGGCGCTGTTGGCAGATTAGTCTTTATAAAATGTCAACTGTAAAACTTTGGATTGAGGGCGCCAGGCTCAGAACGCTCCCGCTAGCCATCGCACCAATCATTCTCGGAAGTGCAACCGCGGCATCGCTTGATTCTTTTGACCCACTTCTTTCGATTCTGGCTCTACTTGTTGCACTGTCTTTGCAGGTCGGCGTGAATTACGCGAACGATTACTCCGATGGTATTCGCGGTACCGACGAAAACAGAGTTGGTCCGCTCAGGCTTACTGGATCGGGTTCGGCGAAACCGGGATCGGTAAAAATAGCCGCCTTTGCAAGCTTTGGTTTTGCAGGTCTCGTTGGTCTGGCAGTTGTGTTACTGACCGGCCAGTGGTTTTTGGTTTTGATTGGCCTTGCTGCAATCGTCGCTGCTTGGTTCTACACCGGTGGTAAAAACCCTTATGGCTATGCGGGCCTCGGCGAGATTGCCGTTTTTGTTTTTTTTGGCCTCGTTGCGACGGCCGGAACCAATTTTATTCAGACCGGTTTTCTTGACCCACTTGCGGTTCTAGTGGGAGGCGCATACGGCCTCTACGCATCGGCCGTCTTGATGGTCAACAACATTAGAGACATAAAGACTGACAAGGAATCTGGAAAAATAACAGTTGCAGTGAGGTTGGGGGAGAAGAATTCTCGCCGGTTGTTTATCTGGATGCTTTGGATGCCAGTTCTGATAAACCTAATGCTGGTCCTGGTCTACCCGGCGACACTTTTGGGGCTTCTGAACCTGTTACTTGTTATTCCGGCAACACTGATTGCACTTGATGGCAGAGGGGCAAAGGAGCTTATTACGGCTCTGAAACTTGCCAGCTTTGCGGGCCTAGGCTTTGGGGTCTTGGTCGGCGCCGGGATCTTTTTCGTCAGCTTCAGCTTCTGAATCCATTAGATCGTTCTCGAGGTCGTTCTCTTTATCCTCGTAGGTTCCGGATGAATTTCGAGCCAGCTTTTCAGCCACAGATTGGCTCATGGCTTTCCGCTGTCTATCCAAAAACACAAGAGAAATTGCAAAAGAGACCGCCGCGGCAATAATTGCGGCAAAGAATGTGTTGAACTGCAAAGCAAGAAGGGCGAGAAATACGCCTGTAAATAAGCTGAGACGAATTAGTGTGTAGCTGAGCCAAGGGTTTTTCACCTCATCAGTTTAGGCTCAGCTTGGTGAACTAGGGTGGAGTTATGACGAGAGTGGCTATAGGAACGTTGGGATTTTTAATAATCTGGACTATTTTCACGACGGTTTTTGCAGCAAGTGCAGACAAGTCTGAAGTTAGGTTATTGCCGAAATGGGCTTGGGTCGTTCTTTGCGCCTTGCTGCCATTTTTCGGTGGACTTCTTTATCTAATGGTAGGAAGACCGTTGCGAAACAACCAGGGACCATCGTCGGGTGGCCGAGGACGAGTAATTGCCCCCGATGACGACCCGAATTTCCTTAGGGACATTTCAAAATTTATGCGCAATAAAGATCAAGACGACAAAGACAAGAAGTGACCAATCCGTCACAAGAGTTTGCCGCATCGCTAATTGCTGAATTTGTTTCAAGAGGAGTAAAAAACTTCTACCTGGCTCCAGGTGCAAGATCTCAGGCGCTGGCAATTGCCGCGGGCCAACTCGCGCAGGCTGGGAAACTTTCTCTGACTATTCGTCTTGATGAGCGGACACTAGCGTTCACAGCGCTGGGAAGGGCAATGGCAACTGGAGAGCCAAGCGTAATAATTACTACCTCCGGAACTGCCGTTGCTAATTTGCACCCTGCGGTCTTAGAGGCTCACCACAGTGGGGTTCCACTTATTTTGCTCACGGCTGACCGACCGGCTGAACTCAGGGGTGTCGGTGCGAATCAAACTACCGATCAAGTCGGAATCTTCGCTGATGTCCTTCGGGGCTCCCATGATGTTCCAGCGCCAAGGCCGGGCAGCAACCTTTCGACGAGCACATTGGTCGATACCGCCATTTCGCAGAGCTTGGGATTATCCAAACAGTCGGGCCCAGTCCAGCTGAATCTTCAGTTTGTTGAGCCGTTGAGTGCGAGCGAGCCAAGTGCTCTTGGTGTCCTTTCCAAGCTAACTGCAAAAGCTCTGCCAGTAGCGACTGTCTTTCAAGAAGAATTAGAAATTGAAGTCGACAACCACACCGTGGTTATCGCAGGCGCAGGCGCAGGGTCAGACGCGGTCCGCTTTGCTGAAAAAGCGAATCTTCCACTTTTTGCTGAGCCATCCTCAGGCGCCAGGTATGGCTCAAGTGCAGTCACTGATTACGTGCAAGCTCTCGGCTCTGATATGGCAGCTCAGGTTCGCAGGGTAGTTATCTTTGGAAAGCCAACTCTTTCTAGGCCGGTCATTGCGCTCATCAAGCGCTGCAATGTCTACGTTGCTAATTCGCGACAGTTTGGCAAGTTCGACGTCGGTAAGAATGCTATTGCGACTGCCTGGCAGCTGATCCCAGGCGGCCGAGCCGATAGCGATTGGATTGCCAGCTGGAAGAACTTCGAACCACCAACTGACCAGCGAGCGTTATTGGCCCAAGCGGTGTGGAACGCCACCAGCTCAATACCTTTGCTATTTGGTGCGTCAAACCTGATCCGCGTTGCCGACAGGGCTGTCAAGCCTGCCGCAATAAAAACCTTTGCTAACCGAGGCCTATCTGGGATCGACGGCACCGTCGCCACCGCAATTGGAATTGCTCAGGCCGGAAACGGCGTTCGAGCACTGATAGGCGACCTGACTCTCATTCACGATGTTGGATCGCTAAATAAATCTGGACTTAGAAATCTGAATGTTCAACTAATTGTGGGAAATGATTCGGGTGGTGAGATTTTTAGAGGCCTTGAGGTTTCAAAGAATATTCCGAGCGAGCTATTTGAACAGCTGTTTATTACCCCGCAGCAGTTATCGATAGAAGCGCTGGCCAAAGCCTTTGACTGGGAGTATTTCGAAGTTCACACAGTAACGGAGCTCGAAAAGGCCATGAAGGCCGAGGGTTTCGTGATTATTGACTACAAGCTTTCAGCCGCAAAGGCGTAGCGCACTGCTTTAAATTTCAGGTCAGTTTCGGCAAGCTCTGCTTCGGGGTCTGACTCAGTAACTATTCCGCAACCTGCGATGGCTCTAATCTGATTCGGCTCGATGATTCCGCCGCGAAGCGCTATTGCCAACTCGCCGTCACCATTTGAGCTCAACCAACCAACCGGTCCCGCATAACCTGCTCTGTCAAAAGGCTCCAGCTCATCGATTAGCGCCTCCGCTAATAGAGTCGGGGTTCCGGCGACCGCTGCTGTTGGATGCAATTTGGCTATAGCATCCAGAAGTGTCACTCCATCTCGAAGCTCACCCTTGACATCGGTGGCAAGGTGCCAAAGGTCGGGTAGGGCGAGTGAAAACGGTTCTGAGTCTGCCTGAACAAAATCGCAAAAGGGCTCTAGCGCCTGCACCATTGAGTTGACAGCGAATTCGTGCTCGTGTCTGTTTTTCTGGGAGTTGGCGAGGCCCTCGGCGATGGCCCGGTCGACATCCGGGTCGGTGCCGCGGCCGGCCGTTCCGGCAAGCACTCTGGCTGACACCTCGCCGTTTTGTGCTCGCAGTAGTAGCTCCGGAGATGCTCCGAAGACATCTCCAACCGCGTAGGTCCAGCAATCCGGGTATCTTTCGTGAAGTCTTTTTAGCGGAATCGCCAGGTTCGGCCGGGAATCAATCGGCATTAGTAGATCTCTGCCGATCACCACTTTTTCTAAGGTCGTTGTGCTGAACGCCTCAAGGGCTTTGCCGACCGCCGCCTTGAATGCCTCCGCACTGAAACTGCCGTCTTGAAACGACCCAAGCACCGGCTGCAGATCTTTCGGCAAAGCTTCGGCGCCCTCGATTATCACTTCGAAACCAACGTTCCCGCGATGAACCCTTGTAACCATTGGGATGTAGAGCACGCTGTCTTGGGAGCTGTTTTCTGAAAAAGTGATTGAGGTAAGCGCAATAAGGCCGGCGCTGCTGATGCCTGATTGATTGTCTATTTCAGCAGTGGCAAGTATCTCTTTCCAACCAGCTGCCAGCTCTGCAACTCGGTTTTTACCCTTCGCTGCGATTTGGATTGCACTGCCCGTGCCAATAATTTGCTGATCATTACGCAAAAACACCGAGGAACCGGCTAGCTCTAATTGATCCGACGCAGTTATCTTGCGGATTAATGCCTTCAAAGCCATGGGTCCCTTTGCTCACAGTTCACTGAGATTATGCGAACCAGTAATGCGAGAAATAGATTTCCTCTTTAGTCTTATTGTTCAGTTTAGGTCAGGTGATGAAGTGTTAGTAAGGGTGGTCGCGCTTTCTCTGCTAGCAATGCCCTTTGCCGTCGCTGGATTCGCGGCTGAAGGCGACGATTTGAAGCTGGAAGAGGACTCCCACGTCCAGCATGTAGTTCCACCGACCATGGTCGACACGCAGGTCGGAACCTTTGACAGCAAACCGGTGGATTTCAGTCAGGTTGAAATCACGACCCTTACTCCGGCAGACAAGTATGTTTCTGCAACAACGCCGCTGGTAGTGGGGTTGATGCTCGGGACAGTATCACTGGTGGCCTATACCCTCGTGAGTCAAAGTAACCCCAGCACTCGCGATTAGACTAGGGACGTGTCTAAAGCCGACCTATCCAAATCACCCGAACAAGTTTCGAAGATGTTCGACGACGTTGCCCATGCCTACGACAAAACCAATGATCTTTTGTCTTTCGGTCAGGCCAAGCGTTGGCGCAAGAAACTAACTGAAAAAGTTGACCCGCAATCAGGCGAAAAAATCCTAGATATAGCTGCCGGGACTGGGACCAGCTCCATGGCGCTAAAGCTACCGGGGGTTGAAGTTATAGCCGCTGATTTTTCTAAGGGCATGCTGGCCGAAGGCAAAAAGCGCTATCCAGAACTTGAGTTCGTCTTCGCAGATGCAATGAAATTACCTTTTAAGAACAATGAATTTGACGTTGTCACAATGTCATTTGGCTTACGAAACGTTCAAGATCGAGACAAAGCTCTTGGGGAATTCCTGAGGGTCCTGAAGCCGGGTGGCCGATTGGTCATTTGCGAGTTCTCGCACGTGCCCGGGCTGCTGGGCGTTTTCTACCGCGCTTACCTAACCCTGATTTTGCCTCATGTCAGCAGATTGGCTAGCAAAACCCCTGCCGCCTATAGCTATCTTTCCGAGTCAATTGTCGCTTGGCCAAAGCAGGCTGAATTAGCTAAGGACATCACTAAAGCTGGCTTTTCTAAAACTCAATGGAAGAACTTGAGTTTCGGCGTGGTTGCTATTCATTCGGCCATAAGGGAGAAATGAAAATCGCACTGCCCAGCCAGCTCAAGTTGGTAACTGACAAAGCCTTGCTTTCTAGCCTCGAATCAGACCTAGCAAAAGTGGAGCAAAGGATTATCGAAGCCACGGCACACGCTGAAGTAATGGTTGAGTCGATGACGAGTCACTTGGCAAGAGCCGGCGGCAAAAGGATGCGTCCAGTATTGACTCTTCTAACCTCACACCTTGGAACCCCTGGCGGTGAAGACGTCCTAGACGCAGCAGTCGTAATGGAGATCACTCATTTAGCAACCTTGTATCACGACGATGTTATGGACCAGGCTTCTACCAGACGAGGCGTAGATACCGCCCACATTGTTTGGGGTAATAACATTGCAATCTTGACCGGCGATCTGCTATTTGCACGGGCATCGAACCTGGTGTCTGGACTCGGCCAAGAGGCACTCCAATTGCAGGCAAAGATTTTTGAGCAACTGGTTCTTGGACAGCTGCACGAAACTATCGGGCCAATTGATCAAGAAGACCCGGTGGATCATTACATTCAAGTGTTGAGAGACAAGACCGGATCACTAATTGCTCTGGCCGCGCAGCTTGGCGCCATGCTCTCGGGCGCCGATTCGTCTTTTCAAAAGCCACTCGAAGAATTTGGGCAAAGCATTGGC
>CAJXOD010000036.1 GCA_913057795.1 uncultured Aquiluna sp.
CGTTACTTAGTACTTGAATACGGGGCTGCCGGACCCGGATCTATTTCTAAGCTTGCAGAATGGTCTAAACCGGATCTCTCGGTGATACTGAAAGTGGGCTTGGCTCATGCGGGTGTGTTTGGCGGAATAGAGGAGACCGCCAAAATCAAGGCAGAGTTGGTCCAACACACTTCGAAACATGTGGTCCTGAATTTCGACGACCCTATTGTCAGGGATTATCGGCCCGCAGCTGGGGTAAGTTTTTCCGGTTTCGGCTTTGATTCTTCGGCCAACACTCGAATCACTGATACCGATATTTCACTCGAGGGCACCGTCGTGAATCTTCAAATTGGCAAGTCCGATTCGGAAGTGCTTCGACTCAATATCTTGGGCGAGCACCAGGCCATGAATGCCGCGGCTGCCCTAGAGGTTTCGGAATTTCTCGGGTTAGACCGAGTGCAAAGCTTTGAGGCCCTCGAGAAAATGGAACTTGCTGAGCGCTGGCGAATGCAGCTCACGAAGACAACCGAGGGCATTTACGTTATAAACGATGCCTACAACGCCTCGCCGGATTCCATGAGGGCCGCTCTCCAGACCCTTGCGACCATCGGTCGCAGTGGGCATCGAACCATAGCGGTCTTGGGTTCGATGGCAGAGCTTGGTGAAATTTCTGACCAGGAGCACCGCAGTCTTGGATTGTTGCTGGTTCGATACAACATTGACAAACTAATTGTTGTTGGCCACGATGCCAAAATTCTGCATCTATCGGCAACCGCCGAAGGAAGCTGGGATGGCGAATCTGAGTTCTTCGGCTCCGTCGATGCTGCTTTGCCGGCGATTCGTGGAATGCTATTGCCAGGCGACGTGGTCTTGGTGAAATCCAGCAACGTTTCTGGACTTAGATTTTTGGGCGATGATTTGGCGGGTGTCACATGAGAGCATTGCTAGCCGCCGGGGGTATCTCGCTATTTATCTCACTCTTTGCAACCCCAGCTTTTATCGCGTTATTTAGGTCACTTAATTGGGGTCAATTCATTCGTGACGATGGTCCTGAGGCTCATCACACTAAACGCGGCACCCCAACAATGGGCGGCATAGTTATTTTGTTCGCGGCAGTTGCCGGGTACTTCACTGCAAAGCTAATAAATGGTGAGACGCCCTCTGCTTCGGCTCTATTGGTTCTTTTTATGATGGTGGGTTTGGGTCTCATCGGTTTCATTGACGATTACCTAAAGGTAAAGAATCAGCGCAGCCTAGGGCTTGGCGGCTGGGCGAAGATTGGCGGACAGGGGATTGTGGCAGTCGCATTTGCAATACTGGCCCTCCAGTTTCCAGATGAAAAGGGTTTGACTCCCGCCTCAACATCAATCTCACTATTCCGTGACCTGCCGCTGGACTTGTTCTTTTGGGGCAGTTTCATAGGGATGGCGCTTTTCATCGGGTGGGTTTATTTGCTTGTCGCCTCGGCATCGAACGGCGTGAACATTGCCGATGGCCTCGATGGCCTTGCTTCGGGATCCCTAGTTATTTCGATGGGCGCCTACGTTGTGATCGGCTTTTGGCAATTCAACCAAAGCTGCGCAACCGTGACTCAGAACCTCGCCTCCTGCTATCAAGTTCGTGACCCACTGGATCTCGCAGTGGTAGCCACTGCCATAGTGGGGGCCTGCATCGGTTTTCTCTGGTGGAATACCTCGCCAGCGCAGATTTTCATGGGGGATACCGGTTCGTTGGGCCTCGGAGGAGGATTGGCGGCACTCGCAATTGTTTCTAGAACCGAGCTGCTGTTGGTTCTAATCGGTGGAATCTTCGTAATAGTCACCGGTTCAGTAGTTATTCAAAGAGTGTTTTTCAAAATAACCAAGAAGCGAACCGGCGTGGGCAAGAGGGTCTTTCTAATGTCCCCTTTGCATCATCATTTTGAGCTCAAGGGTTGGGCGGAAATCACTGTGGTGGTTAGGTTTTGGATAATCGGGGCACTGTGCGTGGTCTCCGGAGTGGGCCTGTTTTACTTTGAATGGATCTACGGAATATGATGCTGCCTGATTCCTGGCACGGTTCGTGGTCTGGCCTTAAGGCAGTAGTCATCGGTCTAGGTAAGTCGGGGTTTTCGGTTGCAGACACTCTGGTTGAGCTGGGAGTGCAGACTGCCGTTGCTGGAAAAGCAGCGAAGCCGGAGCTTGCGGACTTGGTGGAAGTCATTGGATCCAAATTTTATGCTTCCGAGTCTCCAGAAGTTTTATCCGAACTTGGATTTCAGCCGGATTTTGCAGTTGTTTCGCCCGGCTTCAGCCCTCGCCATCCGCTAGTAGTCGAGCTCGAAAAAAAAGGAATTCTTGTTATTGGCGACATCGAGCTAGCGTGGCGGCTTCGTGATAAGCACGACGTGGTTGCTAAGTGGATCGGTGTGACGGGGACCAATGGAAAAACAACCACTAGTGAAATGACCACGGCGATGTTGCTGGCGTCCGGCAAAAGAGCAATTGCCTGCGGAAATATTGGAGTTCCAATCCTCGATGCCATAAGAGACCCGGTTGGCTTTGACTACCTTGTCGTGGAGCTTTCCAGCTTCCAGCTTCATTACTTGGGGCAGATTTCTCTTCATATCGCCGCTTTTTTGAACATCGCCGAGGATCACCTCGACTGGCACGGTGACTTTGACAGCTACTTGGCGGCAAAGGCCAAGATTTATCAGAACGCCGCGGAATTTATCGTTTTCAACGAGCAGGACCCCAAGACGCTTCAGGCTGCTCAGCAGGCAGAGGTTACTGCCGGCTGCAGGGCCGTTAGTTTTAGTCTCGGGGCGCCCGCCATGTCTTCGGTTGGTTACGTTGAGGAATTTCTTGTTGACAGGGCATTCTTAAGTGATCGAGCCAATACGGCGCTTGAACTTTCTGAAATTGCTGACATCGAGCAGATTTCACCCGCCTCAAGTCATCTGCTGGCGAATGCGGCAGCGGCAGCGACGATTGCCAGGGCCTGTGGGGTTGAGCCGAGCTTCATCAAAGAGGCCATTGGTTCTTTCAAGCTGGCACCCCATCGTGCGCAATTTTTAGGACAGCTAGATCAAGTGCGCTTCGTCAACGACTCCAAGGCTACAAACGCACATGCCGCTGAAGCTTCGTTGGGGGCATCCGAATCAATTATCTGGATCCTTGGCGGTTTGCTAAAAGGGGTAGACCCAGAGCCGTTGATTATTCGACACGGAGCTAAGCTTCGCGGAGTTGTGCTGCTCGGTGCTGAAACCGAATTACTCGAAGGACTCTTCGGCTCGCATTTGCCAGCTGTACCTGTTTTCTTGGCAGCAAAGGATGACCCAATGGGCTCTGCTGTTCGGTTAGCGGTTGAAATTTCTAAGCCTGGGGATACTGTTCTGCTAGCCCCTATGGCCGCGTCCATGGACCAATTTCTCGACTACGCCGAGCGCGGCGACAAATTCGTCGATGCGGTCAGAAGGCTGGGCGCGAAATGACCGATTTGAAACAGATGACCACTCAGTCTTTTCGCGCACAATCCAGGCAGTTTTACCTACTGCTTGGCCTGACTATCTTGACCGTGCTATTCGGTTTAGCAATGGTTGCAAGCGCCTCGGCGGTGGATAGCTTTAAGGAAACCGCCAATGCCGGGAGTACTTTTCTAAGACAGGGCATGTTTGCAATCATTGGCATGGTCCTCATGTTTATAGTTGCCAACCTCCCGGTTGGGCTATTTCGCCGAACGAGCTTGGTGGCTCTTTACATAACCTTGTCTTTGCAGTTGGTGACTGTTTTGTTTGGAGTTGAGATAAACGGAAACCGAAACTGGCTAGATATCGGTTTCACCAACATTCAGCCCTCTGAGTTTTTGAAGCTTGGTTTGATTCTGGCATTCGCTAATCAGCTGGCGCAGTTGACAGATGACCCACTTAGAAATCGTCAAATCTGGGCTCGCGTCTTTATGTTCTCAGCTGTGGCTTTACTGCTAGTGGCAGTACTAGGTAAGGACTTGGGCACGGGTGTTGTCATGGCCGTAACCCTCATCGGGCTTTTTCTGATAGCAGGTATGCCCTGGGCATATTTCCTCGGAATAGCGCTTGCCGGAGTAATAGCTGCTTTCGCACTGGTAATGGCAACTCCCTCACGACTTATCCGCTTCACCGCTTGGCTCAATCCCGGGGCTGCCGACCCAATGGGCGTTATGTGGCAGTACGAAAAAGGCACCTGGGCTCTGGCATCGGGTGGTATCTGGGGGACGGGACTGGGTCGCTCCAAGCTCAAGTGGAGCTGGATTCCGGAAGTTGAGAATGACTTTATCTTTGCGGTAATCGGCGAAGAACTTGGGCTCATCGGCGCTTTATTTGTCGTGCTTCTATTCTTCGCTCTAGGGCTCACCATGTTCTCGATTGCGAAGCACCAGAACAATGCCTTTAGCCGCAACTTAGTTGTTGGGGTGATGCTTTGGGTGGTTTTTCAGGCTTTTATTAACATTTCTGTTGTTCTTGGATTATTGCCAGTCTTGGGGGTTCCGCTGCCCCTTATTTCGGCTGGTGGCTCTTCCTTGATTGCCACTTTGGCTGGCATTGGAGTAGTGCTGGCTGTGGAGCGCGATCGAACACTCAAACTTGGCCGGAGAAACGTATGAGCAAGTTTTTATTGGCCGGTGGCGGCACCGGAGGGCACGTGAATCCCTTACTTGCTCTGGGTGAGCATCTTCGGAAGCAGAAACACGAGGTAATTGCGCTCGGCACTAAAGAGGGTCTCGAATCTAGGTTGGTTCCTAACCGCGGATTTGAGCTGATTACCATCCCCAGGCTTCCGCTGCCCAGAAGGCTGTCCTTCGGTAGTTTTAGTTATCCGTTTCGGCTATTACTTGCAAGCTTGCAAGTCGCCAGAGTAATTAGAACGCGCAAGATTGACTGCGTTGTTGGTTTTGGTGGGTACGCTTCGGCACCCGCTTACTTGGCCGCTTGGTTTACTAGAACAACGCTGGTAGTTCACGAGGCGAATGCTCTGGCGGGCTTTGCTAATAAATTAGGGGCGAGGCTCACTAAGTGGGTGGCCGTAACGTTTCCAAACAGTAATCTGCAAGGTGCGCGGGTGACTGGAATGCCGATACGTGAGGAGATAGTGGCTTCTGTTTCGTCTTACAATCAGCAGCAAGCAAGAATTGAGCTCGGTTTAGATCCGATGTTGCCGACCCTCCTGGTCACGGGGGGCTCGTTGGGGGCAAAGAGCATTAATGACTCAATCGCTGCCAGCCTGGACAAACTAAATGCGGCAGGCATCCAAGTCCTGCACATAGTTGGAGACAGGGCAAATCTCGAGGATATTTCTAAGGCTGGTTATAGCCGCATGGCCTATTGCAAGGCGATGGATGTTGCTATTTCGGCGAGTGACTTTGCTGTCTCTAGGGCCGGGGCTTCAACGGTTTCGGAGTTTGCGGCGACCGGGTTACCGGCTCTATACATCCCGTATCCGGTGGGTAACGGCGAACAGCGCCTAAATGCGGCCTCCATTGTTGAGGCAGGCGGGGGTCTGTTAATCGACGATTCAGAATTTAATTCCGATTACGTGTCCAGCACCTTAATCCCACTTATTTCTCATAAGAAGGGGCTTATTCAAATGTCTAAGGCTGCAAAATCCCAGGCCATTATTGATGCGACAGAGCGGCTTGCAGAATTTGTTCTAGAAGCCATGGATACTAATACTCGTGATTAAGCCAGATTTCAGCCAGTCCATCCCTGATGACTTGGGAACCGTTCACTTCATAGGAATAGGTGGTTCCGGCATGTCTGGCATCGCCAGGTTGCTTGTTCAGATGGGCTCGCGGGTCACTGGTTCGGATGTTAGAACCAGCCCAAATATCGACTCACTTGAGAAGCTCGGTGTGCCAATCACGATTGGGCATGATGCCTCAAATTTGGGCGCAGCTGATACCGTCGTTGTCACCTCCGCGCTGTGGGAAACAAATCCGGAACTGTTAGCGGCGATAGAGAAGGGCTTGCCGGTGCTTCATAGATCGGCGCTGCTTGCCCATCTGGCGTCTAAGTCTTCATTGATCGCGGTTGCCGGTGCCCACGGAAAGACGACTTCTACAGGAATGGTTGTCACGGCCCTATCAAGACTCGGCGCTGACCCTAGCTTCGTAAACGGCGGGGTAATAAAAGATATTGGCGTATCCAGCGGCTTTGGCGGCGGGCAGCAGTTTGTGATTGAGGCAGATGAGTCTGACAGCAGTTTTTTGCACTACAAAACGGCAATTGCCCTAATAACAAATGTGGATCCCGACCACCTAGACCACTTCGGCTCGTTAGAGGCTTTTCAAAAAGAGTTTGTTCGTTTCGCCGAAGCTGCTAGTGAATTTGTCGTTATTTCCGCCGACGATATCGGTGCGGTAGAAGTTACAAAAATGATTCAGGACAAAAAAATAATAAGTTTCGGGGTCTCTGATCACGCTGATCTCAAAATTGGCTCCCTAGACGCTTCCGGCGCGAAAGTTAGCTTTAGCCTTAGTTACCAAGATCAGAGTGCCGAAGCCGTGCTAAAGATTCCAGGGGAGCACAACGCGCAAAATGCTGCCGGTGCCGTTGCTGTTCTTCTAGGACTTGGATTTCCGCTGGATGAGTCGCTTGCTGCAGTAGCCACTTTTGGAGGCACGGATCGCCGGTTCCAACTGCATGGAGATCGGCGCGGGGTTAGCGTTTATGATGACTTCGCTCATCACCCGACCGAGGTTGCAGCCGCCCTTCGAGCGGCTAAGGCCAGCGTTGGCGAGGGTCGATTGATCACTGTTTTCCAGCCGCACCTTTACAGTCGAACTCGCATTTTTTATAAGGAGTTTGCCGAGGCACTTAAAATCAGCGATTTTTCATTGGTCACTTCTATTTATGCCGCCAGGGAAGATCCGGAGCCGGGTGTGACTGCCGAGCTAATAACGAATGCGGCTAGCGCCACGCCAGGAATCAGGCTGGTTAGTAATTGGGACGATGTTCCCGCGGCGGCCGCCGCGATAGCAATGCCCGGCGACTTCATAATCACCATGGGTTGCGGTGACATCTACAAAATGGTGCCTGCGCTACTTGATGCACTGGAGACCTAATTGAGGCGTCCTGAGCGCGAGCTACTAGGCCAAGAGCGTAGGCGAATCCGCGGCGTAAAGACCCCTGGCAAACGCAGCAGGCTAGGAGCGTTTGGGATGTGGGGGAGAATCCTGACAGTAGTGGGCCCAGTTTCCTTGACTGCAGTTGTCTTGGCTAGTTTCTTCACTCCCATGCTCGCGGTTGAGAAAATCGAATTCGTTGGAAACGAACGAATAGCAGCCGCAGATCTGGAGTCAGCGCTATCGGCTCTCTACGACAGGCCAATGACAACCATTAGCGACGATGAAATTGCGAAACTCTTGAGTGGGTTTTCGTTAATCGAAACTTTTACTTCGCAGGCTGAACCTCCCCACACTCTTCGTGTGAACATAAGAGAACGCCAGCCAATTTTGATACTTGTTCGATCGGGACAGAACTACCTTTATGACGCAGCTGGCGTGCAGATAGCGGCCACCGAAGAAATATCGAATTATCCATTTCTAGTGTTTGATGGCAACCCAATAGAAAGCCCACGATTCTCGACCGCGGTGAAGGTGCTGTTTTCACTGCCTTTAGAGACCTACAGCCACGTATTTTCAATCGAAGTCTCCGAATCACTGACCACTAAGCTCGTGCTTCGGGAGGGTAATCTCACTGTTTTTTGGGGCTCTACAGAAGAGGGCCTTTTGAAGTCAGAAGTGCTTGAGTCGCTTTTGGCAACCGGAGTAAAGGACGCGCTTACCGTTGACGTGAGTTCGCCCAATTCCCCAGTGGTCCAATACCCGAATTCGTAGGCGTAATCTTCGTTTCCGACACGCCAGAGCGCTTCGCGCCAAATCGGGGGGTAACAGCCTAATTTTTACGGGCAAAATGATTACCCTGCCAAAAGCTAAGCCTCAGCCTTAGCTTGAGGGTTTTCGCAAGGAGGCAGAATTGTCAGAGATCCCTAACTACCAGGCCGTTATCAAAGTTGTTGGCGTTGGCGGCGGCGGCGTTAATGCTCTGAACCGGATGGTCCAGTCTGGTTTGCGAGGCGTCGAGTTTGTTGCAATCAACACCGATGCTCAGGCACTTCTTATGAGCGATGCAGACGTAAAGCTAGACATTGGCCGCGACATAACTCGTGGACTCGGTGCCGGAGCGGACCCAGAGGTTGGGCGCCGAGCAGCCGAAGAGCACGAGAGCGAGATCGAAGCAGCTCTCAAGGGTGCTGACATGGTGTTTGTCACCGCTGGAGAAGGCGGAGGAACCGGAACCGGTGGAGCGCCGGTCGTGGCAAGAATAGCCAAGCGACTCGGTGCATTGACAGTCGGAGTAGTAACCCGTCCGTTTAATTTCGAGGGTAAAAGAAGAGCTGTTCAGGCAGATGAGGGTATCAGTGCCCTTCGCGAAGAAGTCGACACTCTGATTGTGGTTCCAAACCAACGCTTACTGGAAATGACCAACAAGAAAATTTCAGCCCTTGAGGCTTTTATGACCGCGGACGATGTCTTGCGAGCCGGCGTACAGGGCATTAGCGATCTAATTGTTGTGCCTGGCCTTATAAACCTTGACTTCAACGACGTGAAGTCCGTCATGCAGGGGGCTGGAAGTGCTCTAATGGGAATTGGAACGGCTAAGGGCGAAGATCGTGCTGTTAGAGCCGCTGAGATCGCAGTTTCTTCGCCGCTTTTGGAGGCGACAATCGAGGGTGCTCACGGAGTCTTGCTTCTAATTCAGGGAGCTTCGGACTTGGGTCTTCACGAAATTGATGATGCGGCCAGACTGGTTCAAGAAGCAGTTCACCCAGAAGCCAATATCATCTTCGGCGCAACTATCGAGGACACACTGGGCGACGAGGTCAGAGTTACTGTCATCGCGGCCGGCTTTGATGGTGGCGAGCCTACGTACCGCAAGTTTGAGGCGAGCGCCTTGGGTGTTGCAGCCTTAGCCGCGGCCTCCGAGGCCGCAACTGCATCTTCTGGGGTGCAGGCGGACCAAGGATTGGAAATCGAAGAGGTGGCTGTACCGAGCTTTGAGTTTAGTGACGACTCAGAAGAGGCTGCAGAGGTCAAGCAGAAAGTCTCTACCCCTGGATACTTTGGAGACGACCTGGACCTGCCTGAATTCTTCCGTTGAGCCAACTAGCGACACGTTATAGAGACGTTCAGGACCGGATTTCGGCGGCAGCTTTGTCGTCTGGACGTCAGGCTTCAGAAGTAGAATTAATAGTTATTACAAAGACTCATCCGACCCTTGTCGTTGCTGAACTTGCGGATCTGGGTCACCGCAGTTTTGGTGAAAATAGAGACCAAGAGGCAAAGCCCAAGGCATTTGAACTTGATAGCTTGCGGCCAGATTCCAGTTTCGATTGGCATTTTGTGGGACAATTGCAGTCGAATAAAGTAAAAAGCGCAATGAGTTATGCCAAAACAATTCATTCGCTAGACAGGTCAAGCTTGCTCAAGGAAATAGCAAAGCAACTTGCAGCAGGCGACGCTCAAATTGATTGCTATATCGAGCTGAATTTGACCGAGGATCTAAACCGCGGTGGTCTAGACCCTTCGATGATCAAGCAGTTTGCGGAGTCGGCTCTAACGGTTCCCGGGCTGAATTTACTCGGGGTAATGGCGGTTGCCGGTTTAGATGTCGACCCGAGGGTCGATTTTGAAAAAGTCATTCGGGTAAGCCGTGAACTTAGGGAAATTGCACCGGACGCCAAAGCCTTATCGATTGGAATGAGCGCTGATTACGAAGTTGCGATTGAACTTGGCGCGACACACGTTCGGATTGGCAGCGCAATTACCGGTCCGCGCGGAAACAACTAATAGTCTTTAGATAACTTTAGGAGTAGTAAATGGGCATTCTCAGTTCGACGATGAATTACTTTGGCTTCGGAAGCGCAGAGAGCGCCAAGCCGGATTCGGCGAAGCCACGGGCAAGCGCTCCTCGGCCACGTCGCACCTCAGACATGTCTGAAATCATTACGCTTGAGCCTCAAACATACGCGGACGCCAAAGAGGTTGCATCGCACTTCCGCACCGGAGTGCCGGTAATCGTGAACATTGGGGCCATGAGCGAAGCCGACGCAAAACAAATGCGCGACTTCATGC
>CAJXOD010000037.1 GCA_913057795.1 uncultured Aquiluna sp.
TTGCTGCATTTTCAGCAATGGGCGATGCCAAGAGTTTTCTCTCGGCCATCGAATGTCGGGAATCTTCTTGGATAGCTGGCATGTTCGACACAGACCTTGAAATCTGTGCCCAACAATTGACAGAAGATCTATTGAAGGTAAAAATCGAGCAATAAATATTCTATAAAGCGGGGAGAGGGGGGTCGAGGTATTGGCAATCTCGCCACCACACTCCGATTCCAGAAACACAAACGCCCCACCTGAATTTCTTCGGGAGGGGCGTTTGCTGGCTGTAAGAGTCTGACGATGACCTACTTTCACACGGGAACCCGCACTATCATCGGCGCAAAGGCGTTTCACTGTCCTGTTCGGGATGGGAAGGAGTGGTACCACCTCGCTATGGTCGTCAGACATAAAGGGTTGCCTGTGCAGACGGATAGTCTGCATGGGCGAATTCATAGAGTATCGAACTAGCTTCTTTGATTGCTACCAACGTGTTGATGATCGTATTTTGATCATCAGGAGGCACAACTGACATTTTGCTAAAGATTGACTTTGATAATAATCAAAGTTATAGGGTCAAGCCTCACGAGCAATTAGTACTGGTTAGCTTAACGCATTGCTGCGCTTCCACACCCAGCCTATCAACGTCCTGGTCTTGAACGACTCTTTAGGGGGCTCAAGGCCCCGGCAGATCTCATCTTGGAACGAGTTTCCCGCTTAGATGCTTTCAGCGGTTATCTCTTCCGCACTTAGCTACCCGGCAATGCCACTGGCGTGACAACCGGTACACCAGAGGTGCGTCCACTCCGGTCCTCTCGTACTAGGAGCAGGCTTCCTCAAATCTGCAGCGCCCACGGAAGATAGGGACCAAACTGTCTCACGACGTTTTAAACCCAGCTCACGTACCTCTTTAAATGGCGAACAGCCATACCCTTGGGACCGACTACAGCCCCAGGATGAGATGAGCCGACATCGAGGTGCCAAACACCGCCGTCGATATGAACTCTTGGGCGGTATCAGCCTGTTATCCCCAGAGTACCTTTTATCCGTTGAGCGATGGCCCTTCCATACAGAACCACCGGATCACTATGTCCTGCTTTCGCATCTGCTCGACTTGTCAGTCTCGCAGTTAAGCACGCTTATGCCATTGCACTATCGTCACGATGTCCGACCGTAACTAGCGTACCTTCGAACTCCTCCGTTACGCTTTGGGAGGAGACCGCCCCAGTCAAACTGCCTACCATGCACTGTCCCCGATCCAGATAATGGACCTAGGTTAGAACCTCAAACACACCAGGGTGGTATTTCAACGTTGGCTCCACAAGATCTAGCGACCCTGCTTCAAAGCCTCCCACCTATCCTACACAGATCTGTTCAAAATTCAATACAAAGCTACAGTAAAGGTTCATGGGGTCTTTCCGTCTTTCCGCGGGGAGATTGCATCATCACAAACATTTCAACTTCGCTGAGTCTCTGGAGGAGACAGTGTGGCCATCGTTACGCCATTCGTGCAGGTCGGAACTTACCCGACAAGGAATTTCGCTACCTTAGGACCGTTATAGTTACGGCCGCCGTTTACTGGGACTTCGATCAAGAGCTTGCACCCCATCAATTAATCTTCCAGCACCGGGCAGGCGTCACACCCTATACGTCCACTTTCGTGTTTGCAGAGTGCTGTGTTTTTAATAAACAGTCGCAGCCACCAATTTTTTGCAACCCCTTCGTGCTCAGATGTTCTCATCACACTACAAGGGCACACCTTCTTCCGAAGTTACGGTGTCAATTTGCCGAGTTCCTTCTCCAGAGTTCTCTCAAGCGCCTTAGAATACTCATCTCGCGCACCAGTGTCGGTTTGCGGTACGGTCAATTACAAGCTGAAGCTTAGTGGCTTTTCCTGGGACCTCGTTCAGTTACTTCGCGAGCAAGCTCGCTCGATCAACAGCCTCGGTATATGACACGCGGATTTGCCTACGTGTCGCCTACATCTGTCTAAACCGGCACATCCAACCGCCGGATAACCTATTAAGATCCGTCCCCACATCGCACTTGTAATCGGTACAGGAATATTGACCTGTTTCCCATCAGCTACGCATCTCTGCCTCGCCTTAGGGGCCGACTCACCCTACGCCGATGAACGTTGCGTAGGAAACCTTGCGCTTACGGCGAGGGGGCTTTTCACCCCCTTTAACGCTACTCATGTCAGCATTCGCACTTCTGATACCTCCAGCATCCTTTACAAGACACCTTCACAGGCTTACAGAACGCTCTCCTACCACTTGCAATAAATTGCAAATCCGCAGCTTCGGTAACTGGCTTAGCCCCGTTACATCTTCCGCGCAGGACGACTCGATCAGTGAGCTATTACGCTTTCTTTAAATGATGGCTGCTTCTAAGCCAACATCCTGACTGTTTTAGCCTTCCCACTTCGTTTCCCACTTAGCCAATTTTAGGGACCTTAGCTGGCGGTCTGGGTTGTTTCCCTCTTGAGTCCGGACGTTAGCACCCGGTGCTCTGTCTCCCAAGCTGTACTCATCGGTATTCGGAGTTTGCCTTGGTTTGGTAAGTCGCCATGACCCCCTAGCCAAAACAGTGCTCTACCCCCGATGGTAATACTTGAGGCACTACCTAAATAGTTTTCGGAGAGAACCAGCTATTTCCAAGTTTGTTTAGCCTTTCACCCCTATCCACAGCTCATCCGCTAATTTTGCAACATTAGTCGGTTCGGACCTCCAGTACCTGTTACGGCACCTTCATCCTGGCCATGGATAGCTCACTTGGTTTCGGGTCTACACCCAGCGACTAATTTCGCCCTATTCGGACTCGATTTCTCTACGGCTTCCCTATTCGGTTAACCTTGCCACTGAATGTAAGTCGCTGACCCATTATACAAAAGGTACGCAGTCACCCCTTTCGAGGCTCCTACTTTTTGTAAGCATGCGGTTTCAGGATCTATTTCACTCCCCTCCCGGGGTTCTTTTCGCCTTTCCCTCACGGTACTTGTTCACTATCGGTCGATGATGAGTATTTAGCCTTGGAGGATGGTCCCCCCATATTCAGACAGGATTTCTCGTGTCCCGCCCTACTTGTCGTTAACTCAGTACCACACGTCTCTTTTCACATACAGGGCTATCACCTTCTTTGGCCGACCTTTCCAGATCGCTTTGTTAAGAGTCGTGCTATCACTAACAGGCTTCTCCGATTTCGCTCGCCACTACTTTCGGAATCTCGGTTGATGTCTTTTCCTCGAGCTACTGAGATGTTTCAGTTCACCCGGTTCGCCTCGCATAGCTATGTATTCACTATGCGATACCCCGAAGGGTGGGTTTCCCCATTCAGAAATCTCCGGATCAAAGCTAATTTGCCAGCTCCCCGAAGCTTATCGCAGGCTATCACGTCTTTCGTCGCCTATCATTGCCAAGGCATCCACCACATGCTCTTATTCACTTGACCCTATAACTTTGACGTCTCACACCAGCCTCTCAGCTAGGTGAAACTTCATCATCACGATCCAAGCAAATGTCTGTCAGGTCTCTCACCTGACGCGTTATGCCGTTTCAATTCATATCTTTCGACTAAATTGAATATTCGTTGACGCAATCAAAAAATGTTGCTGATGGCACGGTGTGTACTAAACCTTTACGAATGTACACTTTCCATCAGCAACGCTAATTCGACTCTATGAATTTTTAAAGAACAGCCGTTGTGGCCCGAGGGCCACTTATTGATCGATAGATACCGATCAACATCAAAGCACACTCACTAGAGTGTGCTTTGATGTTGAATTTCCGCCTCAGGGCAGGATGTTTAGAGTATTGGTGGAGGATGACGGGATCGAACCGACGACCCCCTGCTTGCAAAGCAGGTGCTCTCCCAGCTGAGCTAATCCCCCATTTTTGTTCTCAAGAGATGCACACTGGTGGGTCTGGTTGGACTCGAACCAACGACCCCTGCGTTATCAACACAGTGCTCTAACCAGCTGAGCTACAGACCCAGGACAGACATTATCCGATCAGATTTTAGCCAAATCGTCAATGACATCTCTTGAACAACCGATAAGTGTGAGCGTTTGAGCTTGATTGCTTGATCCACTGCCGCTGTCTGCGCTCAACCTTGCAAGCAAGGTCAACATTCAAACAACTGGTGTGGATTTTTCCAGAAAGGAGGTGATCCAGCCGCACCTTCCGATACGGCTACCTTGTTACGACTTCACCCCAGTCACGAACCCCGCCGTGGTAAGCGCCCTCCTTGCGGTTAGGCTACCTACTTCTGGCGAGACCCGCTCCCATGGTGTGACGGGCGGTGTGTACAAGACCCGGGAACGTATTCACCGTGACATGCTGATCCACGATTACTAGCGATTCCGACTTCACGCAGTCGAGTTGCAGACTGCGATCCGGACTACGACCGGCTTTGATGGATTAGCTCCCCCTCGCGGGTTCGCGACCCTTTGTACCGGCCATTGTATGACGTGTGTAGCCCCACCTATAAGGGCCATGAGGACTTGACGTCATCCCCACCTTCCTCCGGTTTGTCACCGGCAGTCTCATTAGAGTGCCCAACTAAATGTAGCAACTAATGACAAGGGTTGCGCTCGTTGCGGGACTTAACCCAACATCTCACGACACGAGCTGACGACAGCCATGCAGCACCTGTGTTATGGCTCTCTTTCGAGCACGAATCCATCTCTGGAAACTTCCATACATGTCAAAGGTGGGTAAGGTTTTTCGCGTTGCATCGAATTAAACCACATCATCCACCGCTTGTGCGGGTCCCCGTCAATTCCTTTGAGTTTCAACCTTGCGGCCGTACTCCCCAGGCGGTCAACTTCACGCGTTAGCTTCGTTACTGAGTCAGAAGAGACCCAACAACCAGTTGACATCGTTTAGGGCGTGGACTACCAGGGTATCTAATCCTGTTTGCTCCCCACGCTTTCGTGCATGAGCGTCAGTGCAGGCCCAGGGGATTGCCTTCGCCATCGGTGTTCCTCCGCATATCTACGCATTTCACTGCTACACGCGGAATTCCATCCCCCTCTGCCGCACTCCAGCTTTACAGTCACAATCGCCATTCCCAGGTTGAGCCCGGGGATTTCACGACTGTCTTATAAAACCGCCTGCGCACGCTTTACGCCCAGTAATTCCGATTAACGCTCGCACCCTACGTATTACCGCGGCTGCTGGCACGTAGTTAGCCGGTGCTTATTCTTACGGTACCGTCATTAGCCCAGAGTATTAGTCCAGACCGTTTCGTTCCGTACAAAAGCAGTTTACAACCCGAAGGCCTTCTTCCTGCACGCGGCATTGCTGGATCAGGCTTTCGCCCATTGTCCAAAATTCCCCACTGCTGCCTCCCGTAGGAGTCTGGACCGTGTCTCAGTTCCAGTGTGGCTGGTCGTCCTCTCAGACCAGCTACAGATCGTTGGCTTGGTGAGCCTTTACCCCACCAACTACCTAATCTGACATCGGCCGCTCCTATCGCGCGAGGCCCTTACAGGTCCCCCGCTTTCATCCTTAGATCGTATGCGGTATTAGCACAGCTTTCGCTGCGTTATCCCCCACGATTGGGCACGTTCCGATGTATTACTCACCCGTTCGCCACTCGTCAGCACCTTGCGGCCTGTTACCGTTCGACTTGCATGTGTAAAGCATGCCGCCAGCGTTCAATCTGAGCCAGGATCAAACTCTTTAGTTCGATCTTGAATTTACTCATAAAAACGCAGACGAAGTAAACTTCATCTCTATTCTCATGAACGTTTAAAGTCTTGCGACTTGGACTCTTTCGAGTCCGTTTTCGCAATCGCCTTCAAACGCCCACGCTTATCGGCTGTAATTTTTTAATGATCTGACTAGCAATCTAGTCCGCTGGACTGGCTTGCTTGCCGACTTAGCTGCGATCAGCTGAGCCTCGAATTATCACACAGTTTTTAGAGCCTTGTCAAAATAATCAGAATTTTTTTTCTGACTATTTTGTCTTGGCACCAGAGAGCAGCTTGTGAGGTTGCCCTCTTTTGACTGCTTTCTTTTCCGGCCTGTGCTTCTTGCCGTTTCTCTCTCCTCGCTGCTTTTATCAACCTAACCAGAAGGCAAGTTTTTGAGTAGCGAAGCCTTCTAGTATAAGACAAATTTTGGGCCCCTGTCAAAGTCGCGCAGAAATAGTCCGCTGGCGTCGTGCACGTCTCGCGCGACACCGCTGCCTGAGCTGCTGCCTTTGTTGGCATTGTCCACAGCTCTGCAGGCGGCCATGCATCGACCGCACCGTCTGGGCGCAAAGGCCCCGGGATAATCCAAGCTTCTCTATACAAAGACGCACATGGCACTCATCTCCTTGCAAGACGCGCAACTGGCCTTTGGCCACGTGGCGCTGCTCGACCACACCGACTTCTCCCTTGAGGCGCAGGAACGGGTGGGGCTGATCGGGCGCAACGGCACGGGCAAATCGTCCATGTTGAAGATTCTGGCCGGGTTGGAAAAGCCCGATGACGGACAGTTACAAACGCAGACCGGATTGCGCGTGGCCTACGTGCCGCAGGAGCCGGTGTTGGACCTCTCAGCCACGGTGTTCGAGGCAGCGAGCGTGGGCTTGGCCGATGCCTGCGAGGCGCGGGAGCAGTATTTGAGCGGTGCCGAGGGCTTGGATCTGGATGCCTTGCAGAACCGGATTGAGGCGCTGGACGCATGGAACTGGGAACAGCGGGTAGAAGAAACGCTGCACCGGCTTCATCTCAACGGCGGCGATCGGGTGGGCGCGCTTTCGGGTGGTAACAAGAAGCGGGTGGCGCTGGCGCAAGCGCTGGTGAGTAAACCCGACGTGTTGCTGCTGGATGAGCCAACCAACCATCTCGATCTCGAATCTATCGAATGGTTGGAAGGTTATTTGTCAACCGCAAATATGACGTTGTTTCTGGTAACGCACGATCGTTATTTCCTTGATAAAGTGAGTAATCGCATCATGGAGTTGGTAAATAATAGCATTCATAAATACAC
>CAJXOD010000038.1 GCA_913057795.1 uncultured Aquiluna sp.
CTGCAACATAACTACGGATCAGAAGGTTGGGGGTTCGAGTCCCTCCAAGCGCACTGAAACCCAAGAAGCCTTCACAACTTCTTGGGTTTTTTCATGTCGGTTGTATCTCGGCCAGGCCTTTTGACAATTCGGTGCTAATCCCCCAGCACATTCATGGTCTTGAGACGTGGACATCTCACCTAAGGCCGTCCCCAACGCGGGGACGGGTTGATTTCTGAAAACAAACCAGCCCGAGACGCGAACCAAAAAAGCGATGAAGTTACTCTGACCTCTTATCGGCAGTCCAAGAAATCGTTGGCTCGATTCCTTCCGAGTGCACTGAGTTGGTGCCGACGCGATGCTGAATAGGCGCGGTTCTAACAACTGCTGAATTTCTTACTCTGGTTTATTTTTTAGGCGGTATTAGTGAAGCGGGATTGCCGAAGCCGACGCGGCTTTGGTAAGTCCGCACTCAAGAATCAACTCCGAGCCGAGTGTGAAAGCCCTGGTTTCTGGTCGAATTGCCATTTCAAGTTGGGCATCTGGTTGGGATAAGTTAAGCCCTGCGGGTCCATTGCCTATCAGAACCGGCGCCAAGGCAAGATGCAGCAGATCCAGTAGGCCAGCTTCGATGAACTTACTGATCGTAAAGCTGCCGCCCTCAACTAGCAGGCTGGAAAGCCCCTCAGACCTCAAGGCCTCGGTAATGGCACTTGGCGCAATCGCTCCGTTCGTGGCGGGAAGTCGAATAACTTCGATACCGGCCGTGCGCGCGGTGTTATCTGTCTGGATGATGATTCGGCGAGAGCCATCGTCGGCTAAAACGGGGGAATCATTTGGGAGCCTGCCTCTTATGTCAATTACAACTCGTGCCGGATTCGGCCCCTCGCAGTGCCTAACTGTTAGTTGAGGAGAGTCATGCAGCGCGGTTTTCACACCTATCAGTACAGCATCAACTAGTGCGCGCATCCTGTGAAGGTGCAATATTCCGTCGGGGCCCGAAACCTTGCCCACATCTCCATTTGTTGTCGCGATACGACCGTCCAGAGATTGCCCGATTTGACCTGTGATTAACGGGCCCACATCTCTGCGAGAAAGCGGACCGTAGAGGGCGAGCGCAGCTTGCTGACCCTCCGAAAAATCACCGCAGCAGAGGCAAGATTTTCCCTCTCGAACCATGAGGAGCCTTCGCCAAATTTCTTCAGTCACCTCAACCAAGTGCATCTTTAGGACCGTTCACTTTTTAGTTCTGGGATAGCCAGGAGGTCTCCGTGGCCAATCTGGCAGAGCGTCTGACCCGCCACCGCCGTTCTTTCACGTCCCCAAAGCTCTGCATCTTGAGCTCCAAACTCAATGACAGCTTGTGTGATTCCAGCGACCAGCTCTTTTTGCAGTTCCGCTTCAGCTGAAGCCAGCCGCCATGGACTTTGGGCGACAAGCACTTCAAATCCGTGAGCTCTAAAAACCTCGCTGGCAACCTCAACCGAGTCCGGACCCAGTGCCGGCCCAAAGCCCTTATCGCTGCGCTGATGGGAGTTGAAGGCGGCTGTGACGGCCTTGTCCAGTGGATGCTCCGGCTGCCAGTTCATTTCCCCGTCATAAGAAAGAGCCAGGTAAACCGGGACCGAGAGACTTGAGGCCAATTTTGCTAGCCACTGCCTCGACACTAGGTCAATCAGTGCCGAAGCGGTCACGAGCGTCACTCCTGCCAGTGGAAGTGAATCAATGTCATCGAGGTCCAGCTGGTGAAGCGTTGCGGAGTCCCCAGCGGCCTTCCCAGCCAGCTGCAAAAGCCCTAGATCATTGTCTACCAGACGCCACTGTCTATTTTTAGGCAGGAGCGCGTCTAAAGCTCGGACCGTAGAACCGGTCCCACAACCCAAATCAAGGATCACTGGTTTTGCACCAGCCTCGTTGACCGCCCGCCGCAACAATGCGGTGTCTCTGGCCGCATGATCGGATGGTTCGCGAAGTGCGAGCCAGTCAGCAGAAAAACCCAAGTTTAAATCTCACTCTCGAACCAAGCTCTGGCGACGTGGCTTTCCTGCAGTGAAATCCGAAGCTTCTTAACTCGACCCCCATCTGCGAGCTTGCCGTCTTTGACTCGCTTGGCAATCTGCTCAAAAATGTAGCCGCACAAAAACTCCGTGGTGGTGAATTTACCCTTTAGCTCAGGCAGCTCATCAAGGTTTTTATACCTCAGAGGGGCCAGGACCTCAGCAAGCTCCGAAGTCGCCAATCCAATGTCCACAACTAAACCGTGAGCGTCTATGCCTTCCGCGAAAAAGGCGGCATCAACGGTGAACGTGGCTCCATGCAAACCCTGTGCTGGTCCAAAAACTTCGGCCGGCAGGGAATGACCGATCATTATGTGGTCTCTCACCTCTACTGCAAACATGGTCTCTCCTAGTTGGTTTCGTATCGAATTCGGTGGCACAGAGTTTCAGGGTTGGCCAAAACTTTTTCGTAGTCTGATGGCAGGTCAGCAAAGCTACTTTCGCCGGTAATTAGTGCATCCAGCGCTGGATCACACAGTAGATCCAGGGCTTTGAGCATGCGTCGCCTGTGGCTCCAGCGCGCGGCTCGGTTGGCCGGCACACCTCCAACCTGAGAGCCAACAATGCGAAGCCGCCTGCTGTGGAAGTGAGCGCCCAGTGAGAGATTTACCAAATCGCTGCCAAACCAACTAGCTTCCAAAACTGTTGCCTCCTGCCCGGCGATCTCCAGCGCCAGGTTTAGGCCCTGCGCCGATGCTGAGGTGTGAATCACCACATCGCACTCGGTTGGAGCATCAGCCGTCAGCGCGAACTTGCAATTAAGTTCGGCAGCTAAGTCAGCACGGGCAGGATTTATGTCAATCAAAGTCACGTCTGCACCTGGAAGCTGAGCGGCCAGGTAACCAATTAGCGCTCCAAGCACTCCCGATCCAATTATGGCAATTCGGTCACCCGCTGAAGCTGCGCTGTCCCAGAGCACGTTCAGCGCGGTCTCCATGTTTGCAGCCAGCACGGCGCGCTCTGCTGGCAGGTTACTCGGGAGTGGAAAAAGCATGTCTTGCTCGAGTCGGAATCGTTCTTGGTGGGGATATAGCGCAAAGGCCTGCGATCCAGCCAGCTCACCCTCCAAGACTTCGCCAACCGCGCAGTAGCCAAACTTCACGGGGAAGGAAAACTCGCCTTCTTGGCCGGGTGCTCGCATTCTCGACCATTCGGTTTCGGGAACGCGACCTTCAAACACCAGACGTTCAGTCCCTCGGCTAATTCCACTAAACAGGGTTCTAACTAGGACTCCTTGGCCCAATTTTGCAGGGCGCAGTTCCGAAGATTTGGCCCCCGTGCACCAAAGCGCCAGCGGGTTCATCTAAAACTTCACTTTTTTGGCCGAAAAGTCAGCTCGAATGAGTGAGCTCCAGGATAAAATCCCGACTACATACTGATTTGCTTTCATTTTGAGGCAACCCTCCTGCTGAAATTCTAACCGAACAGATTTAGGTCCGAAAACCTCTTGGTCCCGGCACCCCGAGCCTCCGCGCCTTCTTCTACAGATGATGTGAACGTTAGAAAAAACAGTGATTCGAGGGTGAGGAATAACAATTCGTTTGGACATATTTTTTTTAGGGAGAACCTCAACGCTGGGGATATTGTCCTTTACGTCTGCACTCACACACGCTTTCGAGATCGCGCCATGAAAGCTGCGGGAGCGAAGCTTGGAGCCCGCAACTAGTTACTGGCTCGTAGAAGAGAAGTTAGTGACGAGAAAAGCTTCGGCGTAGCAGTCATCACCGTTCCGCTCTGTTCTGGTTTCTCACTGACCTCAGCACCCTCAAGGGTTGCGCCTGCCTCACGCAGCAGAACCAGACCAGCGGCAATGTCCCAGATCTGAAGTTTGCGCTCCCAGAATCCATCAAGCCTGCCCGACGCCACATAAGCCAGGTCAAGCGCAGCCGAACCCATTCTTCTGACACCCGCGCAATGCGGCATTAGCCGACGGATATCGGCTGCCGAGTCAGCAATATGTGCCATGGAGCCAAATGGGACGCCGGTTCCGAAAAGCGCTGAAGCCATCGCTTCGGTGTTGGAGACTTCTATTGGCAAACCATTTAGCGTTGCACCGCGACCAAGTTGCGCGGCGAAAGTCTCAGAGTGAACAGCGTCGTGCACTACGCCAACAGTCAACTCTCCGTCTATTTCGAGCGCCACTGAGACCGACCAAAAGGGTATGCCCCGCAAGAAGTTCGTGGTTCCATCCAGCGGATCAACAATCCAGCGGCGACTGCTTTTTCCCTCGGCCCCGGTTTCCTCACCCAACCACTGGTCAGCCTCGCATGCCCCAAGTAGCAGCTCTTTTAGATGGTTCTCCGAAGTCAGATCTGCTTCGCTTACAAAGTCCCCGACCCGCTTATTAGAAACTGTTAGCTGTGATCGCTCCGCCCAGAATTTCAACAAAATTTCTCCGGCCGACTTCGCCGCCCTAACGGCAAGCTCCAGATCCGTTTCAGTGTCAGTCACTTGGGTTTCCATACTCCAGCACTTTCTTCAGTTGTTTTCGGCGGGTAACGAGTCAAGCATCTCACCAACCAGAGCTGCTGAGTACTCCCAGCTAATCAGATTTCCTCCCGCCTCCAAGGATGCACTCGCAAGCTCTGCACGCAAGACATGATTTTCCAACAACTCGGCAAGCGCAGCACCAAAGGCTGAGGGGTTATTGGGTTCCACCAGTCGGGCTGCCGCTAGAGGAACCGTCTCCGAGACCGCACCAGCAGCACAGCTCACAATCGGCAGCCCGTGGGCCATAGCCTCTCCAAAAACCATCCCATAGCCCTCAAAGCGAGTTGCTAGAGCAAACAGCGACGCAGAGCGATAGAGCGCTGAAATCTCGTCATCACTGACAAGACCCGCGAATGTGACTCTGTCCTCCAAGCCAAGCTCTTCGGCCAATACCAGAAGACTTGAAGCGTAGTCAGCATCTAGCGCGGGTCCGGCTATGGTTGCGTTCCAGCGCAATTGCTTGATGCTCGCTAGAGCTCTTAAAAGCACGTCGTGACCTTTGCGTGGCACCTGGATGCCAACCGACAAGATCAAGGGCGGGTTCCTCAGGGAGGCAGTTCCATCTGGTCGATCAATCCCCGGTCTCGCGACGGTGATGCGGTCCGGAGATACTGAGTAATCCGAAATCAGTAGCTGGGCAGTGTGGGGGCTTGGAACGATAACCCGCTTGGCATGCCCCAGATTTATCCGCTCCGAATTGAATAGCGATTCGCGTCGCGTATGGTCAAGGTCACCCTCAAGGGCGAGCGGGTGATGAACAAGCGCCACCAGCTGCGCCTTTAACTCTGCTACAACCTCGGCATCCATGGCACCGAGTGCAAGTCCGTCGATGATTACGATGCTGTCCGCGGGCAGTGCCAAAAGCGCTAAGGCTGCATCTGAGGCGTGGGCGTTTGTAGGATTCGGATAGGAATTACCAAGTTCCAGGTGGGTGAGGCTCCTGCCCTGCAAGCCAAGCTCAAGAGCCAATCTGCGGTCGTAGATGTATCCACCGGATTGAGTTTTGATGTCGCCGGGGACAGCAAAGAAAATCTCCTTCATTCCAAACTCCCAAGATCCTGAGCTTCGGCTTTTGGTTGGCGAGCACTTCGCACAAAAGCTAAACCCGGCAAAGCGGCTGCGAGAAACGTCAACCCAAACGCCATACTGGCGGCCAGTCCTTGAGTTGCGGTGGCACCGACGATTGGAAAAAGCGCAACTGCGACCCCTTCGCGCAGACCCCAACCGCCTACGGTAATGGGCAACAGGATAGCGAGAAGAATCATTGGCACCACTGCCAGAGCGACCAAAAACGAAAGCTCGAACCCTACGGCCCAGGCTGCGAAAGTAAAACCCGCAACGTTGCAAAGCGCTGTTCCCAGGCTGAGCAAGACCTGTCGCCACAACACCCTCGAGGGGGAAAATGCCAACCGAGACGAAACCGCCAGGCCCTTGAGAAGCCGACCCGTTTTCCCCATACTGTTTCGGGCAATCCAAATAAGCACAGCTGAGATGGCCGAAAGGGAAATCAGAATTAGGCCAACTGTCAGCAGCAACCAACTGGGCCAGTCCACAGCTACCGGAATTAGTTGAGTCACGAAAAGTGCAATCAGCATCAGAAGAAAAACTGCGACCTGGCCCGCGAGGCGCTCAAGCACCACGGCTTGACCGGAGGTAAAAAGCCCAGCGGGAGCTCGCGATCGCAACGCTCTGCCGGCATCTCCCAGAATCCCGCCGGGCAAAGCCTGGTTCGCAATTTGCGCCAGGTAGTACTCTCGCAAAGCGGTTCCGCGGCTAAATGAAAGGCCGAGCTGACCGGCGGTTAGCCGCCAGCGCAGTGCCGACAAG
>CAJXOD010000039.1 GCA_913057795.1 uncultured Aquiluna sp.
ATGCAGGGTCCTGCTTTACTAACGTTTCACCGCAACGATTGCGCTGATCAATCGCGCATTCGAAATTTTTTCCTTCCGCCGGCTCCAGCATCCGCAGCGGCATTTCAGGCAGCGGGGCAACCGCTTTCCGCCACCGGGAATGCTGCTCCAATGTAAGACCAAAAAATACCCAGACGATTTAGAGGAATCATCCACTGGCCGATTCAGCTTCTTACCAGAAGAACCACGGCAGGGCATGCACCCTGGTTAGAGTAGGCAAATGACAGATTCCTCATTCGACGTAGTAAGCAAGGTTGACCACCAAGAGGCTGACAACGCCCTAAATCAAGCAGCCAAAGAAGTCGAGCAGCGCTACGACTTTAAAAACACCGATGCCAGCGTTGCCTGGAGCGGAGAAATGATCATGATTAAGGCTAACTCCGAAGAACGTGCCAAGGCTGTTCTAGATGTCCTCCACACCAAGCTAATCAAGCGCGGCATTTCCATGAAGGCGCTTGACTCTGGTGATCCTTTCCCATCTGGCAAGGAGTACCGAATTGAGTCCACGCTCAAGGCTGGGATTGATCAAGAAAATGCCAAGAAGATGACGAAGCTGATTCGCGACGAGGGACCTAAGAACGCCAAAGCCCAAATCCAAGGCGACGAGCTAAGGGTTAGCTCCAAATCTAGGGATGACCTACAAGAAATAATTGCATTGCTAAGAGGTGCGGACTTCCCGCTTGATCTGCAGTTTGTAAATTACCGCTAGTCAAGTTATGACTAGCCCATTGCAAGGTAGCCAGTTCCGCTTCCGGTGATCGAAAAGAAGTTAGCTGCACGCATAAACGCTGCTTCTCCGGGGGCCAGCTGAATCAACTCATCAAGTGAATTAGACAGCGTTATTTCGCCGGCTACACACACCAAAATTGCGGAACCATTGAGCGCCAAATCAACCAGCATGCAGTCACTACTTGGCGCAACTCGGTAAAAACTGAAGTCCTCTACCGGCACCGGATACTCCTCCAGGCCCTGTGACAGCATTTTGGTCTGCACCAGCGGATCCATAACAGGCTCAAATATGAGCAACTGCATTAGCTCCTCAAGATCAATTGGCTTCTTCGTAAGACCCCCACGCAGCACATTATCACTGGCTGCCATGACTTCGACCCCGAGGCCGGACAGGTAACTGTGAATGTTGCCAGCCGGTAAAAATAGCGCTTGACCCGGCTGCAAGGTGACCTGATTCATCAGAACCGACACCAAGAGCCCATTGTCATTTGGAAACTCCAAATCAAGTTCGGCAATCAGCCGAGCCCGATCGTCACCCAGCACATCTTTCGATGCAGCAAGTTGGTTGACTTCAGTGTGGCTTGCATCAAAAGCCCACTGAGTAGCGCCCTTGAGCCCCCCGTTATTAAATGCCTGAAGCCAGCCCGAAAAAATCTCGTTGCTGTTTGCTAACGAGGTGATGTCCTGGGCAACTTCCAGAATCGGCCTAAAGCCACAAAGTGCTTTGAACTCTGAAACTGCAACGATTAGTTCAGGCTTGTGGTTGCTGTCCTGATAACCGGGCGCACCTAGAGCAAATTGTTCCATCGCTCTTTGTTTCGATGGGTGAGCCTGAATCGACAGCGGCTTGGCAGCCGCCAACAGTTTCACCAAGTAAGGAAGTTCTCCGATTCTCTCCAGCAGGTTGCCACCAATGTGATCATCAACTTCTGAAGGGTCTAATCGATGAGAGCCAAACCAAATCTCGGCTTGCGGCTGACCGTTTGAGTCGATTCGCTTGAGGGCTGGAATCAGTTCAAGCGAGCCCCAAACGTAGGCCTTAGGTTCATTGGTCAACCGAAAGATAGTCACGTTACCAACCTACCTAGCACCATCTTCGGTAGCGATAATTGAGATCGGACCAGTGGCAGGGTAGGCGGCATCGAGCTCGCTACGGCGAGCCCGTTTCACAACACTCGCCGCAATAAAGCCGGACCCGACCGCCATAACAATCGGGAAGAAAAACGCCAAGGACAACCCAATGCCCTCCGACAGTGCACCCATCACAGTTTTGGCCACGATCGAGATCACAGCGTTGAAAAGACTTAGGCTGCTAACTGCCCAGGCGGTTGAAACTCCTGGGATGTGGCCGGCGGCCGAATAAAAAGCAGGCGAGACCGGAGCGAGACCTAGGCCGGCTAGACCCCAGAAAATACCGGTGGCTATCAAACCAATTTCGGGATTGACCGCCGCCAACTGACCTGCTGTCAATGCAGAAATTGAAAGAGTAATGGCTGCCAAGAACGCACCGCGGGACGCCATTGTGTGAGGATGCCAGACTCTTGCCAAGCGAGTCATCGACAAACGCCCGACGATCATGCCGGTCATGAAGGCTGCGAATGGGATGGAACGAAGTGCCACGTCGGCATTCAGGACATCTTTGGCAAACACTGCCGCCCAGTCGATAATCGCCACCTCTGGATAGATGCCAAAAAACAGACCGACCGCTAGTAAGCGAAGCTCAGCCGGCATTTGATATATCCTGCGCTTGACACTGTTGGCCTTTTCCTCGAGGTGCCCATCCTCGGTTGGAGACAGCAGCCAACGAAGATTGAATTCGAAAATTATGAGTGTGGCCACTCCGACAATCAGCAAGTAGATTTCTAGGCTGAGGTAAACAGTTCCAAGACCGCCGCTTATGGCAGCCGCGACCGCGCCCAGGCTCCAGCCGGCGTGCATTCTGCCCATGACATTGATGCTGATCTGCTTTTGCAGCATGACCGCAGCGGCATTTACGCTCACGCCCATCAGCGAGATGAAAAAGCCGAAGCTCGCGTTTAGGAAAAACCAAACTAGCGGGTCGTTACTAAAGGCAAGCGTCACCAGGAAAACCAAGGCTCCGTAGTTTGAAAATCTTATAATCGCCCTAGAGCCATATCTCATAATCAATCTCGACGCGAACAAAAGTGGCGTGATTGAACCGATGAGACCGAAGCCAATTATGGTTCCCCAGGTGGCGAATGAGACATCCAGACGAGCAATATATTCCGGCACCCAAGCCACCGAAGATAAGGCTGCGTGACCCATGGCCACGAAGGTTGCCAAGGTGGCGATCTGCGCTTGCCGCAGTCTGGCACCTGGCAGACGGTTCACTTATCTATCCTTTGGAGATTTCGAGTATCTCGTCGCGATCGAACAGCTTCATTCTCTCGCGTCCAAGGGCTTCCCCGATAGCCTTTTCCTTGGAATTAACCTTCAACCACTTAGCCCAGTCCATATAGTCAACATTTCGACTCTCTAAAGTTTCAACAATCTGGTCCTCGCCAGCAAACTCCGGTTGCCACCATCGATCCCGATCTTGGAGGACGTTACCAATAGTTTCAATGGCGTCTGCCTTGGTGTGGCCAATAAGGCCGACTGGTCCGCGCTTTATCCAACCGGTGCAATAAACACCCTGCAGGTTCTTACCATCCTCGCCGATTACCCGACCGGCATCATTGGGTATTACCCCGGATTTAGCATCAAAGGGGATCTTGTCGACAGGTGAGCCAAGGTAACCGACCGCCCGATAAATGGATTGGATTGGAAAGCTTGTTTTTTCCCCGGTTGTAACAACACCTCCGGAGCCGTCAAGTTTGGTTTTTTCGATGGTCAGTGAAGCAACCTTGCCGTCCTGGCCAATAACCTCAACGGGGCTCGCGAAAAAGTGCAGATGGAGCCTACGCTCCTGAGGCTCCTGTGGGTTTTCACGCAACTGCTCAAGGGTTTTCACCATGACTCGAATCTGGTTATTGCTAGCAATGGCATCTTGAGAACCCTGGTCATACTGAAAATCTTCGTCGTAGACGATTGATTGAACACCCTCGATGTGTAGTGCCTCGCGCAGCTCCAGAGGAGAAAACTTAACTTGGGCTGGACCACGGCGACCAAACACGTGCACATCGGTCACTGGTGAGTTCCTAAGGCCTTGGTAGACGTGATCCGGAATGTCTGTAACCAGAAGGTCATCTGGGCGCTTTACAAGCATGCGAGCCACGTCAAGGGCAACGTTTCCATTGCCGATTACTGCTACCTCTTTGGCATTTAGAGGCCAAGTTCTTGCTACATCCGGATGCGCGTCATACCAGTTGACAAAGTCAGCTGCTCCATAGGACCCATCAAGATCAATGCCCGGTATCGCTAACGCGGCATCCTTGATGGCGCCGGTTGCAAATATGACTGCGTTGTAGTGCTTTTTTAGATCTTCTAGATCTACATCTTGGCCGTATCGGACGTTGCCAAAAAACCTAATGTCGCCGCGATCAAGAACCTCGTGGAGAGCATTTATGATGCCTTTGATTCTCGGGTGATCGGGAGCAACTCCGTAGCGAACGAGCCCGTAGGGGGCAGGAAGGTGATCAAATAAGTCGATCGATACTTCAAAGTCGCGCTCTGCCTTCAAGATCAAGTCTGCCGCGTAGATACCGGCGGGACCTGCGCCAATGATGGCGAGCCGTAGCTTTGACATTACTTATTTTTCCTTCTTCTGATCCTTGTTTTTTTACTGTGTTTTCTAACCCGTGTTTTCTAACCCGTGTAACTTAACCCTTGCGCTCGACAACTGCTAATGCAAATGCCTCGAGTGCTGTTCGAACCTTGCCCTTTGGCAGCGGTGCGATAGCGGCTATCGCCGCCTCCGCCCAACGCTTGGTCTCTAATTTGGATTCCTCCATGACCGGGTGCTTTCGCAGCCTCACAAGAACCTCCGGAAGCGAAGCGGCATCGAGTCCCAATGAAATATCCGCCAGCAACTTGACTGAATCAGAGTCATCGTGCTTGGCGAGAAGCAGCACAGGAAGCGTTGGAACCCCCGCGAGTAGGTCAGTTCCAGAAACTTTGCCGCTTTGTGACTCGGTGGATTCAATGTCGATGATGTCATCGATTAGCTGGAAAGCGACGCCAATGCTTTGCCCAAATTCTTCAAGTGGCTTTTGAAAAGACGAATCGGCGCCCGAGAGCATGGCACCAAGCTGCGCGGCCAAAGCAATTAATGACCCGGTCTTGTCTCTCAACACTTGAATGTAATGATCCACCGGGTCTTCTTGATCAATTGGCCCGATAGTTTCGTGCAGCTGTCCAAGAACCAGTTGCTCAAAAATCTTTGCCTGCAATTGCAGTGCCTCTTGGCCGAGTCCAGACACCAGGTTCGATGCCCGTGCAAATAGCAGATCGCCGGTCAAGATTGCAATGTTATTACCCCAAACAATATGGGCGGTATCTACGCCTCGTCTGGTGGAAGCCTGGTCCATAACATCGTCGTGATACAAGGT
>CAJXOD010000040.1 GCA_913057795.1 uncultured Aquiluna sp.
TGCTCTAAGACTCGTGGCCTTTATTGACAGAATGTACGAGTTTCAGGTGCCACTAAGAACATCGGGCAGCACACCAATTACTGCGGTCTTTTCTAAGACCATGCTCTCTGGCGGTTACCGGAAAAAGTATTTGAGAACAATCTCTCGCATTGGAGCTCTTACGAGCCTTTCTTAGCCTTTGCTTTTTCTTCTCGGTGCTTGCGCATGTGATGTCGCCCTCTGACTTGGGATAACCAGCCACCAAAGGCCATCGACACCAGTGAACCCAGGATTACGGCAAGCGTTGCCTCGGCAACAATGTACTGAGTGTCGGCAAAGGCCAAGTTGGTCATCAGAAGTGAGACAGTAAAGCCAATTCCAGCCAGTCCGCTTATTGCCAAGAAATCCAGTGGCTCTAAATCCAAGCGATCAGGCTTAGCCGCGATCTTGTTAGCCAAGATGGCTAAGGCCGTTATCCCCAGCACCTTTCCGACTGGCAGCGCTACTGCGATGCCAACAAACACACTTGAGAACGCTCCGTCGAAGACGGGAAGTGCGATTGCCACTGCAAAGAAAGCATAAATAGGTAGTGACACAGTGTTAGTCCATGGCTGGATTTTCGCCACGAGGGAGTGAGTTTTTTTGCTTGGGATTATGAGGCCCAGAACAACACCCGCCACTGTGGCGTGAACTCCGGACTGATAGACGGTGTACCAAAGCAGGATGAAGGTCAAAACTCTTACGTAGTTGATCGGGAGCTTTCCGTACTTCTCCATCAAAATGTGCAGAGCTGCAATTACCGCTGCTGCAACAAGCCAGAGTGCCTCAACATCGGATGTGAAGAACACGGCAATAATCAGGATTGCCACCAGGTCATCGAAAATAGCTAACGCCAAGAGAAATACACGAGCTGATTTGGGAAGTCCCCTACCGAAAATCGCAAGGATTCCAAGAGCGAAGGCAATGTCGGTTGCGGTTGGGATCGGCCAACCATTCAGGTAGTCGGTTCCCCAGTTGAAGGCGACGTAAATCAGAGCAGGAACAACAACGCCGCCGATGCCGGCTAGCACTGGAACAAGTGCACTGGCAGGTTTAGACAGCACTCCACTTGAAAGTTCATATTTTAGTTCTAGGCCGGCGACCAAGAAGAAGGTGGCCAAAAGTAGATCGCTTACCCAGTGCTCGATACTGAGGCTCAGGCCAATCGACTCGAATCCAACGTATGCGTGCTTGAAGTCAAGGAACGCGGGGCCAAAGGGGCTGTTGGCTATTACGATGCCGATTATTGCCGCGCCCATCAGCAGCAGGGCGGCAGAACGATCGCTTTTCATGGCTCTCCATTTCGATTTACTTCATTCAGAATACCCTGTGGCGTTTCGCAATTTTTCGCACCCCGACAAACTGTCAGATGTAACCAGACCGAAACATTACGAGTGTCTGTTCGAAACCTTTTAGCGGAAAGCTATCCAAAGTGCTCGGAGAATTCGATCGCTTGAACCTATTTGGAGAGGTAAACAAATGTTAGATACAGGAGAACTTAGCTGGGCGGTAACCGCGACAGCACTAGTACTACTTATGACCCCGGGTCTGGCTTTCTTCTACGGAGGATTGGTTAAGGCCAAGTCCGTAGTAAGCATGATGATGATGAGCTTTGGTTCGATCGCGCTAGTGGGCGTCCTATGGGTCCTATATGGCTACAGCATGTCCGCAGTTGAGAACCCAACCGACTTCGCTGGAAACCCATTCACAACTTTCGGTCTTGACGGCCTTGATAACGACGGCCTCATTGGCGCAGCGTTCGGTGCGACATTCGCAATTATCACCATTGCCCTAATCTCTGGTGCGATTGCTGATCGAGCAAAATTCGGCTCTTGGTTGATTTTTGCGGGACTATTCGCAACCTTCGGCTACTTCCCAGTTGCAGCTTGGGTTTGGGGTGGCGGATGGGTAATGGAGCTAGGAACGTATCTTGACATGCCTGGCGTCATCGATTACGCCGGCGGTACTGCGGTACACATTAACGCTGGAGCTGCCGCTCTAGCACTTGCGATTGTTCTTGGTAAGCGCTTCGGTTTTGCCAAGGGAATCATGCAGCCTCACAACGTTCCCCTTGTTCTTCTTGGTGCAGGACTTCTATGGTTCGGTTGGTTTGGATTCAACGTTGGAGCAGAGTTCCTAAACGGTATGCAAAACGTTGGTCTAATCACTGTGAACACTCTGGGTGCAACCGCCGCAGCAATTCTTGGTTGGCTTGTAATTGAAAAGGTCAAAGAGGGTAAGGCAACTTCGATCGGTGCAGCTTCGGGTGCAGTTTCTGGTCTAGTTGCCATCACCCCAGCCTGTGCAAACGTGACTCCAGTTTTCGCACTGCTACTTGGTGTTCTTGCTGGTGTTCTTTCTGCTCTAGCTGTGGACCTCAAGTACAAGTTCGGTTACGACGACTCACTTGACGTAGTTGGCATCCACTTGGTTTCCGGTTTGGTTGGAACCCTCTACCTCGGATTCTTCGCAATCGACACTGGCTTGTTCACAGGTGGCGACATCGGACAGCTAGTCGTGCAGGCAATTGCAGCCTTTGGTGTTCTTGCTTACAGCTTCGTGCTCGCACTTGTTATCGGCTTCTCTATCGAGAAGACCATTGGCTTTAGGGTCAAGAGCGAGGATGAAATCGCAGGCATTGACTCCGTTGTTCACGGCGAGGCTGCTTACAGCTTCGGCCAGGACGCAGAGGTTAAGTAACGCAAATAGATTCATGCAATCACAAAGGCGGGAGATCTTTCTCCCGCCTTTGTGCATTCACAGCAATCGTTTTTGTGGCATAGTTATCTAGTTCTTGAAAAAGAGCATGCGGATGTGGCGCAGTGGTAGCGCACAACCTTGCCAAGGTTGGGGTCGCGAGTTCGAATCTCGTCATCCGCTCTCAGAGGCTTTTAGCCCCTGTACTGGTGGAGTGGCCGAGAGGCGAGGCAGCGGCCTGCAAAGCCGCGTACACGGGTTCGAATCCCGTCTTCACCTCCAGCTTCAAAGCTGGGCGATTGGCGCAGTGGTAGCGCGCTTCCCTGACACGGAAGAGGTCGCTGGTTCGAACCCAGTATCGCCCACCCCTACGGCCCAGTAAACACGCGGGTTCCGGTCTTTTTTACTCCGGTCGTGCAATTTACGTGCAATTAGTTTCCCTCGCCTATTCGATAAATAGGTATGGAGTCTTGACTCTTTGGGTATTGAATCAAACCGCTCGGATAGAGCTCAAAGTAATGCACCACTAACATAGTGTTCAATGAGGTTTTTCCCAAAGACGTGACGGGCTTCTTTCATGCACTTACCATCACCCACAGGGACACTCAATGCGATTCAGTATGACCACGCCTGTCTTGAAATTTGCATCGAGTGAGCGAGCGCGGCGGTTCACTGCAGCAACAATCCGCAGCTCAAGATACCCTGAATCGTTTTCTGGATACGCACAGGGTTTACTAATCGCGCTTCTAGCAAGTTTCGTAGTTACAGTTGCCCCGGGTGGCGCTGAAGATTCAGCCAGCGCGGCTATGGAGCTGAAAGACACAACATTCATTAGCCTTGAAGGCGGCATCAATCACTCGCTGGCTCTATCGGCGGATGGCACTATTTATGCCTGGGGTTCCAACGGCTATGGCCAGCTCGGCATTGGGGACACAGCGGATAAGAATTCACCGGTTTCGATTTCAACTGAAATTACTTTCTCGGCCAGTGCGGCAGGTTTAGAACACTCTCTCGGATTATCGACCGATGGCACGGTGTATTCCTGGGGTTCCAACTCCTACGGCCAACTAGGCAATGGAAATACTAGCCAACAGAATGCACCAGTTTCGATCTCACCGGGAATTGCCTTTGTTGCTATTGCGGCTGGCGACCATCACTCCCTAGCCCTGGCAGCCGATGGCACTCTTTATGCCTGGGGTTCCAACTCCTCCGGTCGATTAGGAACTGGAGACCAGACTGATAGAAATTCGCCGATCTCGATTCTTCCCGAAGTTACCTTCTCGGCTATTGCTGCTGGTGCAGATTACTCCTTAGCGATATCAGCGGACGGCACTTTGTATGCATGGGGGAAAAATAGCTTCGGCCAACTTGGCACTGGAGACGAAGCGAGTGTGTATTCGCCCGCTTCAATCTCACCTGGAATTAGGTTTTCATCTATCGCTGCTGGCAACGCTCACTCGCTTGCTCTATCAGCAGAAGGCAGGCTTTATGTTTGGGGATATGGAAGGTATGGTCGCCTGGGAACTGGAAACAACAGCAGTCAGAAGTCTCCCTTTTTGGTATCGCCCGGAGTTACGTTCTCAGCTCTAGCCGCCGGTTACGATCATTCACTGGCTTTATCAACGGACGGCACGCTGTATTCCTGGGGTCGCAACCGCTACGGCTCGTTAGGCAATGGCAGCACAACGGACAGTAGTTTGCCAGTTTCGATCATGCCCTCTGTCACCTTCTCGAGTATCGCGTCAGGCGCTTACCACTCACTGGCCCTAACGGCGGATGGCACTATCTATGCCTGGGGTGCCAACGGTTATGGCACGCTGGGCAACGGTAATACTAGCCAACAGAATTCAGCGGTTTCGATCTCGCCCGGAATAATTTTCTCTGCTGTTGAGGCGGGTAACAATCATTCACTGGCCATATCAGCCGATGGAACCGTCTGGGGCTGGGGCTCTAATTCGCGCGGTCAAGTTGGCAACTTCTCACTATCTTCCGATAGCAGCCCAAGGTTGATTGTGATAGTCATTGGAGCAGGCGCCGCGCAAGAATTGAATCCAGCCCCAGCGCAAGAATTATATCCAACTCCAGCCCCCTACTCGGGACCAATACCAACTAACTACTCGGACAGACGTCCTGCCATCGGTGATCAAGTCATGATCAAAGGACTAAGACTGAACCAAGTGACTTCTTGCACGCTTGATGGAGTGACCGCTGTGATATCTAGTCAGTCTGCGGATAGCTTCACCATTGTGATTCCAGAGGGCATCACATCGGGACTAAAAGACCTAGTTATGACTGGACCATATGGAAAACTGACTGCTCAGGGAGCTTTGACTATTCAGGAGTCAATTCCTGAAATCATCATTGAAGCTTCAGTGCCATCAAAGGTCAACTCTGGTTCATTCAATGGCTCTATCGCTGTTTATGCCAAGGGCCATAAGGGTAAAACTCTCTCCTGGAAGACTGCAGGAAAGTGGTT
>CAJXOD010000041.1 GCA_913057795.1 uncultured Aquiluna sp.
GGGTTACCTTAACTTTAACGATCGAAACTCCATGAAAACTAGGCCCTTGAGATTGACTTACATCTCTGCACTAGCTGCCGGGCTTTTATTGCTGACCTCCTGCGCGACTGTTAGCGATGAGCCTGCTGCAGACTTAGCTCTTCCTTCGCCAACCGCGGAGGAAATGGCTGCCATTGAGGAAGAAGTCTCTTCCGAGCCCGGGTTTGCAGAGGTGCTCGATTGTCCAAAATCTCCGATCCCAGAAAGCCAACTGAGCCTGGTTAACTTTTCGGATTATCCAGACGATGAAATCATAAATTGCTTTAATTTTGCGGCGAATAAAATTACCGAGATGCAAACTGACGTAATGATGATTATCTATCCAGTGGGGCCACTACTCTTGCCCCCCGGTGAGGTGAAGAATAATGACACCGATTACCGGGGTGCTGGTTTTGAGCCGGCAATTACAGCGGACCAAAGGGACTCGATGGCCAGCTCGCTGGAAAGCTATTTAGAACCTGCTTGCGGCGGGGAATTTGCGACATACCAGGCTCGCCAAGTATCACGCTTTGCCGAATTGGGCGGAGGGCAGCAGGTGGCTAGTGGTGGTGGTGGTTCGGATGAGTGTGTGAAGAAGCGATGGATGATTTTGAGCATTGATCCCGACAGAGCAGGCCCTTCCAAAGAGCTAGTTACAACTTTTTTTCACGAGGTGTTCCACACAGTTCAAGCCAGTCCTGGACCCACCTGTAATTATTCTGGCGCCCCAGATGATGATCAATTTTGGATTCATGAGGCTGGTGCATCGTTCTTCGGACTGGAGATGGCGGCTGAACTTGCGGACTTAGATTCTGACGTGGTGTGGGATGACCACATGAGCTTTGTTTCCAATTTGCTGGGGAACCAAGAAATTAGCTCTGAGTTTGAGGACCCCGGCATCGCCGAAAAGGGCTCAATAGCGTTGCGGTTGCTTGCTGAGCGAGGGCAGCTAGAAACATCCGAGGTTATGGACGGGTCTTTGTATCAGAACTGCGGAGGACAACCAGAGGCCTTTAGTTCACAAAACATTCAGGTTGCGAAAGATTATTGGTTCGATTACTCAGAAGTTAGTGAGGGAGGTGGTTTTAGGTTTTCCGAAACCGCACTGACTCAGTAGCCTCCGCGGCCCTGACTGGCTGAGGCCCCTTAAGTTAGATGAGTGCTTCTAGTTGCTTCTCCGGAGACAGCTTGAGGAAAACATCAAATTCTTCATAAAAGGCGTCTATGTCTCTTCCGAAGACATCCGCGAACGCTTTGTAGAAGCCATCAGTTTTATTGGCCTCGTAGAAGTCAAAAAAGATCGCCTCATCTGAAGTTATTTCGGCCAAGAACGCCATTGCCAGGTAACCCATTCCATACTGAAGAAACCCAATGCACAATTCGCTCTGACAGTAACTCTTGGTTCTGGTGGTGGCAGCTTCCGTCTCGATGTCGATCAGGCGCAAGCTCGGCCAAGTTTCCAGGCCACGTTGCACGTCAAGGATGGATTCTCGAGTCATGTCCAGTCGAATGTTCGGATTCCAACCCTCCTGTTGAGTTAGAAAGACAGCAAAATACTCGGCAGCTCCCTCTTCAAACCATCGAGGCATTGGAAAGCCTCCCTCGTAATGCGGCCTGAAGATCTGCTGGGACCCTTGGTAGACATGAAAATATTCATGAGCAGTCATCTTTTGCAGGCCGATTAGCTCCTGTGGATGCTTCAGGGAACAAAATTCGTTTTGCTCGTTGGCACAAGGGTTGTTTACGAAATAGAAAACTGGATCATCTGATTCCCATGCGGCTCCGGCGAATGCGTTGCCACCGGGATAGATTGATGACATTTCTCTCATTGATTCGCCTTGATCTTGCGAGCACTGTTCGAAACTGATAAAGGAGTTGCCCCAAGAGCAGAAGTCTTTGATTATTGGTTCAACCACTTCGGGGTCATTGCCTACTGTATAAAACTTGAGTGGACCGTAATTTCCTAAGTAGTTTGTGGCAGCCTGCAAGGACTCCGAGGTGGCATCAAGAATGTACTGCGGAACATCGGGTGTGGCCAGCATCTGAATGGGACTGGCCTGGGTCCGGTCCCAACCAACGGATTGGAGCCTTTTCGCATTCTCCTTGGCTGTTTCAGATACCGGGCCCATGAACCTCTCAGGGGTTAGATGCTCTATCCCCAAAAAATCCAATTCGTAGACGCATTCTTCAAATGGCAAGCGGGCCAATCGGTTTTCCTCGGTTAGGAGTAGCGGGTAATTGTCCATGCATTCCTGGGTAGCTTCCGTCGACCAAGAAAAACAAGTATCCGCATCCGATAGGCAAGTCTCGAATGGCAAATACGCCGCACTCTCATTCGATCTGCCCTGGCTTACGGTTGCGCAGGAAGCAAGAAACAGAGTCCCTGCTACCAGCAAAGAGATTGAAGTAAATACTGGTCTTTTAGTCGGCAATGATGTCCATTCGCAAGAGATAAGGTAACTATACTCCTTTCGGAAGAATCGGCCTGTAGTACTCCGTCTATCAGGACTGCGCAATAATTTGCTGACGTGCCCCAGAGGTTATCGCCATGCCGTCGCACTCAGCGTTTAGAGCGCTGTATCTGGAATCTTCGATGTGGGCCGAGGTGATAGCTTGGGGGCACAAGTTTTGATAGCAATGCATGCTGGTAACCGCAGGAAAGGCTACTTCCGATGAGCACAGAAAACCTTCAGCCTGGTACCTCAAGACAAACCGGCAAGCGTCTCTTGGCAATCTGGTTCGTGGGAGCCCTAACTCTGAGCGGCCTTGCCGCCTGTTCATCAGCCTCAACCGGAATTGCACCGTCGGCTACTAGCACGTCCAATCAGTCCGAGGGGCAGGTTGAGGCGGAGGTTACCGAGAGCACTGAAAAAATCATTGATCGAGAGCCAACGCGGGTGGCAACGAGCTTTGCCGAGGGCATCACTTCTGAGGAAGTGCTCGAATGGGTCAATGCCGCCAGCGGCCAGATGCTAAATCCGCCAACTGACTTCATGGGCCTTGTTTGGCCAATCGGCAGAGAGCTTGATGATGAGCCTGACCCGCAAGTCTTTGATGGTGATCCCTTTTTGGAACACTCCGATGTTCTCACCGAAGCTCAGCTTGACGAGGTGGCTAATTACTTTAGAAACTGGCAGGCAGGACTTCAAGGTTGCGATCCGGAGGAAGCCAGGGGTTTTGACGAAGGGGCAGCGCGAGTTGAGCACTGGATAAAGGGAGGGGCAAACGTTGCGACAGCGCCAGACCCATGTTTTGAATCTCGATCCGCAATAGTTGCTTGGTCAGCGGATCAGGACAAACAGACCGCGAAACAGGTCTTTTTTCATGAGTCCTACCACGGGCTTTCCAACTACTTGCTAAGACAGTGCAGTCCGGTCTTGGGTCGGCAAGAGAATGACATGAACGACCTTCGCTGGTTTGCGGAAGGAACTGCTGATTACTTTGGTGTCTACATGGCGGCCAAAGACGATGGCCGAGACAACTATGTTCAGACGATGCTCAAGCGTGCATATCTGGATCTTCGTGGAGATCCAGGAATGCCACTTGAGGCAAACGCCTATGTTCAAACCGCAGCCATGGTTCTAATGATTGAGCGCGGCATGATTACTGAGGAGCAGATTCTAAACGGGAGCTACTTCAACAACTGCGATTGGATAAACACCTTTGACCCCGGCGCCCCAGGCATGGACTACATTTTCGAGAGCTTCAACAAGATTGAGGTGTCCGACGGCAACTATTTCTATTCTGAGGCCACCATCGCGGGATAACCCGTAACGGTTGTTTCAGCTCTAGAGAGTTGCCTGGCTTGGGGCTCTGGCGCCTTACCCATGGGCCAGTATCGGCCCAGACTTGAATGATTTAGTTTTACCAGAGGCCATCTGGATGCTCAACCTGAATCACTATCGGAACCCAGCCGACTTCCTTGCCGGTTTTGGTCTAACGGCAGTCCGGGGCCGATGTTAAAAATAGTTGCAAGAATTCCGCTCTAATTTGCATTTGCGATAGGTTAACCTAATAATTTGGCGCTAAGGTAACTTAACAAACGCATGCTGGTTGTAGGCACTACTTTTAGAGAAGGCTGGGAATGATAATTGCAAGGCAGATGATAACTTTTAGGTCCCTTGGGCTGGGCGCCCTAGCTCTTGTGTTGGCACTAGTTGCCTCTGGTTTGGGTCCAGTAGAAACAGCTTCTGCTTATGTCCCGGGTAGCGTCAACAAGACCGTCACCGTCACCGGCGCCGATGGCAGTCTCGTCAACGGCGCTTTGGTGGCATTTGTCATCGAGGACGGAACCGGCGAGCAGTTAACTTCGATTGAGACCACTGGCAGCGATGGCGTCGCTGTAGTCGCCTTTGATGCAGCCCAGGAGATACTCGGGCTTGCGGTGTCTCCAGGAGGATCTGACACGACCAACGCTCTTTATTTTGCTCGGACCGGGGAAGACCTTAAGCTCACCCCGTCGGACCAGTCATTTGCGGTTCAGCTCGAAGCCGCTGACATAACAGCAGATCTCAAATTGGAGAATTCATTCCCCGCCCCAAACGGATCAATGATCGTCTGGGAAGTCCCAGACACTGACCTGCGAAGTCAAGTGACGATCCTTAGGTCCGGGCCAGTTGGCATCGCCCTACCCGGAGCTGCCGAATCCTATCCTGTATACGAGGAGGGAGACTCCTCCTATACATTCGGGT
>CAJXOD010000042.1 GCA_913057795.1 uncultured Aquiluna sp.
ACCAACCACCGCGGCGCACTAATCGGCACGATTGTTTTGGTGCTACTTGGTGCAGGCCTCTCTGTTATCCCACCGCTACTGATTGAGCGCACGTTTAATGAGGGTCTCTTTCCGCCAGTCGGGCCACCAAACATGACGGTGCTTGCTCAGTTGGTGAGCCTGATGATTGTCATTTTTATTGCCGCGGCAGCCATCGGTGTTTGGCAGACCTACCTAACAGCCAGAGTTGGTAACGAGGTTATGGGGCAGCTTCGAGAGCGGCTCTTCTCACACCTGCAGTCCATGGAGTTGGCGTTTTTCACCATGACTAAGACCGGAACCATTCAGTCACGTTTGCAAAATGACGTGGGTGGCGTGGCAAACGTGTTGAGCAACACTGTTTCTAGCGTGCTGGGTAATACAGTCACCGTTATCGCCGCCTTCGTGGCGATGCTGCTACTGAGTTGGCAGCTGACTTTGGTTGCTGCAGTGATAATGCCTTTGATGGTCATCGCCCAGCGCCGAGTGGGTCAAGTGCGGGCCAAGATTGCCGGTAAGACTCAGGAATCATTAAGCGAAATGACCGCTATTACCCAAGAGTCGCTTGGAGTTAGCGGAATCTTGCTAGCAAAGAGTTTTGGTCGACAGCAAATAGAAGTCGATCGCTACGCGGCCGAAAATAAAGTACAGATCGGCCTGCAGGTTAGACAGACCATGAGCGGCCAGTGGTTTTTTGCCATGGTCCAGATTTTCTTCTCCGCTATTCCGGCAATCATTTATCTAGTTGCCGGCTGGTTGATAACCGAAGGCAGCGTGGTCTCGATTGGCACCGTGGTGGCTTTCACCACCGTTCAGGCCAGACTGCTCTTTCCTTTGATTGGACTGATGCGAGTGGTGCTCGACCTACAAACCAGCGAGGCCTTATTTGCAAGAATCTTCGAATACATCGATTTGACTCCAGCCATCACTGACCCAGAAAACCCAGAGAAGCTAAATCCTGAGGACCTTGGGTCTGTGGAGCTGCGCGATGTCACATTTAGCTATCCGGGCTCCGATAATGAGGTGGCGACCCTAAAGAGCGTAAACATCAAGGTTCAAAAGGGTCAGTACGCGGCTCTAGTGGGGCCATCTGGTTCTGGTAAAACTACGATTAGCTACTTGATTCCTAGGCTCTACGCCGCCAGCGAGGGTCAGGTGCTCTTTGCAGGAGTTGATGTGCGTGAGCTTTCGCAAACAGACTTGATTGATCAAGTGGGCATTGTGAATCAAGAGACCTACCTGTTTCACGCAACCATTAGGGAAAATTTGGCCTACGCCAAACCTGATGCAACCACCGAAGAAATTATTACTGCGGCCAAGGCCGCAAACATTCACGAGACCATTTCCAGCTTCCCGGAAGGTTACGAAACCGTGGTAGGCGAGCGTGGTTACCGACTAAGCGGCGGCGAGAAGCAGCGAATTGCAATTGCAAGAGTGCTGCTAAAAGACCCACCAGTTTTGATACTCGATGAAGCCACCAGCTCTATGGACACCCAAAGTGAGCGCATCGTTCAGGAAACCCTAGACGCTGTCACACGAAACAGAACAACCATTGCAATTGCTCACCGTCTTTCGACCGTAATCAACGCCGATGTCATCTTTGTCATAAGCGGCGGTGAAGTAGTTGAGCGCGGCACTCACACTGAGTTGCTAAAGAACAAAGGCCTCTACTCGAAATTGGTCAACGAGCAGTTCAAGAACGCCTAGAAAGACACCACTAAGGCTGTAGGCGCTGAATCTTCCACTGGCTAGGTGTGCCAGCTGCATCGAGCGTTCTGGAAAAAGCGATTCGATCGTGCATTCGGTTTGAACGCCCTTTCCAGAATTCAATCCTGGTCGGAACAATGCGAAAGCCACCCCAGTAGTCAGGTCTCGGCACTTCGTCAGCTTTGAACCGCTCCAGCGCAGCATGGAACTGGGCATCCAATGCATCGCGGTTTTCGATTGGTTGTGACTGCTGGCTGGACCATGCCGCCACTTGAGATTCCTGTGGGCGAGAGTGGAAGTACTCATCGGAATCTTTGCCCGGCACAGTTTTGGCAACGCCCTCTATTAGCACCTGTCGATACATCGAGTACCAGCCAAATACCGCGCTCACCGCAGGGTTTTTATCAATGGCTTGGCCTTTGCGAGAATCAAAATTCGTGAAGAAGAAAAATCCGTGCTCATCAACACCCTTTAGCAACACGGTTCTGGCGCTCGGGGTGTTCTGTTCGGTAATTGTTCCAAGCACAAAAGCGTTTGGCTCGTAAATTTTTTCGGCCTCTGCCTCAACTAACCAAATCTTGAACTGCTCAATGGGGTCAGCCAGTAAGTCAGTCTCGTCCAGTGCTTCCTTGCCGTAATCTTCGTGCCGATTCAGAGAGTCCATGAAACAAGAATAAGCGCTTTATCTCAAGCTTTTTCTCAAATCTTAGAAGCTCCTCAGCATAAACTTATGTCACTCAAACTAGAGGAGTTTGGCTTAATTGAAGCAATTTGACATCACTACCGACGCCGAACAGCTAGTAACTGAAGTTTTCGCCGGTTTACATTCCGGCGGCGGCCGAAGTTCCATTCCGGGAGGCCAAACAGCAGCTAATTTGGCACTTTCGGATCTTCAGCTACGTGGCTATGCCAAAAACCGCTCCGAGGTGCTACCCATACACAGCAGGGGCGCAACGGTTATGTCTCCCTATGTTCGGCACAACATCATTTCGCTCTCGACACTTTGGGATGTGGCCGGTAAAGCGCCGCAGTTTGACCGAGATAAGTATCGAGACGAGCTGTTGTGGCAAGAGTACGCCCGGCACCTCTATGCACGTATCGGCACGAAACTATTTAGCAATTTGAGGTTTGAGCAAACCTGGGATGCCCCGGGCGACGGTTGGCCCGAGGGCATGGCTTGCGTGGACTTTGCGCTCGATGAGCTACATCAAGATGGTTGGTTAGTGAACCAAACCAGAATGTGGTTGGCCTCTCACTGGAGTGTGCGCAATGGCAAGGGCTGGCTTCACGGACAAGAGCGCATGCACCAAGAACTAATTGATGGCTCCAGAGCTGCAAACTTGCTTGGGTGGCAGTGGACCGTGGGTTCGGGTAACGGAAAGCCCTACGGCTTTGCGCGCTGGCAAGTTCAGAAGCGTGCGCCAGAACTCTGCGGCTCCTGCGCTCTCAAGTCTGCTTGCCCAATAGAAAAGTTTCCGGTCGATCGGGAGTTATCACCGATAGCCACCGATCCCTTGCTTAGTTTTGACCCAAGCCCTGAAATAACAACCGGCCCGCGTGTTCCGATGCAAGCCGACAAACCCGATGTAGTGCTACTGACAATTGAATCCCTGGGCGACAGTGATCCCGCAATGGCTGCGAACCCAGATCTTCCAGTGGCTTTCGTCTTCAACGAGCAGGCACTAGCCAAATTGCAGCTCTCTTCAAAGCGCATCTATTTTTACCTTGAGACGCTGAAAGATCTAGCTACCAGAAGAGACCTATCGGTTTATCTTGGTGACCCAGTTGAATTCGCCAAAGCAAACAAGGTTGCGGTCACTCACGCCCCGTTTCCAAGCTTCGAGAAATTCCAGAGCCTTGCCGAGGTCCACCCTTACCCATGGCTAAAACTCCCACACTCAGGCTCGGTGAAGTCATTCAGCGCCTGGCGAGGGAAGCTGCGCTAAATCGAGATTTTGGTTGAGATGCTCACCCCGAATTTCAAACTTAAATGAAGAAACCCAAGATGTCGTGGGGGACATCTTGGGTTTCATTGCACTCGAAAGGGGTCGAACTTCCGCCCTTTTGCTGCGCTGACTGTCTACAGAGGCTAACTACCTCGTAAGCACCGTCTTTGCTAGCAGCCTCCCTCCGTCAATAAATAGATCAACTTTTACTTCCAATCCAACTGCGATTGTCTTTCTTTGGAACACCTGGTAATCCTTGGTGATAACTACCTTGAACCATTTACCAGCAATTTTCCAAGCCAGTGTTTGCCCCTTGTAGCCCTTGGCATAAACAGCAACATAAGTATTGAAGGATCCTGCATTTACTTTTTGGTTTGTCGCAGCCTCAACCTCACCTGCGACAACTTGGGCGACACCTCCAGCCAACAAAGTTGCGTCATCCGTTGTAAGTGAAATTGTGTAGCCTCCAGCGGCTAGGCCCGCAGGCACTGTAACCGTGATGGAAGTTGTAGTCCTGGCTGTGATGGGAACGACTGTGCCC
>CAJXOD010000043.1 GCA_913057795.1 uncultured Aquiluna sp.
GTGAAGGTTTCAGCAGAGAATTTGGGCATTTTTTCTAAGAGGTCTTCGGCCGTTGGCATCACTGAGGTAAGCCTCCAAGCGCTAGCGCTTTATCAGTCGAAAACATTGCCGGCGACTGGGAAACTTCGACCCTAATCAGCTGGTTACTGGACTTCGTTGGAGCTGGGCGCTATGTCAAGCCTTCGAAGTAATTGAGCGTTTAGAGCAACTAAAAGCGTTGAAAGCGACATCAAGATCGCCCCAACTGACATCGGCAGGATGAAACCCACTGGCGCAAGAACACCCGCTGCTAGTGGCACTGAGATTAGATTGTAGCCAGCTGCCCACCAGAGATTCTGTTTCATCTTTTGGTAGGACTTCTTTGAAAGGGTTATTACCGACAATACTGATCTTGGATCAGAACTAGCGAGAATTACACCTGCCGAAGCAATTGCAACATCGGTGCCTGCGCCAATCGCAATTCCGACGTCCGCCTGGGCAAGTGCCGGAGCGTCATTGACGCCATCTCCAACCATTGCAACGATGCGCCCTTCGCTTTGCAATTCTTTAACTTTCGCCGCTTTATCTTCTGGTCTCACTCCAGCAAAATACCTATCTATTCCAAGTTCTTTGGCAACAGTGCTGGCAACTGCTTCCGCGTCTCCGGTTATCATCACCACTTGCCGACCAATTTCGTGAAGATCCAAAACCGCTTGACTTGATTCTTCTCGAATTGCATCTGCCAACTGAATTGCGGCAACCACCTGGCCATCGATCGCGACGTGCAGGATTATTGAACCCTCCAACCGCCACTGATCGGCTATCGAGAGTTCGGACTGATTGATTGAGGTGAGCATGTGTGGGCCGCCAACTTGCACTAGCGCCCCGTCAACTAATGCGCTTACACCCTCGGCTGGGGCGGATTTAAAATCCGTTGCTACCAAAGCGCTAGAAGAACTCTCATGAGCCGCATGCACAATTGCCTTAGCAAGCGGGTGTTCGGAGTCCTTCTCGGCAGCGGCTGCTAATGACAAAACGTAATTCTTATCCTGTCCGAGCGACGCAACTACGGAAATCACCTCGGGGTGACCCTTGGTGAGGGTCCCGGTCTTGTCAAAAAGAATTGTGTCAACAGCGCGCATGCTCTCAAGAGCAAGCCTGTCCTTAATCAATACCCCTCCACGTGCCGCACGTTCGGTCGAGATCGCCACCACGAGTGGAATAGCGAGACCTAAAGCGTGAGGACATGCGATGACCAAAACCGTAATTGCTCTTACCACTCCGTCATCGACGTTACCTATCAAGCTCCATACCGTGAAGGTCACCATCGCAGCAACCAGTGCAAACCAAAACAGCCAGCCTGCGGCCCTGTCCGCAAGTAACTGAGCCCGCGAGGATGAAGTTTGCGCCTCTGCAACCATCTTTTGAATTCCAGCCAATGTTGTGCTGTCACCCACCGCAGTTATTTCAACTCGAATAGCCGAATCAGTGGCAATTGTTCCGGCCACTACGGTTTCGCCAGATGATTTCATGATTGTTTGGGATTCCCCAGTAATCATCGACTCATCCATGCTTGCAGATCCTGAAATGATGAGGCCGTCGGCAGGCACCCTAGCGCCGGGGCGGACGACGACAATGTCACCTACCTCTAGGGCCGATGGGGAAATCTTATGAATTTCCTCACCACGAACTACTTCGGCTTCATCAGGCAACAGCGCCGCCAGAGAATCTAGCGCAGAGGTCGTCTGCGCTAGTGATCGCATTTCAATCCAATGGCCAAGCAGCATAATTACAATCAGAAGGGCTAGTTCCCACCAAAAATCTAAGGCCCCATCCAGTAGGCCGACGCTCGACCCAAGAGATGCAAAGAAGGCCACCGAAATAGCAAGGCTTATCAAAAGCATCATTCCCGGTTTTCGCGCGCCAATTTCATATCGGGCACCGTCCAAGAATGGCCAACCACCCCAGAAAAACATCACGGTTCCCAGAACTGGCGAGATCAAACCCACGAAAATTCCGTCAGGTAATTGGTAGCCAAGAAACATTGAGAACATTTCCGAGAATGCAATTACAGGGGCCGCAATAATTAGCATGATCCAAAATAGGCGTCGGAATTTTTGCACGTGACCAGAGTGATCCAGGTGGTTTGAATGCCCAGATTTCTCGGAATGGTTCGCGTGCTGGTCGTGCTTCATCTTCGAGTGGTCACCGGGTGGGCTGACTGGCTGCGAAGAGGTCTCAGAAGTCGTTTGTTCGTGGTCGTGCATTTTCGAGTGATCTTGCTCGTGCTTGCTCAATAGTTAGCCCCAGACTTATGTCTACCCTTCGAACCTAGACCGCAAGGAGTGTTTCCACAAGGCATTCAACTTCTGACTAACCGCTTTGGAGAAAGGCCTTGACTAATTTGTCCTGCTTCTGAAACCACCGCTGCGTCCATTCAAAACGGGCCGTTTATTAGTCGAGTCGCTCCCCCATAATGTGGCAGATAGTACATTTTCGTTCCCCATGAAAATGTGCAACACTGAAAAGACTCGATCAAAGGAAAAATCAAATGCCAAACGAAGAGTTTGTATTCGAAGGATCCATGGGGCAATTGTCTGGTCGGCTAAGCCTGCCCGATCGACCCGTGACGCACAGCGCACTCTTTGCCCACTGCTTCACATGCTCAAAAGACATCCCGGCGGCAAAGCGCATAACGAGCGCATTGGCGGCCCGAGGCATTGCTGTACTGAGTTTTGATTTCACAGGTCTTGGCCACTCCGATGGAGAATTTGAAAATACGAACTTTAGCTCCAATGTTGAGGATCTCCTGGCGGCCGCAAAGGCCCTAGAAGAGCGCGTCGCACCAGCGAGTCTGCTGGTGGGTCATTCTCTTGGAGGCGCGGCAGTTATTGCGGCAGCACCGAAACTGAATTCTGTCAAAGCTGTCGTTACTATTGGTGCACCCTCAAACCCAGAACACCTAAAGAAGCTCTTTAGTGACGCGGTTCCAGAAATCGGCGCGCAGGGCTTTGCCGAGGTTGACCTCGGCGGTCGGCCTTTCAAAATCACTCAACAGTTTGTCGATGACATTAGTACCGCCAATCTTCACGGGGCACTTCTGAAGCTAGATGCTGCACTGTTGATCATGCACTCACCGGTGGACGCGATTGTGGATGTCTCCAACGCTGCAGATATCTTCAGCGCGGCTCTGCATCCAAAGTCCTACGTGTCCCTTGATGACGCCGACCACATGCTAAGCCGAGTCTCCGATGCGGAATATGCCTCCTCTGTTATTACGGCTTGGGCGAGCCGTTACCTTCCTGGTGCCCCGTCCGGCAGCGACCAATCATCGCCTGACGGCGATGTGATGGTCTCCGAAGTATCCCCAGATGGCTTTGCTCAAGACGTTTTGGTCGCAGGCGTGCACCAAATGAAAGCTGACGAGCCAGAAGATGTTGGTGGCACCAATAGCGGACCAACGCCTTACCAGTTCCTGGCTGCCGGACTTGGGGCTTGCACCGCCATGACGATTCGCCTCTACGCCAGGCGCAAGAAGATACCCCTCGATCACGTCTCAGTGAGCGTCCGCCACGATAAACGCCATGCCGTCGAATGTGAAAACTGTGAGACCTCTGAATCGAAAATTGACCACTTCCAGCGGGACATTCGATTGCATGGTGATCTAACAGAGGAGCAGATCGCTTCAATATTAACCATCGCAGATAAATGCCCCGTGCATCGAACCTTAGAGCAACGTTCCCACATCGGCACAACTCGAGTGGACTAGGGCGAGCTTCAAGCTAAGGGAAGCTGCTCGTTGCTTCAATGGTTGTTGAGATAGATTAAAACAACGAACAAATGAAAGAGGTCGTCATGAGTTTTGCTGAAGCAGTGAAGTCTTTTTGGTCACGTTACACAATGTTCAAGGGCCGCTCACGCCGCTCAGAGTATTGGTTTATCCAGCTTTTTCTGATTATTACTAACCTTGCCGCAGCAGCTATTGATTTGGCACTTATGGGCGGCGACGTTGATAGGTTTATCGCAAACGGCGGCGGCGGCATCCTCGGCCTCATCTGGA
>CAJXOD010000044.1 GCA_913057795.1 uncultured Aquiluna sp.
GTTTGAGGATGCGGATATAGATAAGGCCGTCGAGGGAGCCATGCAGGCAAAACTTCGCAACATGGGAGAAGCCTGCACCGCTGCCAACAGGTTCATTGTTCACGAAAGTGTTCTGGATGAGTTCACCGATAAGTTTGCCCAAAGTATGTCCGAGCTAAAGATTGGCCGGGGTGTTTCCGAGGGCACAAACATCGGACCGGTTATTGACCAAAAGGCCAGGGAGTCTATTCACGCTCTGGTTGAAGATGCAAAAGCCAATGGTGCAACCGTTGTTCTTGGGGGTGAGATTCCAGACGGAGAGGGCTACTTCTACCCACCGACCATCATCAAATCCGTGAATGAATCCTGCAAGATACTGCAGACCGAAATCTTTGGCCCGGTGGCACCAATCAGTAGCTTCAAGACCGAAGAAGAGGCCATTGCTATGGCCAACAACACGGAGTATGGCCTAGTTGCCTATGCCTTTACCAAGGATCTAAATAGGGGCTTGAGGCTTCCGGAGCTTCTAGAGGTTGGAATGTTCGGCCTGAACACCGGATTGGTTTCAAACCCAGCGGGTCCATTTGGTGGCGTGAAGCAATCCGGTCTAGGTCGTGAGGGTTCGGCTGAGGGCATCGAGGAATACCTCGAGACTGTCTATGTTGGCATCTCAGATCCAATGCTCTAGAGCTAAACACCTAGAAGAAAATCAAAGCCCGAGCCGGAGGGTGGGGTTATTGCCGACGGTTCGAGACTTTATAGAACGTGAACCCGCGTTTGCGGGCCTTGGTGCCTAGCTTCGTAACCACATTATCCCTAAGGGGAGATCACGTCGCTATGTCGTTAAACACAAGAATTCTGTCGATTGTGAACAGGTGTTTGGCAAACGCTCCTAGTGAAATATCTATGTTGAGCAGCATCGGATAGAGGCGTTCCCATTTCTGATAGGCGGAGCGGTCTATTAGGCGGTCAACTACAGGCACTGCCGTGAAGAGCGGGCATAAGCAAACGGCTGATTGTTGCCGTTTGTTACTCGCTCACTTTGAACTTGCGACAGCAGACCTTAGCTTGGGCTTATCTCATTTAGACAACCAACAGAGGAACAGGAATATCCATGATCAAAGGCATTAGAAAATTCTCGACTATCGGTGCAGCTTCTCTGTTGGCAGTGTCCCTAGTTGGCTGCGCAGCAGCAAGCTCTGGCCCAGATTCGTCCGCAAATCAAGTCGAAGCGGAGGCTGCTTTATTTGATGCTGGAGTGACCACTGTGACCACAACTGAGGGACTGGTCTCAACCGATTGGCTAGAGCAAAACCTTGATGATCCAGACTTGGTGGTCCTTCAAATCGCTAACGAAGAGGGGCTATACGAGCGCGGTCACATTCCTGAAGCCCAAAAGCTCGACTGGTACTCAGGTCTCACCGGCGGTGAGAGTAGAGGAATCATCGACCCCGCAAGCTTCCAAGCAATTACGTCATCACTGGGAATCAATCAGGATTCAAAGGTAATTGTCTATGGCGAAACCCACCAGCTGTTTGCAACTTGGGCAGTCTGGGTGCTGAAGATTTATGGCTTCAATAATGTTCGACTCTTGGATGGCGGCTGGTCGAAGTGGCAGGCGGAAGGCAAGCAGGTCTCCCTGGCACAACCAACTGTTGAACTAGGTGACTTTGTGCCAACCGAAGCAAATCTTGAACTTAGGGCCTTTATCGAAGAGGTGGTTGCAACGGCTTCGGCTGGACCAGACAGCAACTCCATCATTGTGGATAACCGCTCCCTCGAGTCCTACGTTGGCGAGGAGACCTCTGGCGCCAAGTTTGATGGCCACGTGGCCTCAGCGGAGAACCTGTTCTCCTTTGCCCTTTTCAACGAAGACGTTAGCTACCTTCAACCGGCAGAGATTGCCGCTGCCTACCAAGCAATTGGTGCGACAGCCGACAAAGAGGTCATCCTCTATTGCGGCACCGGACTGTTGGCAAGCGCCTCATGGTTTGCGCTGACCCAGATTCTTGGTTATGAAGATGTCAAAAACTATGACGGCTCCTGGACAGAGTATGGCAACGCCGAGAACGTTCCAATCGAGAATGCTGTTTCGTAATGTCACAACTTGTGATGCCAAACCCGCCCTCGGGCGAAACTGCCCAAGAGCGGGTTTGGACTACAGCGGATAGCATCCGTTCCGCTGTTGCACTGGCTCTGATAGCTGGGCTGATTCTTTTGGCCAACTACATAGGTGAGCTGGAAGACTTTGGTTCCGATGCTTCGGTGTCGCTCTTAATGGGCTTAGCACTGGGCATCGCATTTGAACGAGGTAGATTCTGTTTTTTCTGCATCTGGCGAGATGCTATTGATCGCAACTACAACTCTGGCTTGACCTCTATCTACACTGCGCTTGCAGTTGGATCAATCGGATACACGGTTCTGTTTGCGCTCTTCACTCCAAATCCGGAGGGGACATTGCCACCGGCAGCGCACATTGCACCGGTTGGCTGGCCACTGGTACTGGCGGCGTTTGTATTCGGGATCGGCATGGCTCTGTCTGGAGCTTGCATCTCGGGACACATCTATCGGTTAGCAGAAGGCTCCCTCAGAGCAATCACCGGTCTGGTCGGGACAGTCATTGGTTTCATGGTGGCTTTCATTACCTGGAACCCCCTCTATGAAGCCGGGATTCAAGATGCGCCAACAATCTGGTTGCCAAACTACTTTGGCTACACCGGATCGCTTCTGATCACACTTGCAGTTCTGTTGGGCCTCACCATCTTTGCCCTCAAGCGCTCCGATCCAAAAGAGCAAAATAGACTTGCTCAACCAACAACTAACCTCGCGCAATTGCGCGAAAATCTGGTTCGAAAAAGGTGGTCACCCTGGCTTACCGGAGCCATTGTCGGATCAGTTGGCGTTGTTGCCTATCTTCGAGTTGAGCCGTTGGGCACGACCAGGCAGCTGAATTCCTGGTCTCAAAACCTGGCGGATTCGCTCGGCATCAGGCCGGAGTCTCTGGCGGGCATGGACACCTTGTCGGGTTGTGTTGGCGTTGTTGGTGAGGTAGTCACCAATAACGGCTGGATAATCCTTGGGCTATTTGTGGCAGCACTTGCCTCGGCAATCAGCGGCAATCGATTTAAGTTTGAATCCATCAATGTAAAAAATGGAGCCACTGCCCTTCTCGGTGGAGTAATGCTCGGCTGGGGAGCATTCACGGCCCTTGGCTGCACCGTCGGAGTTTTGCTGTCTGGCATTCAAGGCTTCGCACTCTCGGGCTGGGTATTCTTACTGTTTAGCTTCTTAGGAGTCTTTGTCGGCATCAAACTGAAGCTAAACAAGATTGGACAGTAAAAGATGAAAAAGGCATTACCTGCTGCAATTCTGTTGCTGATTCTTGGACTTACCGGCTGCGCGAGCGCGGCGGGGGAGTCTGGGTATCAGCCCCAGCTTGAATTTGAAGCGCAGACTGTGGCGGGTGAGAAATTCGCGTCAAGCACTTTGACTGGCAAAGATACTCTGATCTGGTTTTGGACTCCGTGGTGCGCGATTTGTGCCCAGGAATCCACTGACATCAAAGAGCTTCAGGCGGCAAATCCTGAGGTTCAATTCATCGGGATTGCCGGCTATGGCACCCGCGGCGAGATGCAAGACTTTGTTGACCGCACCGGTACTGACCAGCTGGTGCATCTGGTGGACACCAACGGTGAGTTGTGGGCAAACTTCCAAGTGCCACTCCAGCCCTCGATTGTGGTTTTGAACCAAGATGGCTCAGCTCAGCTTCACATAGGACCTGCCACCAGAGAAGTAGCTCAACAGCTACTAGATAGC
>CAJXOD010000045.1 GCA_913057795.1 uncultured Aquiluna sp.
CTTCTGATCACACTCGCAGTTCTTGTGACCCTCACCATCTTTGCCCTCAAGCGCTCCGATCCAAAAGAGCAAAAGCGAATTGCACAACCAGCAACTAACCTCGCGCAATTGCGCGAAAATCTGGTTCGAAAAAGGTGGTCACCCTGGCTTACCGGAGCCATTGTCGGATCAGTTGGGGTCGTTGCCTATCTCCGAGTCGAGCCGTTGGGCACGACCAGGCAGCTGAATTCCTGGTCTCAGAACCTAGCGGATTCGGTCGGCATTAGGCCGGAGTCGCTGGCCGGCATGGACACCTTGTCAGGATGTATTGGCGTTATTGGCGAGGTGGTCACCAATAACGGCTGGATAATCCTCGGGTTATTTGTGGCAGCACTTGCCTCGGCAATCAGCGGCAATCGATTTAAGTTCGAATCCATCAATGTGAAAAATGGAGTCACTGCCCTTCTCGGCGGTGTGATGCTTGGTTGGGGAGCATTCACGGCCCTTGGCTGCACCGTCGGAGTTTTGCTATCTGGCATTCAAGGCTTCGCACTTTCTGGCTGGGTGTTCTTACTTTTCAGCTTCTTGGGAGTCTTTGTGGGCATCAAACTGAAACTAAATAAGATCGGACAGTAAAAAAATGAAAAGGGCATTCCTTGCGGCAGCTCTGCTGCTGATTCTTGGTCTTACCGGCTGCGCAAGCGCGGCAGGGGAGTCCGGGTATCAGCCTCAGCTTGAATTTGAAGCGCAGACTGTGGCGGGCGAAAACTTCGCATCAAGCACTTTGACCGGCAAAGACACTCTGATCTGGTTTTGGACTCCGTGGTGCGCGATCTGCGCCCAGGAATCCGCTGACATCAAAGAGCTTCAGGCGGCAAATCCCGAGGTTCAATTCATTGGGATTGCAGGCTATGGTACCCGTGGTGAGATGCAGGACTTTGTCAATCGCACCGGCACTGACCAGTTAGTGCATCTGGTGGACACGACCGGAGAGTTGTGGGCAAACTTTCAAGTGCCACTGCAGCCCTCGATTGTGGTTTTGAACCAAGATGGCGCAGCTCAGCTTCACATAGGACCTGCAACCAGAGAAGTAGCTCAAGAGCTACTAGATAGCATTTTGGAAGACTAATGGAGTCGCTGCTGGCCATCTCTTTGCTAGCCGGCATGCTGGCTGCGTTCAACCCTTGTGGGTTTGCGATGCTGCCCGCCTATCTTGGGGTTCAAATCCTCAAGCAAACAACCGATAAAAAAGGCAACTACCTTCGGGCTCTGAAATTCAGTTTCGGCATGGGCGCAGGGTTACTCCTTACCTTCACCGCCTTCGGGCTTGTAGTTATCCCATTTGCAAGTTCCATCCAGGCCTACCTGCCCTGGGTCACGTTGGTGGTCGCGCTGCTACTAGCGGCCACTGGAATAGCAATCCTTGCCGGTAAGTCGGTGGGGTTGACCAAGTTGTTTCGGCCTTCGATAGCACCAAAATCAGGTTTGCTTTCGCAGGTTGGCTATGGCGTCACATATGCTCTGGCTTCGCTGTCCTGCACCATCGGACCTTTCTTGGCCGTCACTGCGACGGCAATTAGGTCAAGCTCATGGGTCGAAATCCCAATTATATTCGGGGCATATGGATTTGGAATGAGTGCAATGGTCCTGTTGCTTGCTCTACTCACGGCCTCATCGAGCCAAGGGGCCATCGCCTGGTTAAGGCGCAAGGGCAAACTACTGGAGCAGCTGATTGCCGGTTTCCTGATTGTGGTTGCGGTCTACTTATTTGCCTACGGTGTCTTTGAGCTCCAGGTGGCAGCCGGCAACTTGCAGCCAAACGTCGTTATCTCAACGGCCATAGATCTGCAGAGCTATGTCAGCAGATTTGTCTATGGAGTTGGGCCACTCTGGGTAATTGTTGGGGTGGTTCTACTCTCGGCGTTTACTGTTTGGGGATTTCGAAAGTCAAATTGGTCTGGTTCTAAGTCGGAATTACCCACCGAGAAGTGAAGTTGGGCCGCTGGTCCAAGTAGAGCTTTGGTTTATGACCAGTGGCCTCTGCGCAATTGGCTAATTTATTACAGCCGCTGTTGGCAAAGACTGTCCCTTGTTGTCCAAGCGAACTGAAACCCAAGAGGCTTTGGCACGACATCTTTGGTTTCTTCATTACTCCTAGTTCTAGGTACATTACGATTGCAAATCATGGGGATACAGGTCAGAAACATCGGGGTCTTGGTGCTTGGGGTTTTGGTGCTCTCAAGCTGCGCGAACACTGTAGTTGTGGAGCCAGCCCCAATCGGTACCCAGAGTTCAGCAGTGGCTGAGGGGCCGATCGTTGAAGAGCAAGTGCTGCTTAGCGAGTGGGTTGCTGCATGCGAGGACCATGTCCCTAAATCTGAAGGACAGCACTCACTCGCTTACGAAGCAGTGATTAGTGAGGTCTGTGAAAAAGCGAACCCAGACGGCTATTTGCTGCCGCATCTTTTTAGCTCCACCGTTTCACATTCTGACTCAAAGAGATATTTAGATGGAGAGGCTTTTCACGAAAGCTACTGGGCAACGAGAATGAATCCTAATTTTCCCGTGAAGATGAGGATCATCTTCAGTGAGAACGACGAGGAGTGGTGGAAGGAGCAACAAGTAGCGAACTTGACTGAGCCAGAACTCGAATGGTTCACATCAAAGGACGAGGGCTGGCACTGCAGAGTGGAAGCCGATATATTTTGTCCCAAATTCTACGGGCCTAGCCTAACCACGACAGGCATACCCACCGAGTTTCGAATCATAGGCAGCAAGCTCAGCTGGGAGGACTGGCAACTGACTAACAGTGCCCACGAGTCAGTTCATCTTTACCAAGATTCACACGGTCAAACACATTGGACTTATTGGTACATCGAGGGCCAAGCGACCTTTTTTGAGCTGGCTTTAGCGAGGTTGCTATTTGATGAGGACAAGGTCCGCACTGGGTCTGTCTTTATTAACCCTCAGAACACGGATACCTTGAAACTAGTGCCTACATCCACTGACTTGGTTGCTGAATACCTCAAAGATTGCGAGAACTCCAAGAATGGTGAGTGCGACGCATTCAAGTATGGGGGCGGGTCATTGTTCCATGAAAAACTTGTAATCGACTACGGCCTCGATAGGTATTGCCAATGGCAAGATTATCTAAATGAGAAAATGCCCAAGGGTAATCCCTCAAATTTCAACGC
>CAJXOD010000046.1 GCA_913057795.1 uncultured Aquiluna sp.
TGGCTGGACCAGCACAAACCTGCAAAAAAACTGGCGCCTCTTCAGGCTTCTAAATCCTTTCTTAGCTCAGAAGCCTGAAATGGGCGCTTTGCCCACTTTGAGGGCAGCGACTGATCCCGACGCGCAAAGCGGCGACTACTTTGGCCCCTCTGGATGGCAAGAAGTGAGGGGCTATCCGAAAAAGGTAGCGTCGAACAAACGGTCCAATGACAAAGAAATTGCAGAAAACCTTTGGCGCGCTTCAGAAAAACTAACGGGGATAAAGTACTAAGAGGAGTTGCTTCACTTGCAAGGTGATACAGAGTTTGAAGTAAGTCAACATTTCGCAGAAACGCTTTTACGGGAGGAATCGATGACAGAAGACATGGAAAAGAAATTAGCTGACACCTATGAGCTAATGGCGCTGGCATATACAAGAGCAGCCGAGGCTTACCAAATTGCAACAAACGCGTATAGAGCTGCTGTGATGGCCTACGAGTTAGCCGTTGGGGCAACGGACAATAACCAGTTCGACCCGCCGCCGAGCGAACCAGCCCAACCACCGCCTGATTTCAGTATCTAACACCCAGTCCCACCCGATATTTTATGACCGCTTGGAGGCTAGGGCAGGAAGCTCAACCAGCCTGAAGACCTCTTAGTCTTCAGGCTCTTAGCTATCTCAGGGTTTGACTCAATAAAGTGACTGAGAAGAGTTACTTGAATCCCCTCTTGAAGCGCGTCCCGCAATTTTGCTGATTTTCTAAACCGACGGTCATCAATCACAAGCAGATCCAATGAGTCGGTAATTGATTTAGTTACTGCTATGTCTTGATCCCAGCCCTGCCTAGTAAGCACAGTCTCTGCTAGCAGTCACTCTCCGTCAATGAACCGCTGATAGGCGGCCGTCACTAGCTGGCAGGACTCTTGATGGTCAGTAACACCTTGCCAACGTAGCTCGGCGCCCATGTCCGCTTGTTTTGAAACCAGGTAGAGAGTGCCGGGTTGAGCTCTTTCGCAAGCTCACAGGCAGCCTTAGCGCGTTTGCGCAAAATAATGTTGAGACTCATGGGTTGGTCGTAGTAGCGAATTCCCGTGCAGATGAACTTCTTGGCACTCGGGTTTGAAGTTACTGCAGCCCTGACTTGGCTTCTTTGCATCCTGGTTAGAGTAGCAACCCTGTCTTCGAACACGGCCAATGTTCTTTGGTTTACCGTCCAACTTTTGATTTCAATGGAAGTGGGAACCGGTTCGGGGGTGCCGATTTCCCAATCGCCCAAGACACCCGTCCTGTGCACGGTAATAAACTTTGGCCATACGAAGCTATGAGAATAGGGAACATCGGTCTCGCATACATAAAAATCTTCGATAAAACTGCAAGCCCGGTCTAGATATGTTGTGGAAAAGCGCAGTCCGTGGATTCCTGATTGCCCGACACCGCCGAACTGCACCTGGTAAACATCCAGGCTGTTACGGCAGCTCAAAAAGGAACAGGCGATTGAAGAATCGGATGTGTAGGACCAAGACAGTGCATCGTTTCTAGTGAGTGGGGAGTGCGTTCCATCGGGGGCAATAATCTCGACGCTTCTGGTGTACTTATCGGCGTCAACACTGCATGCTTGGCTAAACGAGACCCTAATTGACACCATGGCACTAGGGGCATCAATAGTAGGAAGAGCATCGACTTCAGCCATCTTGTAAGAGTCATCGATCTCGTAGTTGCCGAGGACGCCGCGCGAGCAATCTTTTAGCTGAGAGTTGAATGTCCCGTGGTCAGAGAACAGTGTCACTCGACTAACTTCGCCGGCCCCTGCAGCCGGGGCAAACCCAATCGAAACCAGGCAAATCGTAACCGCAACACTTAGAACATTTCCTATGGTCCTCATCTACAACACCCCCTCTTGGGTATTAACATAAGCCTAGTACGATGGGCAAAGATAAGGTCGGCACTAGGCAAGAGTGCGGCGGCTATAGGCAGAAAAAGGGCCAACCCTCTGCCTCCGGTGGACGCCCTTTTAGGCTGCCTCCGTATAGCAAATACGGCGATAGGTCGAATCGGAATAGCATCTCAGAATGAATTGCGACGTATGCGAGAAGAGCAAACCGCTGCTAGCGTTCGAACTAGACTGCGGCTGGATTCGCATTTGCTGGGATTGTGACCCCGGATCGTTGGACGACTCTTTCTAAGTAAGCCCCGAGGTGGTCTAGCTGATGTCGAATTAGGCAAGCCTGAATTGGCGAATTCTATAAATCTACGCCACAGCCTAAAAGCCGTTCTGGGACACCCCGAACTCGGCTTGAGACAAAGAGAAACCTTCTAATATTAAAAGCTCAATCATCTCTGTTCGAAAATAAGAGCCTCGATAGCTCCGAAACATTTCCATGTAGTACTTGACCACCTTGGAAGCGTATTCATCTAGAGTCAAGTTCGCTTCTTCAGCCATGACATCGTTAGATTTTGGAATGCTCGGCGGACCAAAATCGTAACTGAATGAGTCTGGTTCAGCTCTATCGGTTGGCAACAGAAACGTCATCTGGTAAAAAGTCCAAAGCGCACTTTTCATAAACCTAGGAACTGGATCACCTTTTCTCTCCCAGGCCTCAGCCGGAACTTCGCTGGTAATCGGGTTGCCTTCTTCGCTTCCAAAGATACTGAAACTGACGACCCCAAAGGCATACGCGCGCGAACGACCATCTTGGTCGGTTCTAGTTGATTGGTGAAGAGTGAGGACATCATGCGTTATGTGACCACCGTGCCTCTCTAACGCCTGATTTACTGCATTCGGAATCGCGTCTACTTCTTCCCAGTTTGAATCCTCGCCCATCTGGCGATCCTGCTCACGTAGATCTTGGACAGCAATCATTACGGCCATAACGGTCTCTCTAGAATCCATCTCGAACGCCTTTGTTCAATGTAGTTGCATTCCCCACCGTAGCACCGAGCGCTGAAAATGCTGAGTATCGCCCTCTACAAGCCAGTGCCCTTAGGGAATTACGACCTATGCGACAAGAACCGACCTCTGAGGGAATTCG